>CACEEB010000046.1 GCA_902558495.1 uncultured OM43 clade bacterium | reverse complement strand
AAAGCTCATATGGGTCTTGATGTAAAATCTTTTCACATGATATCCATCCAAGATAGCTAGCTTCCATTTGATATATAGCTAATTCAGGAATACTATCTATTTCATCTAAGAGTAACTTCCTATTACCTTTGAGGTAGTTTATAAGAGCTTTCCTCCAATCTTCTCCATCATCCATAACAGCCTGCGTGGCAATATAACCAAATATTTGGGTCTCAGGAATTAATGAGCCTATGCCAATTTTGATTTTTTTTCTTAATTCCTTATTTTTACAAACTGCCCATGCAAGTCCTGCTCCAGGAAAGTTAAACGTTTTATTGAGTGACATCAGGGTAATAGTTTGGTTGGCAGCATCTTCAGATACTCTGGCAATTGGTATGTGAGGGATATCATCTAAAACTAAACCTGCATGAATTTCATCGGAACAAATTGTTATATTATTTTTTACAGAAAAATTTACAATATCTTTCAATTCTTTTTCACTATAAACCGTTCCACCAGGGTTATGAGGATTACAAAAGTAAAGAAGATCAGTATTTTTTTTAACCACCCTTTGTAATGAACTTTGGGTTAAAAGTATTCTGTTATTAATTACATCAAGCTGAGCTTCGTCATAAGATCTGCCTGAATCTTCTGCAGCTATCCTTAAATGATGATAGACCGGTTTAGGCGTTATGATGTGGGATGCACTGTTAGTGCAGTTAATTCCAATAGAATATAGAGCAGAGACTACGCTGGGAAGCACTACTATCCATTCAGGGTCTACTTCCCATTGATATTGTTCGTGGAGGTATAAGGAAATATTTTCACGAAAATTTTCAGGGGCGTGCGTATAACCATAAATTTCATGATTTAAACGCTGCTTCATGCTTTTGGTGATACAAGGGGGAGATTTAAAATCCATATCAGCGACCCACAGCGGGATTGTTTTATGATTAAACTTGTCCCATTTTATGGAGTCTGTATTTTGTCGGGTTATTAATTCATCAAAATTATAGTTCTGCATGTTTTAATTATTATCTATTTTTATGTAGATGAGAAAATATTTTTTAAAAAACTAAGGTAATGTAAAAAAATATAAATATTATGGAATTATCAGCATTTATTAATACTGGAATAAAGGCTATACAGAGAGGAGCGGTAGACCGTAAATCTCCATATCGCCTTCCTGTCCTCTCTAATACTTATAAAAATAAAGTATTCCAAAGGATTGTGGTAGCACGAGCTTTTGATGAAAAAAAGATGCAGCTAACTATCTTTACCGATCATGCAAGTAAAAAATACAAACAATTACAAGCACATCCTGAATGTTCATTACTATTTTGGGACGCAAGGAAGAAAATGCAGATACAAGTTAATGGAAAAGCTAATTTTGTTGATCAGACAGATTCCTATTGGGATAAATTATCAGATAGACAAAAGAGTGAATACTCCGTTAATCCAATATCTGGAACCAACATCGCAAGTGCGAAAGGTTATGACTATAATAGTGAAGAGGCACGATTTGCGGTATTAATTATACAATTTTTAAATCTAGATATTTTGGTACTAGATTCTGAAGGCCATAAACGAGCTGGTTGTTTATTGGAGAAAGATAGAAGAGAAGAGTTTTGGATGAGCCCCTAATAAAAGGGGCATCATTTAAATACTTTATTCAGCTCCGATATCGTAAATTTCGATTTCTGTTTCAAGAATTTTACCAGTCACTCCGTCTACTTCGACTTCAAATTCATGACCTTTATCTTTAACATAAATATCAAATTCGTATGCTGGATTGTTATCCTCCATTGAATATTCTATGTCCACCACTTTACCGTTATATTTTGCCAGTGCGATATCTTTCGCCTCTTGTTCTGAAATTTTGACAGCCCCGGTGAATTTGGGGTCATTACCATCCAGTTCAACTTCGTAGTCATGGAGCGTGTGTTTAATTGCATCACACTCAATCTCAATTTCAGGTCCAGCCTTAGTCTTGATATCGAATTCGTATATAAGACGATCGTTTTCTATTTCTGCCTCCATACTTAAAATATGTCCAGGGTATTTACTAACAGCAGCGGTAACGCACTTATCAACATCAGTCATCTTGTCTTTAATTGACACTTTAGCTTTTGAATCTTTTTTTCCATGATGATAGGCAAGTTTGTTATCAGAATACTTTTGCATGAAATTTTGCTGAACAGGATTATCGGAATGTAAATTACCTGCATGCAAGGGTAAGGAGGATAATGCTAATAACATAAGTGTTTTTTTCATTGTAATTCCCAG
>CACEEB010000045.1 GCA_902558495.1 uncultured OM43 clade bacterium | reverse complement strand
TGAAAACTTCTCTCTAATTGAGACACATCTCTATCACTAATATCTTGCATTGTAAGTTCTTTTACAATACCTCTATCTTTAAACATTACAACACCTTTCAAATAATAAGCATAGTCAAGGGCTGGGTGGTTAGGATAGCTAATAATAAATTTATCCAGCATGGCAATAGCTTCTTCATCTCTATAAAAGTTTTTATAAGCATAAGCAAGATTGAGCTTTATTTGTGGAGCAAGTGGTGAGTTTGGAAACCTTTTTTCAGCTTTTTCGAGAAATTCAATAGTTTTTTGCCAATCTTTATTTGCTGAAAAAATCTCTGCAGTTTTTACTATTTCTCTATCAGATCGACCTAAAGTTTCATCAATTTCAGTTGGCTCACCAAAGATGGCGCATCCAGAAAGAAATATTGATAATAAAAAGACGGAAAAAAGGGGTGAAATGTTAATATTCATAGTCAAACAAAATTATACATTATGACTATTAATAAAAAACAAATTTTAATTCCACCTGAACTTAATGGGTTAAGAATTGATTCTGCTGTTCACAAATTATTACCCGAGTATTCTCGAGGAAAAATTCAAGCTTGGATCAAGGGTGGACATATTACCATTGACGGACAAACAATTTCTTCCAAAAAGAAAATTATTGGTGGCGAGAATTTAATCATAGAAATTCAAGAAGAGGAGGAATTGAAACAATTTAGACCAGAAAATATAGATATTGATATTATTTATGAAGATAAGGATATTTTTATTGTTAACAAGAAACCTGGTATGGTGGTTCACCCTGCTGCCGGTAATTGGGGCGGCACTCTTCTAAATGCCATCTTGTTCCATTATCCTGAGAATGAAGTTTTAGCCAGAGCAGGTATTGTTCACAGACTTGATAAAGATACATCTGGTTTAATGGTGGTTGCGAGAAATGAAAAGGCACAATTAAATTTAATTAAACAATTACAAGATAAGGAAGTTAAAAGAGAATACAGAGCCATTGTTTGGGGCCAAATATGGAAAAATGGAACAGTTAATGAGCCTATCGGTAGGCATCCAACTAATCGAGTCAGAATGGCTGTAAATAAGATACACGGCAAGGAGTCCGTTACTCACTATGATGTTTTAGAAAGGTTTGGTCAGCACACATATTTACGATGTAATCTTGAGACCGGGCGCACGCATCAAATAAGAGTTCATATGAGTTTTATTAAATCACCAATAGTTGGTGATCCTGCATATGGAATGAAAAAAATTATTCCACTTAAACAATTATCTGATGAACTTAAGCAAAAAAGTTTTTAATTTTCCACGACAGGCCCTTCATGCAATTGGTTTAGGATTGATACACCCATCATCAAATAAGTTTATGAAATGGGATATTCCTCTCCCTGATGACATAAAAGGGCTCTTAGAGATTATTAGAGCTGAACCTAATAATGCTCTTGAATTACCCAAAAAGAATAAAGATGGTTTTGCTGGTGAAATTATTTATACCAAAGATATAGAAGATAATTAATTTTTTATGAATGAATTTATATATCCTGATTGGAAGGTCCCTAACTTTATTAGAGCAATCCAAACCACAAGGAGAGGAGGTTATAGCGTTGGTGCCAGTTTTGGAAAATTTAATTTAAGTCACCATGTTGGAGACGAACATAATTCTGTTAATTTAAATATAAAAAAATTAATAGATACCGTTCCGAACGATATATCTTGGATAAAGCAGGTTCATGGAAAAAAAATAATTCAATTACCAAGAAAAATAGCCTCAAATAAGGCGGATGCATGTTATTCCAAAGAAAAAAATGTTATTTGTAGTGTCCGCACAGCAGATTGTTTACCTTTATTAATAACTGATACAAAAGGGACCTTTGTGTTGACTATACATGCTGGATGGAGAGGGCTTGGACTGGGTATTATCGAAGAAGCTATAAAAAAAATAAACTCTTCAAATGATTTGATAGTGTGGCTAGGTCCATGTATCAGTCAAGAAAATTTTGAAGTGGGACTTGAGGTATATGAATTTTTTAATAAATACGATAAAAATTGCATTTCTGCTTTTATTGAAAAATCTAAAGGTAAATTTTTATTAAGTTTAACAACAGCAGCAAAACTAAAACTTAAGGCTTTAGGTGTCCAGTTTGTCTATGGTAATGGAATTACTCAAAACTATTGTACATACAATGATGCGGATACATTTTATTCATATCGAAGGGATACCGAAACAGGAAGAATGGCTACTTTAATATGGATGGAATGATATTTTTTAAGTGTATACTTGACAGCTACTTTATACTTAGATGAGAATGATTCTCATTTGGAGTACAATTTATTATT
>CACEEB010000044.1 GCA_902558495.1 uncultured OM43 clade bacterium | reverse complement strand
TTCAATGCATCCTCTTTTTCAATCGTATTAATATTTATCTTATGATGTATATTGGCTATTTTTGCTTTAGAAGTTCTTGAGGTATGCATAATTAAATATGTTCTATTTGGAGTCAAATCTGTTTCTGATAACCAACATATCGTAGCATTAAAACTTTTTATTGCTGATAAGTCATCATTTTGATGGATAATCATATCGCCCCTAGAAACGTCAATTTCATCATGGAGGGATACAGTAACTGATTGCTCGAATGTTGCCTCATTAAGAAGTTTATCTCCGATTCGAATTTCACTGATTGAGGATTCATGATTTGATGGCAGTACTCGAATTTTGTCGTTTATTCTCAATAATCCTGATTCTATGCGTCCCATAAATGCTCTAAAATCATGCAATTCTTTATTTTCTGATTCCCTAGGCCTACAAACATATTGTATTGGAAGGCGAAGTGACGATTGATTTAGATTTTCTAAAGTGTCAAGTGTTTCAAGAATATCCAGTAAAGCAGGACCTTTATACCATTCCATAGAATTTCCTCTTTCTACTATCATGTCACCATTCAGTGCTGACATAGGTATAAAATTGATACTCACTTCTGGCTGGTTAAGTTCAATAGCGGAAGCGAAAGAACGATATGTGTCACATATTTCTTGATATTTTTTTTCATCATAATCAATTAAATCCATTTTATTTACAGCTACAACGATATGTTTAATACCTAATAACTTTGCAATGTATGAGTGTCTTTTTGTTTGGGTAAGCATACCTTTGCGTCCATCAATTAAAATGATTGCAAGCTGGGCTGTAGATGCTGCAGTTACCATATTCCTTGTGTACTGCTCATGACCTGGGGCATCAGCGATGATGTATTTTCTTGTCCCAGTGCTAAAGTATCTATAAGCCACATCAATAGTGATGCCTTGTTCCCGTTCTGCCTGTAAGCCATCTGTTATTAAGGATAAATCTAATGCAGACATCCCTCTTTTTTTAGAGGTTTTTTCTATGTGACTTAATGTATCTGTTAGGATGGTTTTGGTATCAAATAATAATCTTCCAATAAGTGTACTTTTGCCGTCATCGACACTGCCGCATGTCATGAAGCGTAAAACAGTATTGTTTTTATTCGTATCGTTCATTAAAAGTAGCCTTCTTTCTTTCTTTGTTCCATAGATGCATCGGATACTTGATCATCCAATCTGGTTTCTCCTCGCTCTGTTATTACAGTCGATGCCGTTTCCATGATAATTTTCTCAATAGTGTCTGCTTCACTTAATACAGGTGCAGTGCAAGTAATATCACCAACAGTTCTAAATCGTACTGTAAGATTTTCAATTTTTTCTCCTGGCATGGGCGGGGTAACCTCGGTTATAGGTACTATTGCCCCAGACCTTTTAACAATATCTCTATTGTGAGCAAAATATATGCTTGGTAATTCCAACTTTTCTCGCTCTATGTATTGCCATACATCCATTTCAGTCCAGTTTGAAATAGGGAATGCTCGTATATTTTCGCCTTTATGGACTTTGGCATTATATAAATTCCATAATTCGGGTCTTTGGTTCTTTGGATCCCATTGGCCAAATTCATCCCTAAAACTCATGATACGTTCTTTTGCTCTTGCCTTTTCTTCATCTCGTCTGGCACCTCCAATACAGCAATCAAATTCATGTTCTTCAATTGCTTCTAGCAATGTTATTGATTGATACTTATTTCTTGGTTCGTCCTTACTTTTCAAAACAACCGTTCCCTTAGCCATGGATTCCTCTACTGATGCAACAATTAAGCGCTCTCCTAATTCCTTAGTTTTATGGTCTCTAAAATTAATAACTTCCGGATAATTATGTCCGGTATCAATATGCATGAGCGGGAAGGGGAATCGACCTGGCCTAAAAGCTTTTTCAGCAATCCTCAATAGACATAGAGAGTCTTTACCACCAGAAAATAGAAGGACTGGATTCGAACATTGTCCTGCGACCTCTCTCATAATATGGATTGCTTCTGATTCAAGCCAATCCAAATGACTTATTTTTTTATTCATTATTGACCCTCTTTACTATGCAAACCACACTCTCTTTTTTCGTCCACCTTTGTTGGGTCAAAATAATCATATTCATTTATTAAGCTATTTTTTTCCATATAAACATCTAGTTTTTTATCAGGCCAATGATAAAAAGGGCTTAGTTTTAACAACCCTTTTTTTGTTTGAGAAATAATATTTAAACCATCCCTAAAGGCTGTTTGCCCTTTTCTTAGGTTGGTTATCCAAAGATCAGGATTAATTTCACTCATCGCTCTTCTAAAAGGCTCCAATTTTACTTGCTCCGTAAATTCTGCATGCCTTGGATCATCAACTTCAGGTACCTCACCCATAAAGATCTCCCGGTGAGCTGATGTTTGTTTTGGAGTG
>CACEEB010000043.1 GCA_902558495.1 uncultured OM43 clade bacterium | reverse complement strand
CAAAGCAAATTTGGAGGAATTTTTAAAGTCATTGCATCATGGTCTCGATACCTCTCTTGGTAAAACAGTTTTTCTTGATAATTTAGACCTTTTATATAAAGAGAATGCTTCGTTTAGAAATATTGAAGATGAAATCAACGACTTTTTTAGGCTTTCAAGATTAATTTTTTTTGGTAAAGCTTCAAAAATTAATCTATCCAATGCATATAACTGACTTAAATATTTTTCCCTTCATTGCAGACTTTGTGAGCGAAAACTCATTATTGAAAAAAATGAATTAAAAAGATTCAAAACCCCAAAATGAATTTCATAAATCCTTGGATATTGTTTTTACTTCCACTTATATTTATTCCTTTTATTTTCTTTCAAGAAAATAGTAATAAATATTCTTGGAATGAAATGATTCCGCAAGATTTTATATCTCTTTTGATTGGTTTTTTATTGAAAATTTTAAGCTCCATAATAATTGGGTTATTTATTATTCTTTTATCGGAGCCCTATTCTGATCAAAAAATTGTCGAGCGCATTGGCGAGGGGGCCCAGATAGGCCTTGTACTTGATAGAAGTGCTTCTATGGATGATCCATTTGTTGGTACAGATGGTGAAGTTGGGGAGACAAAATCAGGTGCCGCAAGTAGGTTAATTATTGATTTTTTTGAATCAAGAACAAATGATATGGTAGGAGTTGTAACTTTTAGTAATTCAGCAATGTTTGTTTTACCCTTGACACAAAATAAGGATGCAATTAAGGCTGCTGTAAATGCTACTGCTGGAAATGCATTATTTCAAACAAATATTGGTGCTGGATTAACAAGCAGTGCAGCACTATTTAAAGAAGTTGCAGACTCTGGTTCAAGAGCAATAATTTTATTATCAGATGGAGCGGGTAGAATAGATGCCAATACTCAACAAAAAATTAAAGATTGGTTTGAACGTTTTCAAATTGGTCTTTATTGGATTGTTCTGAGAGAGCCTGGAGGATATAGTATATTTGATGACGACTTTGTTCCATTGCAAGAACACCAGATTCCACCACAACAAGAACTGCATGACTACTTTAAAACTTTTAAAACACCCTTTAAAGCATACGAAGCTGAGGATCCTAAATCGCTTGAAACTGCAATTAAAGATATTGGTTTAAAAGAAAAAAAACCCATTATTTATACCGAGAGAATTCCAGGACAGAATTATTCATTACCATTAATTATATTGACCTTAATTTTGACGGGTATTTTATTAATTTTAAAACTTCTTGAGGTAAAATCATTTAAATGAGAATACTTAAATTTTTTACAGTAAAAAAAATTACTTATATTGCAATATTCCTTGCTTTAATAAGTTTATATTTACTAGCTTCATCTTTTTTTAATATTAAAAAAATAAATGAATTCAATAAAACAGTTAGTAAAGGAGAGTCAACAGAAGTCTTTGCTCAAAGTTTTGAATCAAGATTTTCCACTGCATATTGGCTTGCAAAAAACGAAATGTTTAAAGAATCTAGAATCTTATTTAATAATTTGTTAAGCGAATCAAACGATCTTCAAAAATCTGCTATTCACTTTAACTTAGGTAATATTTTTTTTAAAAGAGCATTAATCATTAATGGCCCAAATCCGAATGTACGCGATGAAGCCAATTATTTTTTTCTTCAGGCGAAAAAATCTTATATTGCCTCTTTAAAGCTTGACCATAATCACTGGGATGCAAAACATAATCTTGATAGAGTTTTGAGGATGCTTCCTGAGGAAGATGCACCTGGAGTAGGAGATTCAGATTCCCCAGGATTAATAATGGGTAATATTCCAATTGGTTTACCGTGATGAGATTTCTAGAGAAGTTTAAAAATAGTTCTAATCTCCTTTTATTGCTTACCTTTATTTGTTTGTCAGTAGCTTTATATAATCCTTCAATACCAATTACGAAAAATATTTTTAATTACATTTTTATTGTTGATATATCACAAAGTATGAATACCAAGGATATGTTAATAGAAAACAAAGAAGTTTCAAGAATTGACTTCACAAAATCTATGATAAGTAATTTACTTGAAAGACTTCCATGCAAATCAAAAGTAAGTATTGGCATGTTTGCTGGTGTAAGTGTTGCTGCAACTTATACTCCTATTGAAGTTTGTAAAAACTTTAGTGTAATAAACAGTACAATCGATAACTTAGATTGGCGATCTACTTGGTCAGGAAATACAAGAATTAGAGAGTCAATGGTTAATCTTGCGCGGCTAATAAGAAGTTTTCCCGAATCCGCTCAAGTGATATATTTCACCGATGGTGAAGAAGCTCCAAAGTTGCATGTATTTAACACAAGAGATTTAAGTCAATTTCAAGGAGGTAATGATTGGTTGCTCGTGGGTGTGGGTTCAGATAAAGGGACTCCAATTCCAAAATATGACAGCC
>CACEEB010000042.1 GCA_902558495.1 uncultured OM43 clade bacterium | reverse complement strand
CAACCAGCAATTTTCTCCCACCTAACGTTCCTGTTGGGATTTTTAAGCTCTTTAAGTCGGTTCTTTTAAAATTCATACTTTCTAGAGATAAAATATCTTGGTCTTTAAATTTCGCAAAATTTTCTTTGTTTATTTCACAATCATATTCTGGGATTCCATCATGAGCTAATTTTTTTAAATGGTTATTTCTGTAAGGCGAGAAAACGGTATAAGGGTTTTCTGATTGAGTAAGTATTTCCCTATTCTCATATAAAACTTGGTCTTTAAATGATTCAACAATTATATTCTCTCTCGATAAATGATTTGATAAATCGTCATCTCTTGTTATGGCATACTTTTCATAGTCTTTATTAAAAAATAATGCCTCACAATTTTTCTCTCTAACAATATCAGTGATCAAATCTTTTGGGCGTCCATGCCTAATAATAATGTCAGAGCCTAATTTATTCAGGGCATACTTAATTTCTTTAAGTGATTCCCAGATAAACTCAATACGTCTATCCTCCTTTTCTTTAAGGTCATTGAGGATATCTGCATCAAAAATAAACACACAATACACATTCTTTGATCTCTTTAAGGCAAAATGAAGGGCTGCATGATCATGAAGCCTGATATCTCTTCTTATCCAAACAATACTATTACTAAATATTTTATTCACGATGATAGGGATGATTATTTAAAATTGCTGAACACCTATAAAGTTGTTCTGATAAGAATAATTTTACCAGCTGATGAGGAAAAGTCATTCGTGAAAGACTTAAAATAAAATTTGCTTCATCTAATAGAGTTTTGTGTAAACCATCGGCACCACCAATTATAAAAGTTATACATGGGTAGTTACGAATCCATCCTGTCATCTTGTTAGTAAATTCTTTCGAATCACATAGTTGACCATTCTCATCCATCGCAACAACAAAAGAATTTTCAATGTATGCTGTTATTTTTTTAGCTTCGTATTCCTTTTTTTTTGATGTTGAATCAAATTTTTTTTCGGCCTTAATATTTATCCAATCAACATTGAACTGATTACTTATTTTTTTGGAATAACTATCGATCAATTCCTTTAAATTTTTATCAGTTTTACTTCCAACGGAAATGATTTTTATTTTAAACAATCTATTTGCAAACTATGATTTTGACCATAATTCCTCTAGATTAAAATATGCTCTAGTTGTGGGAGTCATTATGTGAACAATAATATCTCCTATATCAACCAATACCCAATCACCTTCACCTTCACCCTCTATTCCAACAATTTCTACATTCAATTCTTTCATTTTATCGTGAACATTATTGGCTAAAGCTTTTGTTTGTCGAGTTGAGCTAGCGCTTGTTATGATCATATAATCAGTAATAGAAGTTAATTTTCTAACATCTAGTTCGATAATATCGAAACCTTTAATATCCTCTAAGGCTTCAATAACATTTTTTTTGATTGTCGCTACTGAGGTCAAATTATGCGGCTTGCATTGCGATAGAATTTTTACTAATTGTTATTTTATTTTGTTTATCAACATAAACTAAAAGGGGTTTGTAACTATTTAACTCTAATTCACTATAGCCTGCATAAGTCGCGATAATCAAAATATCACCTGGATTAGCTTTGTGCGCGGCAGCGCCATTAATGGATATGATGCCAGAATTTTCTTCTGCTGATATTGCATAAGTTGTAAATCTTTCCCCATTGGTTATATTGTAAATTGATATTTGTTCATATTCTTTGATATCAGATGCTCTCAATAAGTTTATGTCAATTGCACATGATCCTTCGTACTCAAGCTCAGAATGAGTAACTGTTACACGATGAAGTTTAGATTTGAGCATTTTTCTCTGCATTGTTAGTATGTGTTCCTAAAAATTTATCGTGACATTATAGTCAGTTCAATCAATCTATGCAAAATTCAATGTTATCTATTAATCGAATATTATTTAATTTTGCAGCTGCTAATACGACTAGCTTGGTATCTTTTGACGATGGTTTTTTTAGGTTGCTTTGATTTCTTACTGAAATATATTCAACATCCCACCCAGAACTATTTAATGAAGTAGTTATTTTTTTTGTAACATCGTCAAAATTTTTGGTTAATTTTACCATTTCAATGAGCTTTTTTAGAGCTAAATATAGTTCATTAGCTTTTAGCTTATATTCACCACTCAAAAGATTATTACGTGAGCTTAGTGCAAGAAAATTTGAGGCTCTTACCGTTTCTTCTCCAATAATATTTATTGTTGGATAATGCTCAGCAGAAAATTTTTCGATTAGCTTAAGTTGTTGATAATCTTTCTTTCCAAATACAGCAAACTTAGGCTGTATTAAATTAAACAAGATATTGATAATATGAATTACCCCATTAAAGTGACCAGGACGGTATTTCCCGCAAAGATCGTATGCAAGTTTAGGTAATGCATATTGTTTAAAAGGTAGGTAAGAGAGTATATCTTTTTCATTTGGTGAAAAAATAATGCTGTCAGCATCAACCGTCTTTAATAAATCTTTGTCATTGGT
>CACEEB010000041.1 GCA_902558495.1 uncultured OM43 clade bacterium | reverse complement strand
CAGTCCTTTTTAAGAAAAATAGTTGATCTCTTAGCACATCACCAAAAGCTCTCAGAATATTTTTATACTTAAATTTAGTTCGCAACTGTGAACCAATAGAAAAAATTCGACCATCTGCAAATTTACCTACACGTATAGCTAAAATAGGGAAGGCATTGATGTCTTTAATTTCTTCAATAAAGCTTTCAATTTCTTCATGAGTATCTATCCAAATACCAATCTCCTTATTTTTTAAGCGTGTTTGAAGTTGTGCTTTATGTTTCAAAAAAACTTTCATTGGAAGAATAACGTTTCCTGAGGCGGAGAATTTAGTATTATTCACTTGCTCTGGGGTAGGTGAATCATCTCCAGTTAATTTAAACATCACAACTTTTCCGGCTTGTTTTTTGACTTCAACATCAATCTTAGGAAGCATAATTGTTTCCCAATCATCCTCAACTATTCTATTGTTTAAAATCAATTGAGATTTCATATTAATTTGCCTTTTTTCCATACACCATGAGTTTAAAAGGTTCTAAACCGACTCTAATGACGCAATCGATAAATGTTTCGTCCGAATGTCTTTCTTTCACGTATGTATCAACAATCTTTCTAATTACTGCTGGCATCTCATCTGCAGAAAAAGAGGGTCCAATAACCTTACCAATATTTGCAAAATTTCCTTGGTTACCTCCTAATGTTACTTGATACCACTCACTTCCATCTTTATCGACGCCCAAAATACCTATATGACCAACATGATGATGGCCACAGGCATTCATGCAACCTGAAATATTTAAATCAATATCTCCAATATCATGAAGGTAATCCATATCGTCAAATACTTGTTGGATCGAGTCGGCAATAGGGATACTTTTGGCATTGGCTAATGAGCAAAAATCGCCACCAGGGCAACAAATAATATCGGTAATGAGCCCTATATTAGGTGTAGCTAAATTTAGATTCTTTGCTTTATTCCATAATTCATATAGATTATCTTCATGAACATCAGCAAGAATTAGGTTTTGTTCATGCGATACTCGTATTTCACCAAAACTATATTCATCTGCAAGGTCAGCGACATATTGCATTTGTTTAGATGTTGCATCACCAGGGGCTTGATGATTTGATTTAAGTGATAAAGTTACCGACCTATAATGCTTCTTTTTATGCGATTGAGTACATCTTGAAAGCCACTGTGAGAATGATTTATCTTGGATATGTGACTCAAGATCATTCTTTGTATCTTTGATGTAATTTGGTTCTGTGAAAAAAGCTTTTACTCTATTTAATTCAGAGTTATCTATTGTATTTGGACCATTTTTAATAAATTCCCATTCTTTTTCTACTAAATCACGAAATTTATCAATGCCTAAGGCTTTAACTAGAATTTTGATTCTAGCTTTATACATATTGTCTCTTCGGCCGTACAGATTATAGACTCGAAGTATTGCCTCACAATAAGTGAGTATATGTTCCCATGATAATTTCTCCTTAATAACAGAACCAAGTATAGGAGTTCGTCCTAAGCCACCACCAACCCAGACTTTTATTGCCATTTGTTGATTTATATCAGTAAAAAATTCTAAGCCGATATCATGTGCTTGAACGATTGCGCGATCTTTTTTTGATCCTGTGATAGCAATTTTAAATTTTCGAGGTAATAATGCGAATTCAGGATGAAAGGTACTCCATTGCCTTATAATCTCAGCTATATGCCTGGGATCTACAATCTCATCGGGGGTAACCCCTGCAAATTGATCAGTTGTGATATTTCTTATACAGTTTCCAGATGTTTGGATAGCATGCATTTCAACGTCAGCCAATTCTCTCAATATTTTTGGGGTATCTTCAAGTTTAGGCCAGTTGAATTGAATATTTTGCCGCGTGCTAAAGTGACCGTATCCCCGATCATATGTATCAGCAATCACAGATAATTTACGAAGCTGATTTGAGGAAAGAAGACCATAGGGAATTGCAACTCGTAACATGGGAGCATGACGTTGAATGTATAGACCGTTTTGGAGTCTTAATGGTCTAAACTCCTCATCAGAAAGTTCTTTTTTAAGATACCTATTGAGTTGACCCTCATATTGATTAACTCTTTCATCAACCAATCTTTGATCAACTGCATCGTATTTATACATTATCTAAAAACCTTAATTTAAAATTAATTTAATACCAACGCCTAATAGTATTAGAACTAAAATATATCGTAATTTATTTTCATCTATTTTTGAACTTAGACTACTGCCAATCCAAACCCCAGGTATAGATCCTATTAATAAAGATACTAATAAAATAGTATCAACATTTCCCAATGTATAGTGACCTAATCCGGCAAATAAGGTTAGGGGCACTGCATGGGCAATATCTGTCCCAATTATATTTTTTATTTTCATCCTAGGGTAAATTAAAAGTAATGCGGTCACTCCCATAGCCCCAGCTCCAACAGAGGTTAACGTTACCATACCCCCCAAAAGAAATCCTAGAAATACAGTAAACATCTTTGCATTTTTAATGTTGTATATCTCATTTTTTTTTGATTTGTTTATGATGAACGGTTGAGCCAACACAGCCGCTGAGGTAAAAATTAGCGCTATACCCAACCACATCTCTATAAAACCAATTGTGTCTGATGAACTAATATCAATATCTTGAATATATTGATTCATAAATATTGATGCAGGTAAGCTACCTAACATTAAATAACCAACAATTCCCCAATTGATATGCCCTAACTTATTATGATTAAACACACCAAACGATTTAGTAATAGCTGCATACAGGAGATCTGTGCCTACAGCAATAGCGGCAGGAAACTTAAACATAAGAACTAAAAGAGGTGTCATTAGCGATCCACCCCCAACGCCTGTTAAGCCAACCAACACACCGACAATAAAGCCTGAAAAAATATATTCAATACCCATAGATATTTTTTTGTAAATTAAGGGTGAAATATAACAGAATTTCATATATTATTTTAATAATAATATGATCTATTGATATAACTTTTTAATATATGAAATTACAACAATTACATTTTATTTTTGAAGTGGTACAAAGTAACTTCAATATTTCCAAAGCT
>CACEEB010000040.1 GCA_902558495.1 uncultured OM43 clade bacterium | reverse complement strand
TAATAATTCTTTATCTTGAGGTTTTTTTTGAAAATCATCCCACGAGTATTTGATATTTACATCACATTTTATTGTTATAAGATTATAGGCAGTAGGCAACCACTTAAGTGCAGAGCGTAGATTATCCCCTACTACCCCATTAAAACTATTTGCATTATTAATGATTTCATTAAGAGTGCCATGTTCATTTAGCCATTTTAATGCTGTTTTAGGCCCCACCTTTTCTACACCTGGAATGTTGTCAGCCTTATCTCCAATAATTGCTAAATAGTCTATTATTAAATCAGGACCCACTCCAAATTTTTTTTCTACACCAACAACATCAAGGATTTCGTTTGTCATGGTATTAATTAATTTGGTCTTATCATTAACAAGTTGAGCAAGGTCTTTATCACCTGTTGAGATAGTCACGCTAATATTTTCATCATTAGCTTGTTTGGCTAATGTTCCAATTACGTCATCAGCCTCAACTTCAGGCTGAATAATCATTGGCCAACCCATCGCCTCTATTGCCTTTTTTAAAGGATCTATTTGGCATGCTAATTCCTCAGGCATACTAGGTCTATTAGCTTTATAATCTGAATATATGTCATTTCTAAAAGTTTTCCCTTTAGCATCAAAAATACATACGCTATAATCAGAAGGAAAGCGACTATGAATATTTCTTAGCATATTTAACACACCATATATAACTCCTGTCGGTTCATTATCTTTATTCCTAAAATCAGGCATTGCGTGATATGCACGATAAAGGTAAGAGGATCCATCAACTAATAGAAGATTTTTCATAATACAAATTTTAACAACTAATATGCTTTATAGTATTTATTTTTCGGCCAAAAAAGAATTTAGTAATTAACTTACTGACTTCGTCTGATTTTGTTAGAATCTATATACCATAATTAAGGAAATGAAATGAAAAATTTGTTTTGGATTATTTGCCTTTTTGTTTTAGGTTTTTCGAGTATAAGCTTTGCGGAAGATACCGAAATTTTAGAGGACGTCCCACCCCCACCTTCCATTAGTTACGATTCTAATTATGTGGATGAGCCAGAAGTTACCATCAAAAAAAAGGATGGTGAATTTATTGAAGAATATAGGGTGAATGGTCAGTTGTATATGATGAGAGTGACACCTAAAAATATGCCTGCATATTATTTATATAAAGATACCTCTGGTTCTGATTGGATAAGATATGATGATATGGAGCTAGCAATTATTCCTCAATGGGTTATTTTAACTTTTTAGTTATCTAAGTAATTTAATGGCAGTTTTTACCTCAATCAGTTTTGATGAATTAAGCATATGGTTAAAGCAATTTAATCTAGGTAATTTAATAGATTTTCAAGGAATTTCATCAGGCGTTACGAATACTAATTATTTAATTGTTGTTGAAGATGCGAGATTTATTTTAACTATCTTTGAGGATACACAATTTGATGATTTGTCATTTTATATTGATTTAATGTCTTTCCTTTCTAAAAATCATATTTTGTGCCCACAACCTATCTTAAATAAAAACGAAAAATATTTATCATTATTAAAAAACAAACCGGCTTTATTAGTTTCTTTTTTAAATGGAAGTGAAAAAGAAGATGCAAGTCCAGATAATTGTTTTGGAGTTGGAAAGGCGCTTGCAAATTTTCATCTTAAGGCAGAAAAATTCCCACAAAAAAGAAAAAATACCAGGAACTTATCATGGATAAAAACAACTCATGAAAATTTATCAAATTTATTATCAGAAGATGATAATAAAATTATCGAAAAGGAATTTACTTTTCAAGAAGATAATGTTGATGATAATTTAGCTCAGGGTATTATTCATGCAGATTTATTTATAGATAATGTTCTTTTTGATGGGGATAAGGTCTCAGGGATGATAGATCTATATTATGCATGTACTGACAAATATATTTACGACATAGCTATTGCGTTAAATGATTGGTGTATTGATGATATGGGAGAAATTGACATAGGAAAAATGAAATCCTTTATTAAGGGATATGATTCACTAAGGAAGCTGGAAGGCGATGAGGTGGAGGCATTACCCACACACCTTAGACTTGCTGCATTTAGATTTTGGTTGTCAAGGTTATATGACTTTCATAATATTAGGCAGGGAGAGAGTATTACTATTAAGGATCCTAAACATTTTAAAAATATTTTAATCAAAAGACAGTCATTCAAAGGATTATGATAAATCTTTTTTTACAAACCAGGAGTTGGGTTTTACAAAGTATATTTCTCGTAAGACAGTCTCTAAAAATTTCTATTTTTTTTGGAATGCTTTATTTGGCAATGTATATGATTCTCCCAGCAATACCTGGAATGCAATTTGTGGGTTTATTTTCAATATTTTTATGGCCATTTCTTACGATATTTATTATTTTTTATTACAAATCAATGGCTGAACAAAAATTGTTTTCATTTGAGCAGTGTGCTGAGATGATTAAGCCAAAAATTAGCTCCATCTTATTGGTTGGCCTTTTTTCCTTTTTTTACGCCATTCTTCTTAGTTCATTACTTGGGAGTGATATTGCCTCATTAGTTGAAGTTTCACAAAAAAATCAAGAGCATCAATATACGATAAGTGATTTTTCTGGAATTCTATCAAAACTTATGGTGTTGGCCATACCTTTCATGATGATGACTTGGTTTTCTCCACTTCTTATAGTATTTAAAAATTATGGTTTTATTAAATCGATTAAATCTAGTTTTGCCGCAAGCTTGATGTATCTATTTCAGATAGCACTTGCTCTTATTGGCATTATGTTTCTTTTCTTGATTCTAGTCTTTGCAGTGTCAATGACTTTATCATTATTTGGGGGTGCAAAATCAACGCTTATTTCTTTTCTTCTGAGCTTTTCGACCATCATTTTGATGGCCATATTCATTGCATCTACTTTTGCATTGCAAAGCATAACTTTCAAAGCAATTTTTAAATAAATTGATGTTATAACTCAATTAATTTTGCATACTCCATTGCAAGCCATTTAATTCCTTGATCTTGAAAATTAATTTGTATTCTAAGATCGTTATCATTTCCCTCATATCCAGTAACTATACCAACTCCAAACTTTGCGTGCTCAACAGTTGCACCAATTTTCCATGTATGTGAA
>CACEEB010000039.1 GCA_902558495.1 uncultured OM43 clade bacterium | reverse complement strand
TTGGACTATCAAAAGTAGCAGAAAACATAAGCATTTGTTGTTTTTTGGATGTTGCATTATAAATCTTTCTTATATCAGGTATGAAACCCATATCAAGCATACGATCTGCCTCATCTAAAATCATCGTATCTAAATCAGAAAATTTAATTTTTCTTTGTTTAAATAAATCAAGTAATCTACCAGGAGTCGCTACCAAAATATCTATTGGTTTTTTAAACATTCTATTTTGTAAAGAGTAAGATATACCCCCCGTAATAGTGATGGAATTAATTTTTAAATAACGGGAATATTTTTTAATACTTTCTGTTATTTGACTGGCAAGCTCTCTAGTAGGACTGATTATTAGAACTCTTGGCCCACGGTATTGCGATATATCTTTTGAAAGCTTGTCTAAAATAGGTAGGACAAATGCTGCAGTTTTCCCAGTCCCAGTTTGTGCTGAGGCCATTAAATGTCGGTTAAGAAGTATTTCTGGAATTGCCTTAAGTTGGATTGGGGTAGGGATCTCGTAGCCTGCTTCCTTGACTGCTTTATGTATAGAGCTATTGAGATTTAACGATTTAAATGACATCGATATCCTTGTAAAATTGCGGTGTAAGACTGGCAAAAAAACAAGGCATATGACAATCTTTGAGATGTCGAAGTATATAGATTAATGAAAATAAAGCAATAATTTTGATTTTTTCTTACTAGATATATAAATAATTTTTTATTTTTTAATCGTCTCCAATAAATCCTCCACTTTGATGTTGCCATAATTGATAATATAAGCCTCTCTTTTTGATTAGTGTTTTGTGATCACCTTCTTCTAAAATGGCTCCGTTATCCATTACGATTAATCTATCCATCGCTGCGATAGTTGATAATCTATGGGCTATTGCTATTACAGTTTTACCTTGCATAAGAGTGGCTAAACTCTCCTGAATTATAATTTCAACCTCAGAATCTAAAGCACTGGTTGCTTCATCTAATAATAAAATGGGTGCATTTTTGAGAATCACTCTAGCGATTGCTATTCTTTGCTTTTGTCCACCTGAAAGCTTAACCCCCCTTTCTCCTACTAGGGACTGGTACCCAATATTATTATATTGATCTTTTAGCCCTAGTATAAATTCATGAGCTTGCGCTTTCTTTGCTGCTGAGATAATTTCTTTATCATTAGCATCTGGTTTGCTATAAGCAATATTTTCTTTTATGGATCGATGCAAAAGTGAAGTATCCTGAGTAACCATTGCAATATGTGATCTTAGACTATCTTGAGTAATGGCATTTATATTTTTATCAGCTATCAATATTTGGCCTTTATCTAGCTCATATAGTCGTAAAAGTAGATTAATTAATGATGATTTGCCAGCACCCGATCGACCTACAATACCTACTTTCTCTCCATGTTTAATATGTAAATTGAAGTTTGTAAAGAAGTGATTTTGTTTATCATAAGAAAAAAAGATATTTTTGAAAGTAATTGGAGCCTTATTTACTTTTAATACTGATGCATTAATTTTGTCTGCAACAATCTGCCTTTTAGAAAGCATATTCAAACCATCCTGAGCGATACCAATTTGTTCATACAATGATGTCATTTCCCACATTACCCAATGTGATATTCCATTTAATCTTAAAGACATTGCCGAAGCAGCAGCTAGGACACCTATGGCAATTTGATTATTAGACCATAACCAAAGAGCAGTTCCAGTAGTTGATAAAATAAGAAACATACTAAGAAAATGATTAATAATTTGAATAACAGATACTTTTCGCATTTGCATATGAACGGTGTGTAAAAATTCATGCATGGCATTTTTTGCATATTGTGATTCCCTTTTGGTATGGGAGAATAATTTAATAGTATTTATATTTGTATAGGCATCAGTTATGCGTCCAGTCATGAGTGATCTTGCATCAGCTTGATTTTTTGATAACTTTGCTAATTTAGGAATAAAATAAAATAATGTTGTTATATACACAGTTAACCATATAAGAAAGGGAAAAATTAGAAGAGTGTTCAAGCTACCAACCAACACAACCATAGTGGCAACATAAACGATTACGTATATTAAAATATCAGATAATATAAACCACATATCTCTCAGAGCAAGAGCCGTTTGCATGACTTTCGCAGCAATTCTTCCGGAAAATTCGTTGTTATAAAAATCAATACTCTGATTAAGAAGCAGTCGATGAAAATTCCATCTCATTCTCATAGGAAAGGAGCCTGCCAATGATTGATGTTTAACCATCGTTTGAACAGCAACAAAAATAGTGCTACCAAGAAGAATACTTCCCAAAAGAAATAATAAATGTTTATGGCTTTGAATGAATTGATCTGGTCCTTCTGAAATCATATAGTCAATCAACATACCTAATACTGCATAAAGAATTGCTTCAAAACTTGCAATACATGCCGTTAGTAATGACATAGAAAATATAAATAATTTAATATCCTTCACACAAGACCAAGCAAATTTATGTAAAGATTTGGGTGGAGTTTGAATCAGCTCCTTTGGAAAAGGATTAATTAAATTTTCAAACCATTGAAACATGGTACATATTTCTCCTAATTAAGATTGTTAGCTTTGAGATAGGATTAATTTTTGTTTTTTTGTCAGAGACTTTATCTCATATTCTCTTTTGCTTGCCGAACTTTTATTAGGATGTTTTTCTTGCCAGATTAAACTTAATGGAGATCGACCCTTTGTATATTTAGCACCTATACCTTTTTTATGATCCTCTACTCTCTTATTAATATTGTTTGTAATGCCTGTATATAGTGTACTATCTGAGCAAAGTAGGATATAAACAAACCAAGATTGCTGCTTCTTTTTTGCAAGTTCTGCAAGAGTCATTAAACCACTAACATTATAATTAGCCATTTATATAAAGATAATTAACAGAAGTAAAATTAATTGACTGATAAAGACACAAACAGATAAAAAATGAAGAATAGAAAATATTTTTTTTGCCCTATTATTACCTTGTAACTCTAGGTCCCTATATTTATTAACGTTCGGTGTTATTACCAATAGATTTAAAAGAAATCCCAAGAATATAAAAATTGAAAGAATTTTAGGTAACATGTTCAATTCTTGGAATGTTAAAACAACAAGAATTACTGATATAACAATTCCAAGAATAAATAGTCTAGGAAAAAAAGCTCTTAAGAAGTCTTGTGATGATTTTTT
>CACEEB010000038.1 GCA_902558495.1 uncultured OM43 clade bacterium | reverse complement strand
AGATATTTCTTCATAATAATAGCTTTAATATTTTTTTTAATGCGTTTCGTGACTATAGATAAGATCATAGCAAAATTAAAAATGAGTAAAAATGTCAGAGCAGCAAATTAAAATTCCTGGACTTGATGTCATTCTTGTTAGGGGGGGAGATGCTGCAGCTTTTCTTCAGGGACAAATTACCAATGACATAAATTTGCTAGATAAGGATAAAGCTATCTACGCTGGATATTGTAATCCCAAAGGGAGACTTATAGCATTTTTCTTAATTATCAAAACTTGGGATAATTATTTCCTTTTTTGCCCATCATCAATAAGTGATGAAATTCGCAAGAGACTTTCTATGTTTATTTTAAGATCACAAGTAATTATTGAAAAAAGTAAGTATTCTTATTTTTATTTTTACGGCAATACTTATGCTGAAGAAGCATTCAAAAACATTTGGGGGGGAGTGCCTTTCCCAACAAAATTAATGGAAACAGTGCAACATCCAAACGAACAAAATACCACAGGACTTTTATCAATAACCAAATTACCAGGAGAAAATGGTCGATTCTTGGTGCTTGGAGATGATAAAAAAATTGAAATGATATGTAGTAAAATTTTCCAAAATAATGAGATATCTAATGGAATATCTTGGAATACTTCTGATATTGAAGCTAAAATTCCAAATATTTTTAGTGAAACTCAAGGGAAATTTATCCCTCAATCACTTAATTTGGACTTAATGGATGCTATAAATTTTAAAAAAGGTTGTTATACCGGTCAAGAGATTGTTGCTAGAACCCATTATTTAGGTAAGGTTAAAAGAAGAATGTATCAAGCTAACTTGGAATCTGATGAAGTAATAAAATATGGTGAAGAAATATATTTAAATAATGAAATCGTAGGGCATATTGTTAATTTTTCTAAAAGAGATTCAGCATATAAACTTTTAGTTGAGTTAAAAGTTGAAGTGGATGATAAATCCATCACCATAAAAAATAAACCACTAAAAATTTTTAAGCACGATAACTCAGCTTAAAAAAATAATCATTATTCTTGGATTTTAATTACCTCAAAAAAAATTTCATCCCTCTTAATCATCCCAAGGTCATCACGCGCCCTCTCCTCAACCGCCTCTGTTCCGTTTTTAAGGTCATTAACTTCCGCTAAAAGCGCACCATTTTCTTTTTTTAATTTTTGATTAATTTTTACCTGGATGTCATATTCATCTTGTAGCTCAAAAACATTCAGCCAACCCCCGCGATCAAACCATAGCGGGTATTGAATCAACAAAATAAGAAACCAAAATATGTAATTTAAAATTTTCAATTATTTACAAACCTAGTTGATAAAATGCCGATTTTCCAGCATAGCTTGCTTTTTCTCCAAGATATTCCTCAATACGAAGTAATTGATTGTATTTTGCAATTCTTTCAGAGCGTGACATTGAACCAGTTTTTATTTGCATAGCATTTTTTGCCACGGCAATATCAGCAATAGTTGTGTCCTCAGTTTCTCCAGATCTATGAGATATTACTGCAGTATAGTTTGCTTTTTGAGCCAAATTGATTGCTTCAAAAGTTTCAGATAAGGTTCCTATTTGATTTAATTTAATAAGTACTGAGTTAGCAACTCTCTTTTCAATACCCTCCTTTATAATTTTAGGATTTGTAACAAATAGATCATCTCCAACTAACTGAACTGAATTGCCTATTTCATTTGTCATATATTTCCAACCATCCCAATCAAACTCTCCCATACCGTCCTCGATACTAATAATAGGATATTTTTTACACCATGCAGCCAAATAATCTGCCATCTCATGTGAATGTAGCGATAAATTTTCAGAGCTTAATTTATAAAGGTCATCTTGAAAAAATTCTGTACTTGCACAATCCAAGGCAAGGAGAACGTCTTTTCCAGGTTCGTAGCCTGCTAATTCTATTGCTTGCATGATTAATTCTAGTGCTTCCTCATTTGATGAAAGATTAGGTGCAAAACCACCTTCATCTCCAACAGTAGTTGCCAAGCCCTGTTTGGAAAGATGGTTATGAAGTGCATGGAATACCTCAGCACCGCATCTTATAGCTTCCGAAAAATTTGGCCTCCCAGCTGGAATGATCATAAACTCTTGAATATCGATATTATTAGCTGCATGGGCCCCTCCATTGATGATATTCATCATAGGTGTAGGGAGGGTATACTTTCCATCGTTATTTAAATATTCAAATAATGGTTGTTTTTTACTAATTGCTGATGCATGAGCACATGCCATAGAAACAGCAAGAATAGCATTTGCACCAAGATTTGCTTTATTCTCTGTGCCGTCAAGATCGATCATTTGCTTATCAAGGGTATCTTGTTCATCTGCATCAAGACCTATTAAATTACTTGCTATTATTCCGTTAATATTATTTACAGCTTTTTCTACACTCTTACCCAAATATAAGCTTTTATTACCATCTCTTAATTCTATTGCCTCTTTACTTCCTGTAGAAGCTCCAGATGGAACAGATGCTCTTCCAAGAGAGCCGTCTTGCAACGATACATCAGCCTCAACCGTTGGATTACCTCTGGAATCGATAACCATTCGACCTTTAATATTTTTTATAATCCCCATTATATTTCCTAGCTGAATAAATTTTTAGACTTCACGATAATATCAAGCTCTTTGAGTGTTTCAAGTAATTCTTTCATTTGATTGAGTGGAACTGCATTTGGGCCATCCGATAATGCTTCTTTTGGATTCGGATGGGTTTCCATAAAAATACCTGATATACCACTCGATACCGCAGCTCTGGCTAAAAGAGGTACAAATTCACTTTGACCACCACTTCGATCGCCTTTTCCGCCTGGTTGTTGAACTGAATGGGTAGCGTCAAACACAACAGGACAATCGGTATCTCGCATTATTGACAAGCTTCTCATATCCGAAACAAGAGTATTATATCCGAAAGATACCCCTCTCTCGCAAACCATAATATTATCGATTCCTCCATTAGCTTCCTTTGCTTTAGCAACTACTTGGATCATATCCTGAGGTGCTAAAAATTGACCTTTTTTAATATTCACTGGTTTCCCTGATTTAGCTACTGAAGTAATGAAATCTGTTTGACGGCAAAGAAAGGCTGGTGTTTGAAGCACATCAACAACACTTGCAACTTCCTCAACTTGATCTTCGGTGTGAATATCGGTAAGAACAGGGACATCGATTTGCTGCTTAACCTCTTGGAGAATTCTTAACCCTTCGGAAATACCAAATCCTCTAAACGTTTTATTTGAACTTCTGTTGGCTTTATCGAATGAAGATTTAAAAATATAAGGTATGCCAAGCTTATCAGTCATTTCTTTTAACTTGCCCGCCACCTCAATAACCATTCCCTCTGATTCAATAACGCATG
>CACEEB010000037.1 GCA_902558495.1 uncultured OM43 clade bacterium | reverse complement strand
ATGTGTCGAGCCGTGTCCTGTTGATTGTATAGAAATGGAGCCCTTAAAAATTAAAGAAAATGAAATTGAAAAGAAGCGAAAATCTGACATCGCAAGAGGAAGATTTGAGTTTAGAAATCACAGGATAGAAAGAACAAAGGAAGAAACAAAAGCCAACCGGAAACTTATGGTTTCCTCTAAAGAAAAAAGGCAAGCTATTGCAGATGCAATGGCAAGAATAAAGAAATGAATTTAGAAAAACGCAGAGCCATATTTTCGACCTTAAAAGAATCTATTCCGAATGCAAAGACAGAGCTTAATTACTCATCGCCTTTCCAACTATTGATTGCAGTTATATTGTCTGCACAGGCAACTGACACTTCAGTGAATAAAGCAACTAAAAAATTATTCTCTGTCGCAGGGTCATCAAAAGAACTTAGTAAGTTACCTATAAATGAAATAGAGTTGTACATAAAAACAATAGGTCTTTATAAAAATAAAGCTAAAAATATAAGCTTAACAAGCAAGATTATTGAAACAAATTATGCAGGTAAAGTACCTCACGACCGCACTATTTTAGAAAGTTTACCGGGTGTTGGTCGCAAAACAGCCAACGTCATATTAAATACTATTTTTGGGGATCCTGTCATAGCAGTGGACACCCATATATTTAGGTTGGCAAATAGAATTAATCTGGGGCCAGGGAAAAATCCACTAGAAGTAGAAAAAAAACTTACAAAACTGATCCCAAAGGAATTTCTTGTGGATGCCCATCATCTTTTAATTTTGCATGGAAGGTATGTATGTAAAGCGCAAAAACCTACATGTAACGAATGTGCAATCTTTGAACATTGCGAGTACAAAGGTAAATCTTAAAATAAGTCTTCCATTCTTGAGGGTAATATCTCGATGACTTTAAGCTTTTCTTCCTTCGACATCATTGCCCATTCAGATATTTCTTTAGCACTTCGAAAGCATCCAGCACAGAATTCTTCTTCGTTATACTGACAAACTCCGACGCATGGAGATTCAATATTCTGGCTTTCGTTACTCATCTAATTTAGAGCTCCGCAACAATGCTTATACTTTTTACCAGTAGAAGGGCAAACTTCATTTCTACCTATTTTTCTCTCACCATGTATATTATTCAAACACTTCTCATTTTGAGAATCTGACTCTTTAGAGTGAGAACTTTCCAAGGCTTGTTGATTTTTTTTATCTATTTTCTTTGCTTCATCCTCATCTTTTACGATAACAAGCATTAGAACTCTTGTAATTTCAAACTTAATTGTTTCAAGGAGTTGCTCGAATAGTCCAAAAGCTTCCTTTTTAAATTCTTGTTTCGGATCTTTTTGACCATATGCTCTTAGCTGTATACCCTGCCTTAGATTATCAAGGGAGGATAAATGTGCTCTCCAATGATGATCAAAAATTTGCAGCATGATTGATCTTTCAAAATGCTGAAGTGCTTCTTTACCAGCCATTTTTTCTTTTTCTCGATATTGACCTAAGCCTATTTTTTTAATGTGAGCTGCTATATCCTCTACTGCAATATTGGGATCTTTTTTTAACAAGTCTTTAATGCTGATTTTTATTGCGTAGTCTGCTTGTAATCTTTTTTCTAATGCAGGCACATCCCACATTTCTTCAATACTTTCAAGAGGAATATATTCATAAATGGTTTGCTCAAGAACATCGCCAGTAATTCCATCAACAGTATTTTTAAGGTCACTATTATCTAAAATATCATTTCTTTGCTCATAAATAACCTTACGCTGTTGATTTGGAATATCATCATAATCTAAAAGTTGTTTTCTGATATCAAAGTTTCTCGCCTCTACTTTTCTTTGAGCTCCCTCAATAGATTTGTTAACCCATTTATGCTCAATTGCCTCTCCTTCTGGCATATTAAGTTTTTCCATAATAGAAGCTATGCGTTCAGAGGCAAAAATTCTTAACAAAGAATCCTCTAATGACAGATAAAATGCGCTAGATCCTGGATCACCCTGTCTTCCAGACCTTCCTCGTAATTGATTATCAATCCTTCTTGACTCATGCCTCTCTGTCCCAATAATATGGAGCCCGCCCGCATCCAAAACTTTTTTGTTTCTGTCTTTCCAAGCATCAGTGAGCTCAGCTGTTTGTTTATTTCTTTTTTTCTCATCAAGTTTTAGATTGTTCTTTGTATTTTCAATCTGTAGATCAATATTTCCACCCAGGACAATATCTGTTCCTCTGCCTGCCATATTAGTTGCGATAGTAATCATCCCAGGTTGTCCTGCCTGACTAATAATATGAGCTTCTTTTTCATGCTGTTTAGCATTTAATACCTGATGATCTAATTTCGCTTTTGTCAGTTGCTTAGAAATTAATTCCGAATTTTCAATTGAGGTTGTTCCAACTAAAACCGGTTGATCCCTTTTATTACAATCTTTAATATCACTTATGACCGCATCATATCTTTCTTGTGAGGTGCGATAGATTTTATCCATATTATCTTTTCGGATGGTCGGACGATGAGGAGGGACTATGATAGTTTCAAGACCATATATTTGGTTAAATTCTTCTGCTTCAGTATCAGCAGTTCCGGTCATTCCAGCCAGCTTTGAATACATCCTAAAATAATTTTGGAAAGTAATACTCGCCATAGTCTGATTTTCTTTTTGAATAACCACTCCTTCTTTAGCCTCTACCGCCTGATGCAGTCCATCAGACCACCTTCTTCCAGGCATCATTCGTCCAGTAAATTCATCTACAATGGTTATAGCACCATCCTTAACAACATAATCTTTATCTTTAATGAAAAGATAGTGAGCTTTTAAGGCAGAGTTAACATGGTGAAGCAGGTTGATGTTAGATGCATCATAAAGGTTTGATTCTTTCTCTAGAATACCCATTTTAACTAGCATCGTTTCAGTTCTTTCATGCCCTTTTTCAGACAATATAGCTTGGTGTGCCTTTTCATCAATCCAAAAATCACCATCTGCATCCTCTTTATCCTGTTGCTTTAATTGAGGAACTAATTTGTCAACCTTTAGATATAAATCAGTTTTATTCTCGGATTGTCCTGAAATCACTAGGGGAGTTCTTGCCTCATCAATTAAAATAGAATCAACCTCATCGACTACCGCAAAGAATAGAGGTTGCTGGACCCTTTCATCTGTTGTGTAAACCATGTTATCTCTTAAATAATCAAAACCAAATTCATTATTGGTTCCATAGGTAATGTCTGCGTTATATGCAAGTTTCTTTTGTTCACCTGGCATGCGCGATAAATTGATACCTACTTCAAGACCAAGAAAGTTATATAACTTACCCATCCATTCTGCATCTCTTTTGGCGAGATAATCATTTACAGTTACTACGTGGACACCTTTACCAGTCAATGCGTTTAAATATACGGCTAAGGTTGCAACAAGAGT
>CACEEB010000036.1 GCA_902558495.1 uncultured OM43 clade bacterium | reverse complement strand
AGCCGATTAGAAAGTGTTTCTAAAGCAGCAGATCTCTTATGCTTATCTCAGTCGGCAACAAGCACCTCACTGGGTGAATTAGAGCGTCAATTTGGTGTCAAATTATTTGATCGTATTGGTAAATCATTAAGCATAAATGATGCTGGGTGTAAATTATTACCAAAAGCGCTTGAGTTAATTGATAGGGCAAAGGAAATTGAATCAGAACTCGCAGGCTATGCTGTTTCTGGTGATATGCATATAGGTGCAACTTTAACTATTGGAAACTATCTCACCAATTTATTAGTTGCTAAATTTTTACAAAATTTTCCAGAGAGCCACATAAAATTGCAAGTTCAAAATACGGAAACCATTATCAAAAAAGTTTTATCTCATGAATTAGACATAGGTATGATTGAGGGGGATTGTGATCACCCTGATTTAAAAATTCAACCCTGGATAGCGGATGAGCTGGTAATATTTTGCGGACCAAGTCATCCATTAATAAACAAAAAAAATGTTTCATTAGAGGATTTGCTTAAAGAGTCATGGGTTTTAAGGGAAAAAGGTTCCGGTACGCGTGAAACGTTTGATCGTGTTTTTAAAAATAAACAAAGTAAAATAAATATTAAACTTGAGCTAGAACATACGGAGGCAATAAAGCGTGCAGTTGAATCTAGTGTTGGAATAGGATGTATCTCCAGGCTTGCTTTAAAAGATGAATTAAAAACAGGGAGCCTTATCGCGCTTGAGGTTAGAAACGTTAAGTTAGATCGTTATTTCAACTTTTTGTGGTCCAAAAATAAATATCAAACCAATGGAGTCCGACAGTTTCTAAAGATGTGTACGGATATGACAAAGGGTATCCAAAGAAGTGATCAAATCGATCTTCCTTTAATTGTTTGAGATGGTTCTTATGAATAAAAGAGATGTGATGGAATATGATGTTTTAGTAGTTGGTGGGGGGCCCTCAGGCCTTTCTGCTGCTATAAGAATTAAACAACTTGCCAAAAAAGAGACAAAAGATATTTCAGTTTGCCTTGTTGAAAAGGGTACAGAAGTCGGGTCTCATATTTTATCGGGAGCGGTTATTGATACAGTTGCTCTCGACGAACTCATCCCAAATTGGAAAGAAAAAGGTGCGCCCCTTAATACAAAGGTAAAAAAAGATACTTTTAATTTATTGAGTGAAAAGGGTCATATTACAATTCCTCAAATCCTTATACCTCCTTTAATGAGTAACAAGGATAACTATATTGCTAGTTTGGGAGACTTGAGTAATTGGCTTTCAAAAGAAGCAGAACATCTCGGTATTGAAATTTATCCAGGTTTTACTGCCCAAGAACCCCTATTTAATGACCAAAATCAACTCATTGGTATCCTTACCGGTGATATGGGAAGAGATGCTGAAGGCCATGAAACTCCTAATTTTGTACCCGGTATAGAAATTCATGCCAAATATACCTTAGTAGCTGAGGGCACTAGAGGATCTA
Organism: uncultured OM43 clade bacterium; assembly: GCA_902558495.1. GTDB lineage: Bacteria > Pseudomonadota > Gammaproteobacteria > Burkholderiales > Methylophilaceae > BACL14. The sequence continues at coordinate 2,133 of CACEEB010000036.1, read as the reverse complement.
TAGCTAAACAAATAGAACAAACATTACTTCTAAGAAAAAATAGTGACCCACAAAAATATGGGCTTGGTTTTAAAGAAATATGGCGCGTAAAAAAGGAAAACCATGAACCTGGTCTTGTAGAACATAGTCTTGGTTGGCCTTTACAAGATGATACTGGGGGTGGCTCATTTACATACCACTATGGTGAAAATTATGTTTCATTAGGCTTTGTAGTCCACCTTGATTATTCCAATCCTTATCTTTCCCCATTTGATGAATTCCAGCGTTTTAAAACACATCCTAGGACTAAGAAATTATTGGCTGGTGCTGAGAGAATAAGTTATGGAGCTAGAGCCATTAACGAAGGAGGTATCCAGTCATGGCCTGATCTTGCTTTTCCAGGTGGTCTTTTTATTGGTTGTAGTGCTGGAATGGTTAATGTACCAAGGATTAAAGGCACTCATAATGCAATGAAATCTGGGATGTTGGGAGCAGAGGCTGTTGTGGAAGCAATTATACATCCTGAAACAATTAAAAATAGTTTGCTAGTTAAATACAATGAGAGAATGAGAGGTTCTTGGGTTTGGAGCGATCTGTATGCAGTAAGAAATATTAAGCCATTAATAGCAAAATTTGGAACTCGATTAGGTATGATTTTTGGGGGTATGGAAATGTGGTTAGCCTCTTTTAGATTATATCTGCCATGGACCCTTCATCACAGAAAAGCCGATCACGAAACATTAATAGATATTAAAAAAGCTAAATCGATTACTTATCCTAAGCCAGATAATATTATCACTTTTGATAAATTAAATTCAATAAGTCTCAGTAATATTGGGCATGATGCGAACCAACCTTGCCATCTTCAATTATTGAATGAGGATATACCTACGAAACATAATTACCCAAAATATGATTCACCTGAACAACGGTATTGTCCTGCAGGGGTTTACGAGATTATCAAGGATAACGATTCAATTAAATTACAAATAAATGGTCAGAATTGTATTCACTGTAAAACCTGTGATATCAAGGATCCAAAGCAGAATATAAACTGGGTTCCCCCTGAAGGAGGAAGTGGACCTATATACTCAAAAATGTAAAGTTATATAGACTGATTAAAAATTTAACGTCATGACTATCACACCCAATATCTTTCTACCGTAATATTTCCAGGCTTTGCTCTTCGATTTTTATTAAGACCAAAACTTTTTAATACCTCTGTAGTTTCTTTGATCATTTCAGGATTTCCACAAATCATAAATTGTGAGTCTGTGTTTATCTCTATTTGCGTACGTTTCTGAAATGCTCCTGATTGAAGTCCTTCGGGTATTCTGAAATTAAAAGAGTTTTCAATGCTGCTTCTGGTAACGGAGCTTAAATACTCGAATTGATTTGAATATTTGTTTTTTAGGTCACTTATTAAGTCCTGATAAATCAATTCTTCTGCGTAACGTACTCCGTGTATTAATATAATTTTTTCAAATCTTTTCCAGGGTAATGCAGTCTTTAAAATTGACAAAAATACACCGAGTGCTGTTCCAGTGGCTAACATCCATAAATTTTTTCCATCAGGTATTTCGTCCAAAGTGAAATAACCTATTGCCTGACTCATTACTGAAATCTTATCCCCACGCTTCAACTGATGTAATCTTGGTGAAAATATACCATTAGGAATGTTTACATAAATGATTTCAAGTAGGTCATCTTGTGGAGCGCTAGCGTATGAGTATGAACGGGTTACTAGATTATTACCATGTTTTAGGCCAAGTCTAGTAAATTGTCCAGCTTTATGAAGATTAATGTTTGCTTTTATTTTTAAGGAAGCAAGGTTTTCTGTCCATTTCTTATTTTCAATAATTTCACCTTCTTGCCACTCTTCCATATATTTTTTAAACCAATAATCAAATTTGTGTGTAAGTTAATGCTAGTTACTAATGTATCCGGACAATTATACTTTAAATATAAAATTTCATCCGCAATGCTTTTTTTTAAAAAAACCATTATTATTTCAGCATGCTTGATGATATTACTGAAAAAATTAATGACATACTCCCACAAACCCAATGCGGTAAGTGTGATTTTTCTGGCTGCAAACCCTATGCAAAGGCTATTTCAGAGGGAAAAGCTGATATCAATCAATGTCCTCCTGGT
>CACEEB010000035.1 GCA_902558495.1 uncultured OM43 clade bacterium | reverse complement strand
TTTGTCTCGCTAGCAATTAAAATCACTCCAAAGAGAATAATGAAGTTATAAATCCAATATGCTGAATTTATGAAAAAATTTATCGCATGAGAATTAAGTCCGTGAACCAAATTTATTGTGCAAATAAGTAATAAAAAAATTATTGAGATTTTTTGTTTTTTTAATAAATTAGTAAAATCATTTCTTTTCAAAGCCATTAGTGCAAGGGCACAAAGAGCCATTATGTAATGTGATGGCTGAGCAACTCCACTAGAGAATATATAAAAAGGTGATAAAAGAATTGTTGTAGTTAAAAATAGAATTGCTACAGCATCAATTGGATTGTTTGAAAAATTAAATTTATAAAGCATAAACAACTGAAAATTTTTGATATTCATCGGAAATAATTATTCGAATCATATCACAGCGTATAATCCGATTTAAATATCATTAGGTTTTTTTAACTAATCTGATGAATTGTAAATGTTACAATTCAATATGATTTATTTATTTACCATTTAGGATTTCATAAATGTTGGACTTTGTTGAAATTATTCAGATGGCAGTAGCTCCTGCTTTTTTGTTAACAGCACTTGGAGCAATTATTACTGTAATGGCAAATCGCCTCTCTCGAATTGTTGATAGACATAGGGTATTGAGAGAATGTAAAGAAAAAAATCAGGTAAAAAAAAATACAAATGAGCTAGCCTTGTTAAAGTGTCGTGCAAAATGGACACACTGGGCAATTGCATTTACCACTATCGCTGCATTATTTATTAGTTTATTGATAGCTATGATTTTTATTACCGTAGAGGTATTAGTAGATCTTGAAAGATACCTTGCTATTTTATTTGTAATTGCTATGACTTGTTTAATTATTGGTTTGCTTTGTTTTTTAAGAGAAGTGCACCTTTCTAAAGGAGTCATAAATGACTATGAATCTTAAATTAATATTACCTAAATTTTGGAGAAAAAAAATTAATGGTTAAAGCATTTGAATATTTAAAAAGTACATTTCCTAAAAAATATCGAGAAATTGTATTAGAACATCAGGCTGTGAATAAAGTTATCACTTTTTGTGACGAAAAAAATCAATACCTTTTATATACAGGTATGTTTCCCGAGGTGAATGGTGGTAAAGGTATTGCTGAGGAATTAGAGATTTATTTTGTAAATTTTTTGGTAGAAAAATACAATGCTGATGCTGTTGGAAGAGCTGCAGCTTATGTGTTAGAAGATCAAACAGCCTTTATTGGTTTTGACATCAAAGGAGTTGATGGAAGTGTATGGGCTCAGCAAAATATCTTTTCGGTTGATGATGAGGATAAAGTTACCTCAGTGGAGGAGAAATTTAGCAATTCAAGCGAACAAAATCACATATGTACATTAGTAAATTCCTATTTTAAACCTATAGACTTCCCAGAGGATACCAATCAATTTCTAAATAACTTATTCAATCAGGTTGAACCTCAATTACAAAAAATATCTCTTACTTAAAAATATTAATTTTGTAATTCTTGATATATCTTAGTAAAAGCTTTAATTGCTTTATCTAAATCTTCTTTGCTATGTGCTGCTGATATTTGAGTTCTTATACGCGCCTTTCCTTTAGGCACAACAGGAAAAAAGAATCCAATAGCATAAATCCCCTCGTCTAATAGTTTTTTACTCATATTTTGTGCTAGATTTGCATCACCTAACATCACTGGAACGATAGGATGATCTCCTTCATCGATAGCAAAACCAGCATCTCGCATACCCTTCCTAAAATAATGGGTATTGTCTTCCAATTTATCTCTTAGGGCTGTTGACTCAGTAAGCATCTCAATTACTTCAAGAGTGGCGGCACAGATACTTGGCGCCACCGTATTAGAAAACAGGTATGGTCTAGAACGTTGCCTTAACATATCAATAATTTCTTTTCGACCCGATGTGAATCCACCAGAGGCACCACCAAGGGCTTTACCGAAGGTGCTAGTAATAATATCTACTCGATCAATAACGCCACAATATTCATGCACGCCTTTTCCATTTTTACCCATAAAACCAGTTGCATGACAGTCATCATGATGAACCATGGCATCGAATTCATCAGCTAAATCACATATTTTATCAAGCTGGGCAATAGTGCCATCCATGGAAAAAACACCATCAGTCGTAATAAGAATTCTTCTCGCACCATTTTCCTTGGCTTCAATGAGCTTAAGTCTTAAATCTTCCATATTATTATTGTTATAGCGGTATCTTGAAGCTTTACAAAGCCTTACCCCATCAATAATGGATGCGTGATTCAGCTCATCCGATATTACCGCATCTTCATTTGTGAGAATTGTTTCAAATAATCCTGCATTTGCATCAAAGCAAGCAGCATAAAGGATGGTATCTTCCATGCCCAGAAATTCACTCACTTTAGATTCTACTTCTTTATGAATTGTTTGAGTGCCACAAATAAAACGAACTGAAGCTAAACCAAAGCCCCATTGATCTAGTCCTTTCTTTGCAGCTTCAATAATTTGAGGATTATTAGCTAAACCTAAATAGTTATTTGCGCACATATTTATAACTTCAGATCCATCAGATAAGGTAATAGCACTTTTTTGGTCTGAATTAATATAACGCTCAGTTTTCCATAAACCATTTGCCTTTATTTCTTCAAGGTCATTAGATAACCCTTCTTTTGCTGATTTAAAACTCATGTATTGTTCCTATTATGTTTCCCAATTAAGTATTACTTTTCCAGAATTTCCTGAGCGCATCACATCAAATCCTTCCTGAAAATCTTTAAAATCAAATCGATGCGTAATCATTTTTTCCAAAGGAAGTCCACTTTGAACCATCATTGATCCTTTATACCAGGTTTCAAAAATCTCTCTACCATAAATTCCTTTTATAATTAATCCTTTAAATACGACCATATCCCAGTCGATTCCTGAGCCAGCTGGCATTATTGCTAACATAGCAATACGACCTCCATTGATCATATTTTCAAGCATACCGCTGAAGGCATTCGGAGAACCTGACATTTCTAGACCAACATCAAACCCTTCATAGATACCAAGAGACTCCATAAGTTCCTTTGTAAGGCTATCTTTAGCTACATTAATTGTTATAACATCTGGAAGGATATTTTTTATCATGTCCAATCGATATTGATTTAAATCGGTAATTACTATATTACGGGCTCCAGCATGATTTGCTACCATGGCAGCCATCATACCAATAGGTCCTGCACCAGTAATTAGAACATCTTCACCAACCATATTAAAAGATAAAGCAGTATGTACGGCGTTCCCATAAGGATCAAATATAGATAATAAATCTGTTGAAATTTCACGACTAGGTTTAAAAATATTCTTTGATGGCATAGATAGATATTCTGCAAAGGCACCTGTTCGATTTACTCCGACACCTATAGTATATGGACACAGATGTGGTTTTCCAGCTAAACAATTACGGCAACGTCCGCAAGTTATATGACCTTCACCCGAAACAATATCACCAATTTTTAAATCAGTTACATTAGACCCAAGCTCAACTATTTCACCTGCATATTCATGACCAGTAATCATTGGCACAGGGATAGTTTTTTGTGCCCACTCATCCCAATTATAAATATGTATATCTGTACCACAAATAGCTGTTTTTTTTATTTTTACTAATACATCATTGTTACCAAGCTCTG
>CACEEB010000034.1 GCA_902558495.1 uncultured OM43 clade bacterium | reverse complement strand
ACCATTGTTTGTATAACCCAATCCATTGAAATGATTTTTTGAACGTATTTTCAAATCTGAAGCCAATTTTGAGAAACCTATGTATTTTCCAGCAATGTCATAAATTAAAAAACGCTTGTGGTCTACATCAAGAAGAATAAATTCATGACCTTTAATACCAGTATATGCTATAAAACTAGCAGCAACATCATGATGCTCAACATCAGGTGTTTTAAAGTCCAATGCAATTGTTTTTGTTAACTGATAATTTTTTGCATCAACAACAAAAACTTTATTTCCTCTTTCTTGTTTCGCATAATAGACATTTTCTTGATGATTGAATGTAGGCATGGTCGATGCGCTACCAAAAGCAGGAGCAAAATTTGATATTACATCGGATTTTCCGGTTAACATTCCTTTGTCATTAAGTTCTAATGAGAAAATACCTGTCATAGGAGCAAATCCAGCTGCACTTGAAACGTTATAAGTTACTGTCTCTAACTTGGAGGTCTTTTCATTAAAGTAGATGGAACGGTTATCAAATCCAGGTTTAGTTGAATCAAGATATTGACCTTGCTCATCGTAAGTATGAATAAGGGATTTTGAGATTGGGGCTTCGTAAGCAGATCCCATTGGTGCAAGCCCACCATCAGCAATGTAATATTTTTTTTCAGCTGGAATGTAAGCAACGGTCTGGGGACGAGAAGTCGGTGCTTTTTTCAAAACGATTTTGAAAACTAGTTCTGCATCTTTCTTAATATCGCTTATAGCTGAGTGCGAGAATACACTTGTTAAAATAAGAAAAATAATTTTATATTTCATATCAATCCTTTCAATAATTAATTTAGGCTTAATTTTGGTCTTTTTGTTCAATAAACATTGCATCCCCATAACTAAAAAATCTATATTTTTTTTCTATTGCATGATTGTAAGCCTTTTTGGTAAATTTACTTCCTGCAAATGCTGAAATTAGCATTAAAAGGGTACTTTTAGGAAGATGAAAGTTGGTAAATAGGGCATCAACCACCTTAAATTTAAAGCCTGGCTTAATAAATATTTTTGTTACATTGTAATCTTTTTTTATTACCTCTTCTGCAAAAGCACTCTCTAAAGCCCTTAGGACTGTTGTCCCAATTGCAATAATACGACCCCCTTTGGCCTTTGTTTTAGCAATTGCATCAATAATTTTTGCATCAAGATAGTAGAGTTCTTCATGCATGATATGGTCATTTATATCACTCACTTTTACAGGCTGAAATGTTCCCGAGCCAACATGCAAGGTCAAAAAAGCTGTTGTTATATTTTTTTTGTTTAATTCTTTAAAGTCACTTTGCGAAAAATGTAGCCCAGCTGTGGGGGCTGCAACAGCTCCTTCATTTTTTGCGTAAATTGTTTGATAGCGAATCATATCTTGTTCTTTATCCTCCCTTTGGATATAAGGTGGGAGCGGGATATGTCCATAAGATTTAAGTAATTTTTCAAAAGAGCCCTTATTCAGTCGTATATGAAATAAATTATTTTTTCTAGATATTATTTTAAGATAAACTCCCTTATCAATCATTACTTCCATACCACTTTTAATTGTTTTGGAAGTTTTGATTAATGCTGTTGCGTTCGTATTATCAAAAATTCGCTCAATAAGAAGCTCAACCTTTCCCCCAGTTAACTTTTTACCAAATAGTCTAGCCTTTATTACTTTAGTATCATTAAAAATTACTAAATCGTTGCTACTTATATGTGAAGTGAATTGTTTAAAAAAGGAATCTTGCAATGTTTGCTTTGTAGGATTTATTATTAATAATCTACTATCTCGTCTTTCCTTAAGTGGAGATTGTGCAATTAAATTTTCTGGCAGATTATAATTAAAATCATCAATGTTCATTGTAGTGTTAGTTAGTTATAATGTTCTGTCTTTTATGCCGGGATGGCGGAACTGGTAGACGCACGGGATTCAAAATCCCGCGCTAGTAATAGCGTGTCGGTTCGATTCCGACTCTCGGCACCAATTCAATTTTTGCAATTATATATATATGATCGAGCATAAACAATTAAATGATACAAAGCATGAGATTATTGTGAGACCTAATCCTTCTATGCCATGGTATCTGATAAAAAGAATTTACTTGGCATTTGCATTATTTATTTTAGTTATTGCAATCGTTTTAAGTATGTTTAATTTATATCTAGCCATACCCTTTTATGGTGTCGAGGTCCTTTTTCTTGGATATGCACTATATATAACAGCTCTCAAAAGCGGTCATTATGAAAAACTATTAATAGACGAACACGAAATTATTATTTCCTTTGTAAAAGGAAAGAAAATTTCAAGATTTGATTTTATAAAAGAGTGGTCCTCATTTAAGTTTAAAAATGCTACTAAATTGCAACCATCAGAGATTTCTATTGCAAGTAGTGGCAATAAAATTTTGATCGGACAAAAAATTAATGAAGAGGACAGGAAGGCATTATTTAAATTACTTAAAACTTTATGATAAGAATCCTGTCTTTAATATCAACAGATTAATTATTTAGAAAGATTAATTTAAGAATAGGAATTTTATTATTTAATATAATACTTGTTTAGATGTAACATAATTGTTACATTAATATGTAAATCTTATTGAAAAATTCTAGGCTTACTGATAATATCTCCAAAGATTTTTATCTAAAAAGATTATTTTAAAGAAAGGTAAATACAAATTGAAATCATGTATCCAAAAAACCATTCTACTTTTAGGGTTATTCCCTTCAATAGCCTTAGCAGAATGGGGCTTAAATTTACGTAAAGGCGCTACTCCCATTAGTCAAGAAATATATGATCTTCATATGTTGTCTTTGTGGGTAGTTACAATAATTGGAATTGTTGTCTTTGGAATTATGTTTTGGTCAATATTTAACCATCGTAAATCTAAAGGAGTAAAGCCAGCTCAATTTTCACATAGCACTACTGTTGAAATTATTTGGACAATAATACCTCTTGCAATTATTATTTCTCTTGCAGTCCCAGCTACAAAACTTCTCATTAAGATGGAAGATACATCAGATACGGAAATCACCGTCAAAGCTACGGGATATCAATGGAAATGGAAATATGATTATCTTGATGAAGATCTAACCATCTTTAGTGCTCTTGATGCGAAGAGTACCGAAGTTAGTGCTTTAGATTCAGGCTTAAACCCCATGGATTCAGAAAATTATCTTTTAGATGTTGATAATCCAATTGTCCTCCCAACTAATACTAAAATCAGAATTTTAACTACCGCTAATGATGTAATTCATGCATGGTGGGTTCCAGATCTTGGATGGAAGAGAGATGCTATCCCTGGGTTTATTAATGATAATTGGGCATATATTGAAGAGCCCGGAGTTTATCGCGGTCAATGTGCAGAAATTTGCGGTAAAGGGCATGGTTATATGCCTATCGTTGTTAATGCAGTTCCGATGGATGAATATAAAGTGTGGGTTGCAGATCAGAAAGCCGCGCAAGATGCAAAAAATAATGAGAGCGATATGGTATTAACTATGCAAGAGCTGATGACAAAAGGAGAAACAGTTTATAAAGCGCAATGCGTTGTGTGTCACCAAGCGAATGGTGAGGGTCTCAAAGGAGCGTTTCCTGCCATTGCTGGAAGTGCTGTCGCTGTCGAAAGTGATAACAGACTGAGACATATACATCAAATTATTTATGGTAAGGGTTTAATGCCTGCTTTTGGAGAGCAGCTTGGAGATGTTGATATTGCCTCAATAGTTACGTATACAAGAAATGCATGGGGAAATAATACAGGGGATATTATTCAACCAAAAGAAGTTGCGGAGGCAAGACAAACACCGAACATTATTACTGCTGGTGGCAAAAAAAGGGAGAATACTGCAGAATCAAAACCGAGCGAAGATTCGCTTAAAAAATCAATCGGAGATCTTGCAGAGGTCAGATAAATTAATATTAACTTTTTTAATAGGAATGTTTTATGAGTGCAATTACCCACGACGCCGATCATGATCATGATCATAAACCCACTGGTTTAAAAAGATGGTTTTTTTCAACTAACCACAAAGACATTGGTACCCTCTATTTAATATTTGCGTTAACTATGTTCTTTGTTGGTGGTTCAATGGCAATGATTATTCGAGCAGAATTATTTCAACCTGGGCTACAATTTGTAGACCCACA
>CACEEB010000033.1 GCA_902558495.1 uncultured OM43 clade bacterium | reverse complement strand
ACTGCCATCAAAAGGACATCATATTTACTTTTTTCTGGCTCATTTATTAGATTAATATTAAATTCTTTTTTCACCTCAACCTTACTGACATATGGATCATAAATATCAATTTTACAACCTAGTTTCTCAAAATTATGATTTACATCAATAATTCTTGTATTTCTAAAATCTGGGCAATTTTCTTTAAACGAAAAACCCATGATTAATATATTTGCATCTGCTACTAGAATTTTCTTCAATCTCATTAAATCAACAATCTTATGGGTTATATATTCACCCATATATTCATTAATTTTTCTTGCTGAAAGAATTAATTCTGGTGTGTATCCTACTTGCTTTGATTTATGTATCAAATAGTATGGATCTACCCCTATGCAATGCCCCCCTACCAAACCAGGGTTAAATGAAAGAAAGTTCCATTTTGTTCCAGCAGCCTTTAATACCGATTCTGTATCAATATCTAATTTATTAAAAATAATAGATAATTCATTCACGAGTGCAATATTTAAATCTCGTTGAGTGTTTTCTATAACCTTCGATGCTTCCGCAACCTTAATAGACTCTGCTAAATGTGTACCTGCGGTAATAATTTCTTTGTACAGATTGTTGACTTCTATTGCTGCAGCTTTTGATGAACCAGATGTCACTTTCATTATAGAGGTAACATGTCTATCTTTGTCTCCTGGATTTATGCGCTCTGGTGAATAGCCACAAGTAAAATCTTTATTTAGTTTTAACCTCGATATCTTTTCTAGAATTGGAATACAAACCTCTTCTGTAGCACCAGGGTAAACAGTTGATTCATATATAACTAAATCACCAGGTTTTAAAATTTTTCCAATCATTTCACTGGCAGATTTTAAAGGAATTAAATTTGGTCCTTTATCAATATGGACTGGGGTTGGGACCGTAATAATATAAATAAGACATTCTTTTATATCACTTAATTCATTGGTAAAGATTGTATTTTTAAGATTTTTTAATTCCTTAGTGGCTACTTCTAAGGTAGCATCGTTATTGTTTTGGAGTTCTTCTATTCTCTTAGTGTCAATGTCAAAACCGACCACTTCTCTTGATTTATCAAATTCTACAGCCAGAGGAAGGCCAACATAACCCAAACCAATAATTGCTATTTTTTTATTTTTCATCATGAAGTTTTTTTAGATATGATTAAAAATAATACATGAATGATTACAATGATGCATGTGAAAAATCAATCTGCTTTAGAGGCACGCTTTCTTTCATGTTCCACTAAAAATCTTTTTCTTATCCGTAATGCTTTAGGAGTTATTTCGACCAATTCATCGTCATCGATAAACTCTACAGCATATTCTAAACTCATTAAAACTGGTGGAACCAATCTAACAGCTTCATCTGTTCCAGAAGATCTAACATTTGTTAATTGTTTTCCTTTTATAGGATTTACCACCAAATCATTATCACGACTATGAATACCAATTACCATCCCTTCATACAACTTATCTCCAGGATGGACAAACATACGGCCACGTTCTTGAAGCTTCCATAATGCGTAAGCTACAGCCTCACCTTTTTCCGATGATATTAAAACACCATTTCGTCGACTAGGTATTTCTGATTTTACTGGTGAATATTCCTCAAATACATGAGACATTAAGCCAGTTCCTTTTGTCATAGTAAGAAATTCACCTTGAAAACCAATAAGCCCTCTCGCTGGAATTTTATACTCCAAGCGTGTTCTTCCAAGTCCATCCGATTGCATATTTGTTAACTCGCCCTTTCTTCTTCCTAATTCTTCCATTACGGCACCTTGAGTTTCATCCTCAACGTCTACAGTTAAATTTTCATAAGGTTCGCATTTAACCCCATCAATTTCTCTAAAGACAACTCGAGGTTTACCTACAGCAATCTCAAAACCCTCTCTGCGCATATTCTCTAATAAAATAGTAAGATGCAACTCTCCTCTACCTGAAACCCTAAAAACGTCAGCATCTTCGGTGTCCTCAACACGTAGTGCAACATTAACTAATAATTCTTTAGTTAATCTTTCTCTTATTTGTCTGCTTGTAACAAACTTGCCCTCTTTTCCAGCAAGCGGCGAGGTATTAACCATAAAATCCATATTTAGAGTTGGTTCATCTACTGGAATTATTGGGAGCCCAATAGGATTTTCTAGATCTGTAATAGTAACTCCAATTCCAACATCCTCAACACCTGTAACAATTACGATATCTCCAGCTTCAGCGTTTGACACACTCACTTTTTCAAGACCTTTGTAAGCAAAAACTTCATTAATTCTTCCTTGACCTACCTTTTTATCTCCTAACATAATTGATACTGGACTCCCAGATTTAAGCACGCCATTTCTAATTCTACCAATGCCCATTCTTCCCGTGTATGTAGAATAATCAAGCGCAGAAATCTGAAACTGTAAGGGTGCACTAGAATCTCCGTCTGGGCTTTCTACATGACTTAGTATCATCTCAAAAAGAGGCTTCATTGAATTTGATTCCTCTTCTTCTTTAATTTTTGCGTAACCGTTTATTGCCGAAGCATAAACTACAGGAAAATCTAACTGCTCATCAGTTGCACCAAGATTGGCAAATAGATCAAATGTATGATTAATCACCCAATCTGTTCTTGCGCCAGGCCGATCTATTTTATTAATTAAAACGATTGGTTTTAAGCCTAATGCTAGGGCTTTTTTTGTTACAAATCTAGTTTGGGGCATTGGTCCATCGACAGCATCAACAAGCAATACAACTCCATCAACCATTCCAAGAACTCGCTCAACCTCACCACCAAAGTCAGCATGTCCAGGGGTATCTATAATATTAATATGGCAACCTTCGTAATTCACCGCAGTATTTTTAGCTAAAATAGTAATGCCTCTTTCTTTTTCAATATCATTTGAGTCCATGACACGCTCATTTACTTGCTGATGCTCAGCGAAAGTGCCAGATTGTTGAAGCAACTTATCTACTAATGTTGTTTTACCATGATCAACGTGAGCTATTATTGCTATATTTCTTATCTGTCGGGACATTTAGAGTTACCAAAAAGTTTATCGAGCGCGGATTTTATCATAGAAGCATTCAGATATAAGCTGCAATACTTTTTATTTAATTTTTACCTGGATAAATGATTGACCTTTTTTTGCCTTTAATCTTGCATCCTCAGATGAAGCTGCTTCGGCAAGCACTACACCCATCCTTCTTTTTTTATATGATTGAGGTTTACCAAATAATCTTATGTCTACACCATCAACATCTAGTGCTTTATCAATTCCTTCAAAACTAATACTTTCTGCATCATATTTACCATAAATTACAGCACTTGCCCCAGGTTTATAAAGTGAAGTATTTACAGGTAATCCTAAAATTGCCTTAGCATGTAATTCAAATTCAGATTGGCTTTGAGTAATCATTGTTACCATACCTGTGTCGTGAGGTCTTGGACTCACCTCCGAGAACCATACTTCATCTCCCTTAATAAATAATTCAACACCAAAGATACCTAAACCTCCCAACGCACCAGTGATTTTTAATGCAATTTCTTTTGATTTCTGCAGCGCTTTCTCGCTCATCGGTTGTGGCTGCCAACTTTCGACATAATCTCCATCTTCTTGCCTATGACCTATGGCTTCACAAAAATGGGTAACTGTTTCACCCTTACTGTTTTTGGCCCTAACAGTTAATAATGTAATCTCATAATCAAAATCAATCATCCCCTCTACGATAACTACGCCTTTATCAACTCGGCCCCCCTCAGCTGCATATTTCCATGCTTCAGCAATTTCACTTTCTTTAAAAATCTTAGACTGTCCCTTACCGGAAGAGGACATTGTGGGCTTCACAAAGCATGGAAATCCAATTTTATCGATAATCAATTCCTGTAATTCTTTAAGATTTCTTGCAAAACCATAAGGTGAAGTGGCTATAGACAAATCATCTGAGGCAAGCTTACGAATACCCTCTCTATCCATAGTTAGTCGTACCGCTTTAATGCTAGGAATAATGGTAGACAGGCCTTTTTTTTCGATTCTTTCTAAACAACCTATATTTATTGCTTCGATCTCAGGAATAATAAAATGTGGTTTTTCAGAATTTATAACGTCTGACAAAAGTTTTTCATCTGTCATGTTGATAACATATGATCTGTGAGCGACTTGATGCCCTGGCGCATTAGCATAGCGATCAATAGCTATAACCTCAACTCCAAGACGTTGGAGACTAATAATAACCTCCTTACCAAGCTCACCAGACCCCAATAGCATTACTCTACATGCAAATTT
>CACEEB010000032.1 GCA_902558495.1 uncultured OM43 clade bacterium | reverse complement strand
TTTACCTAATATTTTTTTTAAATCTTTGGCTGGAATTCCAGTTCCTGGATTTCTATAAGTAATCATACTTTCAAGAAGTATTGAACCAATCTCTATATCTTGGGAGCTTGCTATTGATACATGGTATTTTTTTTTAGTTATCATCTCAGTATCACTAACTGTCTTTACTCCATTTCCTTTTATCTCTTCAATCTTTCTAATATTTTTCATCATACTTATAAATTCCTCAGGCCCTAATGACATTTTGTGATCAAAGCCAACCATATCATTATCCAAGGTATAGTGCCTCTCTATTAATTCAGCACCCATAGACACTGCTGTTAGGGTTGGGAAAAAACCTAATTCGTGGCCAGAATAGCCTGTTGGAAGGCCATACATTTTTTTTAAATTCAGCATCATATTTAAATTACATTCATTTTCGGGAGTTGGGTAAGCCGAAACACAATGCATTAGTTCAAGACTTGCATTATTTTTTTTAAAAATATTTACTGCTGTATCAATCTCACCTAACGTGGCCATACCTGTTGAAAGAATGGTTCTCTTTTGTTTTTTAGATAAATATTCAAGCAACTTAATATTAGTTAAACTGTGACTAGCTAATTTAAAATGATTTACATCTATATCCAAAAGAAAATCGACAGCCTCAGTATCAAAAGCGGTAACTATAAAATCAATTCCTTTACCTCGTGCGTAATCTCTTAACTCAATATATTGATCTCTATCGAACTCTAAATGTTCTCTAATTTCTTTATAAGTTTTACCAAATTCTGGAAATCGATCATCAACGGCGTTAAGAGTTTCTGATACAGCAAGCAAATCGACCGTTCTTTTTTGAAATTTAACTGCATCTGACCCACCTAAAACAGCAAGATCAATTAATTTCTTTGCAATATCAATAGAGCCGTTGTGATTTAATCCTGCTTCAGCAATAACATAACACTTATTTTTTATCTTATTCATTTAGTATCCATTTTTTTATAGTAATTTTTGTACCATGTTATAAATAAATCTATTCCTTTATCAATATCTATAGTGGGTTTAAAACAAAAGTCTCTAGAACTGTTGCTTATATCAGCAAATGTATCGCGAACATCTCCTATTTGCATAGGCAAATAATTCTTAATAGCCTTAATACCTATTCTATCTTCAATAACAGTTATAAAATCAACCAATTTTATACTTTTAGAATTACCTAAATTATAAATTCTCCATGGATCTGGACTTTTTTCAGGCGTTTTATTAATTGCCGCATTTGACTGGGGTGGACACTTGTCAATTACATTAGTAATTCCATTAACGATATCGTCAATAAAGGTAAAATCTCTTTTATGATTGCCCTCATTATAAATGTCAATTGGAACTCCATTTATTATAGATTTGGTAAATTTAAAGTAAGCCATATCAGGCCTTCCCCACGGCCCGTATACCGTAAAAAAACGTAATCCTGTGGTTGGCAGTTTATATAAATGACTATAACTATGAGCCATTAATTCATTACTCTTTTTCGTAGCAGCATAAAGACTTAAAGGATGATCAACACAATTAGTTTCAGACAATGGAAGTTTTGCACTATCGCCATAAACGCTTGAACTACTTGCATAAATTAAATGTTTTATATTGAAATTTCGTGAACATTCTAAAATATTGGCAAAACCAATAATATTTGAATCTATATAAGCTTGTGGATTAGAAAGTGAATAACGAACACCAGCCTGTGCTGCCAGATTAACAACAATTTCTGGCTTAAAGTCAGCAAAAACAGACTCCAACTTCTTCCTTTCAGCAATATCTAGTCTTCTATGTGTGTATTGTGAATGGTTATAAAAATTTTTTATTCTGCTCTCTTTAAGATCTTGAGAATAATAGTCATTGTGATTATCTATCCCTAAGATAATATGATCTTCAGTCAAAAGTTTTTTTACTAAGGCCGCCCCAATAAAGCCTGCTGAACCAGTAATCAAGATCTTCATAATTCTTTATCTATTTTTTTATTAATAGAATCAATTTCAGACTTTAATGCCTCATACTCACTCATTTTTCTTTTAAGAAAATCTATCATCAAAGTACTTTTAACTCCAATTCCTTGAGGAGTTAGCAGGTATAAATAATTTAGTTTTTGTGGATTTTTTTTAAAATTTTCTACCTTTATATGCCCAACATCAATTAATGCTTTCATACAAAAATTTATAGACCCAAGACTTACTCCAAGTTTTTTTGAAAGTTCTCTTTGGGTAATTTTTGGATTTTCTTCAATCAAATCAAGAACCTTATAATGAATATCAGGTTCAATTATTTGTATTTTTTTGGTTTTTTTTTGTTTCAATTTTTGTTTGGGCACGCTACCGCCCTTCAATTAAGAATAATTTTTTTTAGATATGTTCAAAAATGAACAGTTAATATTAACATACTGTTCAAAAATGAACAAAAAAAAATTACTTTAGATTTAGGCCCAATTCAATTAAATCACAAAGAATATGTCCTACGGTGATATGTGCCTCTTGAATACGTGCAGTTGATTGTGAATTTATAATTAAAGAATGTTGAGAGATATTCTTGGCTTCACCTCCCCCTTTCCCTAATAAACCAATTGTTGTCATTTTAAGGTTATTAGCAACTTCAAACGCTTTTAAAATATTGCCACTATTCCCCGATGTAGTTATCCCTATAAGGACATCCCCTTTACTTCCAAGAGCTTCAACTTGCCTTGAAAAGATATAATCATACCCATAATCATTGACAATACATGTCATAACTGATGTATCAGCATTTAATGCTATCGATTTTAATGGTTTCCTGTCACCAATAAATCTTCCAACTAATTCTCCTGCGAGATGCTGGCTATCAGAGGCACTTCCTCCATTTCCACACCAAAAGATTGTATTTCCCTTGGCCAATGCAGACACTATTATTGTTGATAAATATAAAATTCTATTTTTAGCATCATCATCAAGCAAACTAATTGTTTTAATATGATCATTTATGTGGTGATTTATAATATCGAGACTCAATTTTTTAGCCAATAAAAGTAATTAATCTTTTTCATACAAATCCCTTGTAAATACTTTATGTTCAAATCCCTCTAAATCTTTATGCCAACGATTAGTTAGTATAATATCGCTGCTTGAAATGAATTTATTTAAATTATTAATTAATTTTGAATTAATAAATTGTTTTCCTGATATATATGGCTCATAGATTATAACCTTAATACCTTTTGACTGTATTCGCTTAATAATACCTTGCATACTAGATTCACGAATATTGTCTGAACCAGATTTCATTACTAATCTGTACATACCAACTGTATCAGGGTTCAATTTAGTAACTTGCTCAGCAATGAAGTCTTTTCTAACAGTATTTGCATTTACAATAGCCTCAATAATTTTTTGTGGTACATCTTTATAATTTGCTAGCAACTGTTTGGAGTCTTTCGGGAGACAGTATCCTCCATAACCAAATGATGGATTATTGTAATCGTTTCCTATTCTTGGATCACATCCTATTGAATCAATGATCCTTCGAGTATTTAGATTATGTGATAATGCGTAAGAATCCAACTCGTTAAAATAAGAAACTCGCATTGCTAAGTATGTATTAGCAAATAATTTTGATGCCTCAGCCTCCGAGGATGTCATAAAAAATGTTTTGACATTCTTTTTTATAGCTCCCTTTTCTAAAAGTTTAGCAAATTCCTTTGCTTTAGGGGTTTTATCTCCAATTACGATCCTTGAAGGATATAAATTATCATAGAGAGCATTACCTTCTCTTAAAAATTCTGGTGAAAATATTATGTTATCTGAACCATATTTAGACCTAACTTTTTCTGTAAACCCGACAGGAACTGTAGATTTGATGATAATAGTAGCTCGATTATTATTAATTAAAACCTGCTTAATGAGCATTTCAACAGAGGTTGTATCAAAACTATTTGTTTTTTCGTCATAATTTGTTGGCGTTGCTATAATTACAAAATCTGCAATGCCATAATCAATTTTATCTAAAAGTATGGCTTCAATATCAAGTTTTTTATTTAATAAATAATTAGAAATTAATTTATCTTCTATTGGGGATTTAGAATCTTTCAATAATGAAATACGGGTTTTATCAATATCCACTGCTTTTACTGAGTTATGTTGTGACAAAATAATGGCATTACTCATTCCAACATAACCTAAACCAACAACAATTATATTTAACTTTTTTTTCAATTAAATTCCTTATTCAGAAATAAAGCATGCTTTTTAAGCACTATAGTTTAATTAGCTACAAAAAAAAACCAGCCTAAGCTGGTTTTTTTTCTAAGATATTTTTTCCTCTTTATCTAAAAGCTGTTTTATAC
>CACEEB010000031.1 GCA_902558495.1 uncultured OM43 clade bacterium | reverse complement strand
TTACATTCATATTCTTATAAAGATGCAAGACTTATTTTAAAGTTAACAGTTTTTGTTATCTGATTTTGGTTTTTGATATCATTAAAATGTATGCTAATTGCATATTTATTTGAGGATATATTTGGATAACTTCTTAAACTGTTTTTTGCCGTAATTGTTACAAGATCAATTTTGAGGCTTGGGTCTAATTTTTTTTGGTACACCCCCTCTTCAGCTTCAACACTTAATATTTTTTCTTTTGCTCTTAGGATCTGTAATAACGTGGATATTGCATCTTTAATTGGATTGAATGATGATAGTTTTTTATTTAGATAATCTTTTTTAAATTGTGTAGTTTGGTTTTGAAGCCAATAATGGAATTCAGGAAAATCAATACTTGTTATACCGAACGGACTATCACGTCTTGTTTTTATCTCTTGTAATAATTTATCATTACCAAAGTAAAAACCAGGCTGAATTGTTGCTTTTTCCAAGCCAGTCTTGATCTTTCTGAGCTTAATTAAAAGTCTGTCGTTCAATTTTGTTCTTTTTAATTTTTTTATATGAATGACTTTACGCTCAACTTCTTGAATCAATTCAACTTTAAGATCTGTTCTGGAAGCAGTTTGCATTAATTCAAAAATTCTCTCAAATATATTATATTCATTATATTTATTGGATGATAATAATGCTGTTTGTGTCTTATTAAAAAGTTGCTCTAAGCGAAGTAATTTTCTAGTCCTTTCATTTAAAGGGAATTCGTATTTAATCATAATAAATTATCTATTTTTGTGATTATATCTTTATGAATCAGTTGTATGTTATTTGATAGATCTTCCATAGAGCCTTCATTTAGGATTATCTTATCAGCTTTTTTAATTCTAAGGTTTCTATCTGCTTGAGATTTTATAATAAGCTTTGTTAATTTAGGATTGACTCCATCTCTATTGGTAACTCTTTCAAGCTGGGTTTTTTCGCTACAATCAATCAGTAAACTTTCATTAATTAATCTTAAATAAGTTGCAGTTTCAAATAGCAAGGGGACTACTAATATTAAATATGATGCATTGTTAAACGTCTCAATCTTACTCTTACATTCCTTCAAAATTAATGGGTGTAAAATCGATTCAATATCTTTTTTTATTTTTTTATCTTCAAAAATTAATTTTCTTAGTTTTTTTCTGTCTATTTCTTTTTTCTTATTTAAGAAATTATCTCCAAATTGTTCAATTATTAAAGAATAACCTAGTGCCTCTTTTGTTGTAAGGTCATGAGCGATAATATCCAAATCAATAATTTTGGCACCTAAACTAGAAAAAATTTTAGCTGCTTCACTTTTACCTGAGCCAATTCCACCTGTTAATCCAATTATATGCATTTTACCCTTGAAATTAAGTTAAAAAATCACCATATTAATAAAACAATATGATAACTTAAGCTATATATAATGAAACAAAATAAAATCGCAAAAGAATTGATTAATAACAATTTTGAACTAGACCATCTTCCACTAACCGATTCTGTTGTTTGTAAGTTAGAGGTTGATTTAATCAAATGGCTTACTGATTTATCTGGGAGAGAGGGCTGGGAAGTTTATGCGAATAATGAATTCGAGAGTTATTCCACTTTTTTACTTCGCGAGGGTAAAGTTGATGCTGAAGTAACTTTATATCAAGGTGGATATGCTCAAGTGGATCTTGATGGAAAGTCTGTGTTTTATGGAGACTTACTCAAAGAATCTGTAAATAATGTTCATATGAGTTATTACGCAGTCGATAGTGGTGAAAAGATTATTTTGCATTAATCTAACTTTTTCTTTTTGCGATAAATGAAGCTAATTGACGTAGATTATTACTTGTTTCATTATCTTGAAATTTCTTAAGAATTGTATCAATTGTGTTAATTTGTTCATCTAAATTTTCTCTAACGTCATTTATTGCATTTGTCTGGTGTAAAATCTGAATAATTTCTGGAAGATGATTGATGTCTCCCATTTTAATAGCATCCTTAATAAGCTTATTTTCTTTAGAGCTTGTTTTTTTCATTGCATAAATCAAAGGAAGCGTTACCTTCCCCTCCGCTAAGTCATCCCCAATATTTTTACCAATTTCGATTTCCTTACCCGAGTAATCGAGAATATCATCTGTTAATTGGAATATAATGCCAAAGCTTCTTCCTAGTTCCGCCATAGCAGCTATCTTTTCATCCTCAAAATTATTTAAAACACCAGCTAGTGATCCACAGGCCTCAAAAAGTTTTGCAGTTTTACAATCAATTACTTGGAAATAATCTTCCTCATTTATTTCAGCATTATTTGTATTTAAAAGTTGAAGAATCTCCCCTTCAGAAATTGCATTTGTAGTGTTGGAGAGAATCTTCATTACATCTAAATTATTTATTTCTGCCATCATTTGAAAAGATCGTGAATAAATAAAGTCTCCTACAAGCACACTTGCTGAATTTCCAAAGATTACATTGGCTGTTTTGTTACTCCTTCTTTGAGTAGATTGATCTACAACATCGTCATGAAGGAGTGTAGCGGTATGAATAAACTCGATAATTGCTGCCATCTCATGATGGCTTGTTTTGACTCCTCCTGACAATTTTGCAAATAATAGGTGGAGGGCTGGACGCATTCTTTTGCCACCGCTATTGATAATATGGTTAGAAATTTGATTAACAATTGGAATTTCTGAAAACAGTGATTTTTTTATCACATTATTTACTGAAATTAAATCATCTGAAATGGAGATTAATGGATCTATTGGCAATGTAATGATTTAGAGTTTGATTAAATTAATTAGCGTCATTTTATCATAGAGTTTCCCTTTTAATGGGGCAAAAAGACATACTTATGACCAATAGTAAGATATAAGAAATAATTGATAAATTGAAATTTTTTCAGTATAATCGCCTGTCTTAAATGGTTTATTTATATAAGGTTATGAACATGTATGCAGTAATTAAAACAGGTGGAAAACAATTTAAAGTTTCAGAAGGTGAAACTTTGAAAATTGAAAAACTGACTACCGAAGTTGGCAAAAAAATAAGTATTAGCAATGTTTTGACCTTGGTTGATGGCGAGAAAGTTACAATTGGTGCTCCTATTATTAAGGGCGCATCAGTTAATGCAACTGTTTTGGCTCATGGCCGTAGTGATAAAGTGAAGATATTTAAAATGAATCGAAGAAAGCATTATAAAAAATCACAGGGTCACAGACAAAGCTTCACAGAGATTAAAGTGGATAAAATTGCAGTTAAATAAATAAGGATTAGATGTAATGGCACATAAAAAAGCAGGTGGAAGTTCAAGGAATGGTAGAGACTCGGAATCTAAAAGGCTTGGATTAAAAGCTTTCGGCGACCAGTATGTAAAGGCTGGAAGTATTATTTTAAGACAGCGCGGAACAAAGATGCATCCAGGATCAAATGTTGGGATTGGAAAAGATCATACATTGTTCGCAAAAGCCGATGGGAAAGTAAGCTTTTCAACAAAGGGCGCTTTAAAAAGAAAATTAGTGCATATAGTAACTGCCTAGTTTTTTTGTAAACGAATTTAAAGCCCTATCAATAGATAGGGCTTTTTTGTTTGGTGGATCAAAATGAAATTTATCGATGAAGCTACAATTAGAGTATATGCAGGGGATGGTGGAAATGGCATCGCATCTTTTAGAAGGGAAAAATATGAACCAATGGGCGGGCCAAATGGTGGTGATGGTGGCAGAGGAGGCTCTATATTCATAGAATCAGACGAAAATATCAATACATTAATTGATTTCAGATTTGTAAAGAATTATCGGGCAAAAAGGGGTGAGAATGGAAGAAGCTCTGAATGTTATGGGGCAAAAGGAGAAGATTTAATTTTACGAGTACCCGTTGGGACAGTCGTTACTGAAGTTCAATCAGGTCAGATCTTAGCCGATTTTGAAGAGCATGGAGACAGAAAAATATTTGCTAAGGGTGGTAAAGGTGGTTTAGGAAATGTACATTTTAAATCAAGTACTAATAGAGCACCTCGTCAATGTACTGATGGTGAACTTGGAGAAGAGCTTGAGTTATATCTTGAATTAAAAGTATTAGCTGATGTAGGTTTACTTGGTATGCCGAATGCAGGAAAATCATCTTTTATACGTTCTATCTCAGCCGCAAAACCAAAAGTTGCTGATTATCCTTTCACAACATTACAACCAAACCTTGGCGTCGTTAGAGTTGATAATGAAAAAAGTTTTGTTGTGGCTGATATACCTGGTTTGATTGAGGGTGCAGCTGATGGGCATGGACTTGGCCATCAATTCCTGAGACATTTGGATCGAACAAAGCTTTTATTACATATTATTGATATTGCTCCTTTTGATGAAGCAATTGATCCATCTAAAGAGGCGATATCTATTATTAACGAACTGAAGAACTATAGTGAAAGTTTATTTAATAAGCATAGATGGTTGGTTTTAAATAAAATCGATTTAACATCTAATTTGGATGATATAAAAGAGGAATTAGTGGGTAAAATGAAATGGAATAATAAAATATTTTGTATTTCAGCTATTAATGGTCATGGATGTAAAGAATTAGTATATGAAATAATGAAACATATTGAGGAATTAGAGACTCATGAATAAAGTAAATTTTACTTCTTCAAAAAGAATAGTTATCAAGATTGGCTCAAGTATTATTACTAAA
>CACEEB010000030.1 GCA_902558495.1 uncultured OM43 clade bacterium | reverse complement strand
ATACCAAAATGAGTTTCATTGTTTATTAAAACCCAATTTAAAATATTTCTCCCTCTATAAAAAGGCAATAAACCTGCGTGACAATTTATCGATTTAAATTTGGGTAAATTATAAAGTTCTTTTTTGAAGATTTGGTTAAAAGACATTGAAACAAATAAATCACAATTATATTCTTTTACCCAATCCATGAAGTTCTTTGAGTTTATGTTTTTATGAGATTTTATATTTATTTTATTTTTTTTTGCTAACTTGATTAACTCTAAATCAGGATTTTTAAATCTTACAACTATAAAACTTACCTTTATATTAGAATTTGATAAAAGTAAATTTAAAGTTCCATGTGACCATGGTCCATCTGCAAAATAACCAATACTAAATTTTTTCATAACTTAAATATTGTAAATATCATCTTTTATAAATTTATTATTATGCTTCTTAAACCATGCTACTGTTTCTTCAATTCCTCTCTTCATTCCTTCTTTACCATAATAAACTGGGCTCCAATTAAGAAGTTTTTTGGCTTTGGTATTATCAGCCCAAAGTCTATCTACTTCAGATTTTGGAGGTCTTAGTCTTTTATTATCCTCAATTATCTTTACCTCGCTACCCATTACTTCGGCAATAAGATTTACTGTATCCCTAATTGATATTTCAAAATTACTTCCAAGGTTTATAACTTCACCAAAGCAAGATTGATTTAATGTTGATATAAGGCCATTAACAGTATCTTGAACATAACTAAAATCCCTAGTTGGATTTAGATTTCCGAGTTTAATTTCTTTTTTTCCTCTTACTATTTGAGAAATTATTGTTGGAATAACCGCTCTAGCAGATTGTCTTGGGCCATATGTGTTAAAAGGCCTGATAGTAATCAAAGGGGTTTCAAAAGATCTATAAAATGATTCTGCTAAGTGGTCAGCTGATATTTTTGTTGCTGAATAAGGAGATTGGCCTTGCAAAGGGTGCTTTTCATCTATTGGAACGTAGTGTGCTGTTCCATAAACTTCACTTGTTGAAGTGTGGATTAATTTACTAACACCATAATCTTTTACAGCTTGAAGAATATTTAAGGTTCCCTTTATGTTTGTATCAACATATGAGTCTGGGGAATGATACGAATATGGAATTGCTATTAATGCTGCTAAATGCATAACTATGTCCTTAGACTGAACAGCCTTTCTTACTCCATAAGGATCTCTAATATCGCCAGAAAAAATTTCTAAGTTATTTTTTATTGATTTATCAGAATAATCCAACCATCCCCAGGAATTATTTGAATTATATTGAACAAAACCCGTAACTTCATATCCCTTCTTTACGAGAGATTCAGTTAAGTGTGATCCAATAAAACCATCAGCACCAGTTACTAGTATTTTCATTTATATCCCTTTCTAATAAAAAGTATAACAATCATTAAAAATTTTAAAAATATAACTTTAGTTTTAAGAATAACGCCAATATTTGTATTATTTTTTAGATAATTATCACTTTCAATATTTATGGTAAATTTATGATCTTTATGATTATAAATTTTCCCCTGCTCTCTTAGCTCACAACTAGAATCTACTGCATCCTTATAATCATTTTTTGTTGGCAATAATGACTTGATAGCAAGATGTTTACTTCTTTCCAATACATCATCAGACCATGGACGATTATATCGATAGCCTTTCGGAAAAAAGGCAATAAAAATTAACTTGTTCTCTTTATGAGACTTATTGGCAAACCTTCCATGCCATGTCTTATTTGAGAAGAAAAAAATATCACCTCTTTTTCCATAAAGCGGGTCAAATAAAAAGCTAAACATATTAAGTATTAAAGGTGGTACTTCTAATTTTAGACTTTTTTGACTTTTTGCAATTAAATGAGAGGAGGATAAAAAAGCAGTATTACCATTTTTTAATTTATTATCATTTAATAGAATTGCCATATTTAACTGGCCTGGGCCATCTTGGTGGAGATATAAGCCGTTATCGCCTGGCTTGGAAACCCGGTAACTAATATCCCATATCTTATAGTCAGAACCAATTATTTCTTTAAGAAATGAAATAATTTTAGGGTGCGTTACAACGCTATCTAGTATTTTTAAAGAATTTTTATTATGTGCTGGGAGATTAATAAAACCTTCTGTCCCAGAATCTTTTATAAAGTCATCGTGTGATTCACTTAAATTTGTATATGTCTCCGCACTTTCTTTATCTAATAAATCTACATCAAACTTTCGTAAAATTTCTTCTTCAAAATTGACATAACCATACTCTTTGAAAAGATTAATTTTACTTCTTTTATCATTATATTGATTCATAAATTTATGGCATTACAAAATTAGTTATTCCTTTTAGATTAATTTTCTCATGTGAAACTATTACAACTATTTTATTAATGGCTAATTTTTGAATAAGTTTTAAAATAATTTTTTTATTTTGATCATCAAGTCCTGAAAGGATTTCATCAAATAATAATACCTGGGGATTTGAAACTAAGACTCTAGCAATACCTAACCTCCTGCGTTGACCTCCAGACATACTTCTTCCTGCCTCATCAATATTCATATCTAAACCATCATTCTTTAATACAAAACTTTTCATTCCGACCTGATCTAAGATTTCCCATAACTTTTTATCAGATATTTTTTGTCCGGACTTAAGATTATTTCTTAGTGTATCTTTAAAAAAATAAATATCTTGAATGACATAACCAACATTGAATTTAAATTTTGTTGCATCATAATTAATTCCAGAGGAAGTTTTGAAAAAAATACTGCCACTATTAGGAGTCTCAATACCGGTAAGAATATTCATAAGGGTAGATTTTCCTTTTCCAGATTCTCCTTTAATTAAAATAGGCTTTCCTTTAACTAAATCTAAATTTAAATTTTCTATAATATTTTTTTTATTATATGAAAAAGATACTTTTCTTATTTCTATTGATGAAACATCTCTTAATATTTTAAATTCTTTGGAGTGGATTTTGATTTTTAAGGACCTAATAACTGGTATTACACTTCCATATAGTCTTGACATATTTCCAATAGAAACCATCAAGCCGCTTAATTGGCCTATTAATTTATAGCAAATAGCACCAACACCTGCGTACAAGGATAAATCCATTCCTAGTGAATCAGACCCATATAAATTTATATAAATTGCCATTATTAATAAAAGTGAGAATGGTACTAATAAATTATAAGATCCGATAAACGACTGGCAAAGGGCTATCAACATTTCTTTATCATAAAAATCCTTTTGTATTTTTCTTGTATTTGATAAGTGAAATGAGTGACTATGATCAGTTTGAATTTGAAACAAACCGTTTAGTTTATCAGTCACATGTGCAGAAAAATCATTACGAATTTCACTAAATCTTTTTGATAATTGAGTTTGTATTTTAATTACCACTCTTACAAGTATCAGGAGAGGTAATCCAATAAGAGCAAAAATTAAAGTAGCTTGAAAGTTGATCAAACAAGCAATACCAATGGTAATAATTGCTGAAAATAAATAAAAAAATGCTGTAATGATTGCAAGGAGTAATTTTGCAACTATTTGTGCCTCCTGAGTATTAGTTCCAACCAGTTCGCCAACATTGTAGCTTCCAAGACTAGAGCGCAAACTATGAAGATATTTCTGAAAAATATTTTGTTGTAAATTATGCCGGAAAATATTACTTAATCTTCCTTCAAGGAATATTAATGTAAATTTACATATTGTTGTAAAAGTGAACAAGAGTAAAGCAAAATATACAATGTTTGCAAATGATAATTCAAAGGGAAGATATCTAAAGATATTAAGCATAAAATCAGGTAAGTTACTTTCGTATAAATTCATATTGTTTGATGTAAGAATAAGCACAAAAATGAATATTGCTATGGACTCCAAAATAGCATTAATAAAAGTAAGCGAATAATAAAAAAATAAATAAAATATTAATCTACTTTTATTTGGGAAAATTTGATCCATTAAAAAGTAAATAGAATTTACAAAGGTATTATTAAGCATATGATTTTATTTTTTTTAGAAAATGATTCCAGGAGTCAGTCCATTCTGGGCAAGTAAATGCATATCTTTGAGAAAATAAATTTATAGCCTTTTTTCTTTCAGAATTTGACATCCAAGAGATAGGATCTTTTTTATATATAGCTAGTTCTTTAAATAAGGATTTATGGGTAACGTGAATAAGCCCTACATTCTCTAATTTTTTAAAATATTTTTGTGCAGATTTCTCTTCTTCATTAAATAATTTTGTCCAAATTACCATAGTAGGAATATTGCTAGTTATACATTCTAAAAACCCTGTACCAGGTTGGTCCCACAAAACAATATGGCAATTTTTTACAATCCTAAAATTTAATCCCTTGTTTAAATTCTTGGATATTGTCAAAGATGCCCCACGTATTTTCTTTATTTTTTTATAAGTCTCTTTTCCAAGTAACACAGTTTTCTGATTGTAAGGCTTATAAAATATAGAAGCCTTATTAAACTTTGCGAAATTAATAAGTTTTATAATTTCATTCAAATATGATGGGATAATGTCTGGCCTGGTATTTCCTGCTCCAGTTAAGGGCATTGTATATTCTTCTAAACGTTGAGGAAGAAATAAAAAATCAAATCTTTTATCTTCTTGAATCTTTAATTTTTTCCAATATAAAATTCTTTCAGAAAGCCATGGACTAGGAAGTGGAAAAAATTTACAAGTTGGGAATTGCTTATTTTCTGTCCACCCCCAAGTAAGAAAAATATCACTGAATGAATATTCTAATTCATATACACGTGGAATATCCTTTATATAACCATAATAACCACCATGTTGCAGTGTTATAACAGACATTTTTTTTTCTTTTGATACAGCCATAATAAATGATGAGCTTGAAGTAGGCGAACCTCCAAATATA
>CACEEB010000029.1 GCA_902558495.1 uncultured OM43 clade bacterium | reverse complement strand
TCGAGGTCGGGTGGAAGTCGTCTTACAATACCAATTATAATTTGTTATGATAAAAAATATGAAAAAAATACTGGTTTTTATTTCACTTTTACTTTTCACTAACCAAACCATCCTTGCATGGCACTCCTCTAGTCGAGTTCCTGGAAAAATTATTTATAACGCCACCGATGAAGATAAGCGTCAAATTGCAATCGGAGTAAACCCCCGGGGACATCTGAATACCTCTAAAGAAGAAGATGGCGGTCCGAATATTGTAAATAATGCTGGATATACCGGAGTAGCTTACCTCTTTCCTGTCGGAGGAGAAAGAAGTCGACTTGTCGGTCGAAGGTCATTAACTGCCTCAGACAATCGCTGGCAGGATGCAACCGCACCCGGTTGCCAATGTGAGGGTTGGGGAGCCGGTGGAATCGATAAATTTGGGCGTAAATTTCATGGATACGCCAATGCCTCTAGCGGTATATCGAATGTCACCGTTAAAAGCTTTACCTATGATCTTACCAGTATTGAGTCCGTTACCACCATTAAAGATAGCTCAGGAAATCCTGCATTAGAAGTGAAACATGTATATGGTCCCTCCCCTATTTCTACCGATAATTTATTTGAGGTAACCATCACCATCACCAATATTGCTGGTTATAAGATTGATGATGTCAGGTATAACCGCTCGATGGACTGGGATATCCCACCGAGTGAGTTTAACGAGGTGGTCTCCGCTAAAGGA
The DNA here is from genome assembly GCA_902558495.1 of uncultured OM43 clade bacterium. Classification (GTDB taxonomy): domain Bacteria; phylum Pseudomonadota; class Gammaproteobacteria; order Burkholderiales; family Methylophilaceae; genus BACL14. The sequence goes on along the minus strand of CACEEB010000029.1, from coordinate 4,491 downwards.
GTTAGTGCTTCGGTGGCTACCGGTAAGTATCCACGGGTATTGATGTCGGGAAATAATGGGTTTATGCGACCTAACCCATTTAATAGTGCAGGCAGTCATAATAGAGGTAAGGGTACGGGTGACTTTGAACGATATGGCCCACGTGACCATGGATTTACGGCGACTTTTGGCTTTGGAGAATTATTATGCGGTGAAAACCATAACTTTCTATCCTACTATGGCGCAGCGGCAGATAGACCAGCCTTAGAAGCAGCGCTCGAAGCAGAGAGTATTCCTTTGTATTCCATTGGGGAATCAAATCCCTCCTATGGTAGCCCGGTATCCTATGCTTGGGGCTTTAAGGGCGTGAGTGGAACGGCTTTAGCTCCGACACTACCCTCCAAAACAGCTATTATCCCGAGTGGTGAATTGACTGATGAAACAAAGATTCAGACCTATGCATCGCCAGTGATTACTGATGAACATGCCTATCAGGCAGTCTTTACGTACCGTAATAATCACCAATGGGAAGGTGATATTTTAAGGTACAACCTAGAAAGTGATGGATCTTTTACGGCAGATGCCCCAATTTCTGCCAAAGCTAAAATAAAAGCTAGAGGTATATCTACAAAAGCCGAAATTAATACATCCAATTACAATTTAACAGCTTCTTACCTGAAAACTGCTAAAGAGAGAAATATATGGACCGTAGGGTATGACCCCAATTGTCCAGGTGACGGCACCCCTTTTGGGCGAACTCCTTTAGTTCATGTTAAAAGGACGGATGGTTCAACAAGGACAGACACCTTAATGCTTAACAATTTTGCAGTAGAGGGCGATGGTAGCACAAACAATTTAGATGAGCTTCTATTTAACTGTGCCGGTGAGGTCAGTAGTGGCGATACTGAAAATTTAGTTAATTTTGTTAGGGGTTATGACTCCTATGGTGAAGATCCTGGAATCATTAGACAGAGCTTCTTAGGTGATACCTTTCATTCTGATTTAGTTTTTGTAGGTGCCCCATCAGCAGCAACATCAGCTTCTGGGACTTATACCGAAGCCTTCTTTAGAGGAGCCAATGGATATGCTGCATTTAAAGCTACCCACAAAAATCGTGAAGGTCGTTTCTATGTAGGTGCTAATGACGGTATGCTTCATGCATATGATAAAGAGCTAAATCATCTTTGGGGTTTTATTCCGCCATCAATCTTACCCAAATTAAGGCGTATGGAAGGACCAACTGGACAAAGTGTAACCCAATGGTTGGTGGATGGGCCCATCATCGTAAAAGATATCTATATCAAAAAAACGGATGAGTGGAAGACGCTCCTGATTGGCGGCATGGGTTGGGGTGGTAAGGGTTATTACGTGCTTGATATTACTGATGAATACAACCCCAAACATTTATTTACCTTTGATAATGACTACAAAAATAAACAAATAAGCTACTGGACATCCTCGGGGTATAAAAGAACCTATGACTATGAAGATGCACCAGATAATATGAATTACTCAAAAATTGGTGACACTTGGGCGAGACCATCCATCATGTTAATGCCTATCAAAGACGCCTCTGATACGACTTTTAAACAAAGATATACCATGGTATTTGGTGCAGGTTATGCAGGTGGAACGGATACAAATTTGGGTAATTATGTATACGTCCTTGACTTTGAACCATCTTTAGAGACTTTTGCAGATCCCGTTACAGGAACCACTGCTCCACAATTTGATGGGGGTAATGTCATTAAGATTGTAACCGTCACTCCTGATGCATCATCCGATATTCCGAATGGTGTGACTGCCCATATGTCAGTAGTAACCCCAGATGGTGCCCCAGTCCCAGTCGGCAAAGAATCCTTGGCTTACTATGGTGGTATCGCCTATTTCCCTGACCTGCAAGGGCAGGTTTGGAAACTTGATTTAAGTAAAACTAGCTTAGAGGAAGATGACTCGACTATGTATTCGATTAACAAAATGTTTTCATCGGAAGGTACGCTTGCTAATGATCGCTTTGGTTATAACCAAATGGCATCTACTTTAGTGCGATCAACTGATCCCGAAGGTACTCATTTGTTCCAGTATTATGGAACAGGTGACCAGGCCCATATTCAGACGCGTTATCCAAGTATAAAAAATAGGCTCTATGGCGTTAAAGATCTTGACTGGCCAGATACGGGTTTAACAATCACCGGGTCAAGTAAAACGATTTCCTCCTCCGGCATATTAAACATAGACTCTGCATCTTGTGACATTACCAATGTGCCCGGGTGGTATACCCATGTGAAAAATCAGGCTACCTTAGATGATCCTCCACTTGGTGATGGAGCCGATAATATGAAGGTGATTGGTCGAGCGATTGTGGCGAATAAGGATGTGTACTTCACTATCTATCGCCCGGAGGATAAGGAATGTCCTGCCTATGGATCGGGTGAAACCATCAAATTAAAAGAAGGTTGTGGTGGTGGTGTAGAAACTATCGCGATTGGTGCAGGCCTAACAACTGCTCCTGTTATGGATAATAAAGGTAATATTTATGTGGGGGTTAGTAACTTAGCAACCGGTGAGACTTTGGAAGGAAAAGGGGAAGAAGGCGATTTAGAAGGATTCTCTGGACGGGATAATATCCTAAAAATTGGCTCCTCGGACGTAAGCGAATCTTCCTCCGAGCCTGGCATAAAAATTAAATCTTGGAGAGAAATTACTGGGCAATATTAAACTATATTTTTGCATTGATTAATCAAGAATAAAGACTCTTTTAAAGGTTTGAAATAAGATGGCTTGCGAATGGCTAAATGTGCTATATTGTGCTTTGAATTTTCGAGTTATGTGCTAATATATTTATACAACGTATTGAATTTCATAAGGAATTTCATTCTTGCTAGACAAATTAAAAATTGGAAATTTATTTGGTGGTGCCACACCTACATCTGAGCCGGTGCAGCAGGATATCGTTGGTATCGATATATCCCATTCTTATGTAAGAACGATTGGTTTAAAAAAGAAAAATAAGAAGTGGTCCTTACACAAAATAAGCACCAAAGTTTTAGATGAGAGCTACGAAAATGACGAAAAAAGAAATGAGGCTATCGTCAACCTTCTTAAAACTATTAAGTTAGAGCAAAAATTTGAAACAGAAAATGCTGCTATTTCACTCCCTGTCAATGCAGCGATCGTGCAAGTTATTCAAATACCTTATCTAGATGAAGCAGAATTAAAAGAGGCGACCGAAAATGGAAGTCTGTGGGAAGCATCCATTGAGATGCCAGGCGATCAATCGGAGTATTCTATATTCTGGCAAACCATCCGAAAAGACCGTGAAAAAAATATGCTGTCACTGCTTTTTGTGGCATCACGCATTTCTGAGATTGAAAAAAATTGTGATTTAGTAAGGCGTGCAGGTTTTGATCCTCTTATTGTTGATGTTCGTTGTTTTGCGTTACGCAATATTTTAAAAACCTATGAGGAATCGGAAAGCACTAAAACTCAAGTATTTATTGAAATAAGTGGTACCGAAAATTATGCGGTTTGTATGCATGATAGCTTGCCATTTATTTATGATATTTATGTATCCGATGCGGATACTACTGCATTAATTGATGGCGGTAAAGGACTCAATGATGAGTTATTTGACAGGCTTGCATCACAAATTAGAACATCGCTAACTGCCTTCATAAAACAAAGTGGAGTTCCAGGACTCGATAAGGTACAAGTGACTAGTTCTCTTTCCCATGCGGAAAAGTTCTTTGAAAGGCTTAAAAAAGAGATTGTTGAGTATAAGGTAGAACCAATTGATCCCTTTACATTCGTGCAAATTCCACCGCAACAAAAAGGTCGCGTTGAGACAGAAAAAAATCATTCTTCACTTGCGGTTGCCCTAGGTCTTGCAACAAGGCAATTAGATGTTTTTGGTTACTATAAATTTGTTACTGCAGTATCCAATATTAACTTATTACCTGATCGTGAAGATAGAATAAAAAAAGAAAAGAAAAAACATACTAATTCATCACTGATGACTAAACTTAGTATTATTTCTGCAACGTTTTTGGTGCTAAGTGGTGCAGCTTATGGGTATATGTTTATGAACTTTCCTTCAGCTTCTGAAATCGCTTCGATGACGTCAAGTGCTAATGCCTTAAAAGCTGATTTAACTAAACAACAAAACCAATACAAAGAATTAACGAAGTGGACAAAAGATTCCGGTGAGATTAATTTTAAAATACTGGATCTAAGTTATGCATCGAGCTTTCCTAGAGGTTCATTTGTAACTGGGATTAAACATTTAAGGGGCGGTAAATCTCAAATCACTATACGCGCCAACGATCCAGGTCTTTCTTCTGATATTATTAATGATTTAAGTAAAAAATTTACCAATGTTGAGCTATTAAGCATAAAATCACCAAAAGGTAAGGATGAATTAAGTACATTTGAAATAGCATTTGAGATAAAATAATATTATGGCTGAAGATACCAAAAAACCTGTTGACCTGAAAAACCTTGACCTTAAGGATT
>CACEEB010000028.1 GCA_902558495.1 uncultured OM43 clade bacterium | reverse complement strand
AAAATTAATATATCCTTTTTTTTTGGAATATTAAATTCATACGATCCTTTTAAAAAAAAATTGTAGGCTATAAGTATTTTACTTATCATTTAATCTTATTATTTAAGGCTATTTTTGCTAATTCAAAATCAAATAAAGTATCAATATCGATTGATTCAACATCTGACTTAATAACGATTGGCTTCAATTTACCACTAAAAAAAGACTTATCATTTCTGAGTTTTTGAGGAGAAATAATATAAATAGCCCCATTAACAGCAAAAATATCTTTTTCTTTACTATTGGAAGATACAGAATCTAAATAAAGATTTCTTTCTTTATTTTTTATATTAAAAAGATTTTTACTTTGATGTTTCAATTTAGAAACCGATAAAATGGTTGCATCTAAGTCTTTACAAAAAATACTTATACCTTCTTTTATTGTTTCTTTTTTTCTAAAAGGAGATGTAGGCTGTAAAAGTAAAATGCCATCAACTTTTGAGATATTTTTTTCATACCAATTCAAGCTATGAATACAAGCATCTGCGGAAGATGCAGTATCATCTGATAATTCATGTGGTCTAATGCCGGGAATTATTACTTTTTGATCTTTACATAACTCAATAATTGATTGATCATCTGTTGAAACTATTGTGTCGCATATTTCCTCAATATCTTTTACTGAATCTATCGACCAAACAAATAAAGGCTTCCCACCTAATTGCTTTTTATTCTTATTTGGTAGCCTTTTTGATCCCTTTCTTGCCAAAATAATACTCAATATCTTCATTTGAGTAGAAAATTACTTAAAATTTTAAGACCAACGTCACCACTTTTTTCAGGATGGAACTGGCAACCAATAATGTTATCTTTTTGTACGGCTGCTACTAATTTTTTTTTGCCATAATGAAAATATGCTAAAACATTCACATCATTTGTTTCAGCCACATAAGAATGGGTAAAATATACTGATTCTTTAGAAGAAATATGATTAATTACTGTGCCCTTCCAATTTTTTCTACTTGAGGGTAGTAATAGATTTGACCAGCCTGTATGAGGAATTTTTTCCATATTACTTTGTATTACTTTTTTTAAAGCTGTTATTTTTCCTGGTATAAAGCCTAATCCTTTTGTAATCTTAAACTCTTCACTTTCGTCAAAAAAAAGCTGCATACCAAGGCATATGCCCATCAAAGATGCTTTTCTTTTATTTGCTTTTTCCAGTGGTTCTATAAAATTTAGTTCATTTAATAATTTCATAGCTGTTGAATATGCTCCTACGCCAGGGAGCACTATATATTTGGCATTATTTATATCATCAGGATTTTTTGAAACTAAAACCTCTGCACCTATTGCTTCAAAAGCTCTTCTTACACTGTCAAGATTACCTAACCCATAGTCTATGACTAAAACTTTAGCTGATTTAATAATTTCTTACTTCCAATCCATTTTTTTTGCAAAAACTTCTAATTTCACCAATGGTCCCTCGCCTATAATGAAGAAAATCTGCAATAGCTATAGCATCCGCGCCAGATGAAGAAGCACTTACTATGTGGCCATATTCACCCATACCTCCGCTTGATATTATTGGTACTCGAACAGTATTTGCAACCGAACTTATCAAATCATTATCGAACCCCTTCCTTGTACCTTCCTGATCTACAGAAGTTAATAGAATTTCACCAGCACCTAAATCGACTGCTTTTCGGACCCATTCAATTACATCCATGCCAGTTTTTTCTCTACCATTTTCGGTATATACCTCCCAACTTTGTTCTCCATTTTTTTTTGCCTCAACCGAAAGCACCATGCATTGGCTACCATAATAATTTGCTATATTGGTTATAAGTTTTGGGTTTTGCACTGCTGCTGTATTAATTGCAATCTTATCTGCACCGGAGTGCATAAGGTTGCTTGCGTCCTCTAAGGATCTTATCCCTCCTCCTACAGTAATTGGAATAAAAGTATTTGCAACTGTTGACTTAATTAAATCGGACAAATGATTTCGGCCATAAAGGCTAGCAACACAGTCCATATAAATTATCTCATCAGCACCAGCGTTATAGTAATCAATAGCAAATTCTTTTGGTGAACCAAGAGATCTTAAGCCCTCAAGATTCACACCTTTTATAAGATTTTCTCCTTTGATATCGAGTCGAGGAATAATACGTAAATTAGGCACTCTTTACTTCCAAATAGGATTTCTTAACACCCATTTATCACCATCTTTTTTCCATATATGATCAGAGCGCCAACTATCAATAATTTCATTAAACTCCTCATCATCAATCCCGGTAAAGTCTAAAAATTCTTTGTAGTATTTATGAGGAAACTCATGATCGTATTTTTTAACTAAAGCTATACCCTCTTCTCTCTCAATTTTTTTATCTCTAATTTCATGTGCACTTTCGGAAGTCGCTCTTCCAATACCAAATTTTATGTATGCAAGATAGAAATGGAATCCATCAAATTGATCATCTAAACTAGCATATTTAGAATAAGTTCCTTCGGTTCTTTCTGGGTTAGGGCTATAACCTGTATTTTCTTTACTATAATAAAAATTTTCTTGAGGATCCCACATCTTATAATATCCATAAAAATGTATTTCAGTTTTATTATCTTTTATCTCTTGAAAATTAGGGGGCATGAAAGGCATTAAATCAAACATAGATACGCCATGTTCTTGCCAGAATTCTGGGGGAAATCCAGAAAAATACATATGATCATGATCTTTGATTTCTCTTTGTGGTTGATATGCAGTTTTCATATTTCCACCATATTCAACCTCTCCATTTTCACCATACATTATTAGTGATACTTTATGCTTGACAGCCATGTGTAATGGATAATTTGTTTGACCATAAATAAAAGGCTGAAAAGGGTCCCCAACATGCCTAAAAGATAAATTTGTAAGCTTTTTAGTGACAATTGGGTCAGGAGTTCCTAAAATATGATTAAAACCTGATGCTATAAAGTTATCTAAATTCCTTCTACCAATTTCAGTATATTTTAAAGGTGCCCAAGTAACGCATAGAGGATGCATATTATATTTATATTTAAGCTGATGGGCGACAAAAGAACCATCTTTTCCTCCACTACATGGAACAATTACATCATATTCTCCATTATTTTTTCTGTGCCGGTTGCATAATTCTTGAAGTTCTTTTTCTCTTAAGCTCCAATCTAAATTTTGCTTATGGGTTGCATAGTTACATGCAGAGCAAACACCATTTTCATCAAATGTAATTCTTGGTCTCTGATTAGAAATAGTACATTTTTTACAAAATTTTACTTCGTTTGGTAAATTATATTTTTTAATTAAATCCTGCTTAATCAATTATGAACTCCCTTTCCTTTTAAATATTTTATCGATTTTTAAGTCTTGTTTTGATTTATAAAATCTTCTGGTGTTCCAATATCACTCCATACCTCATGGATAGGGTAAGCAATAATGTTATGTTCACTTAGACTATCGAATAATGATGTCATATCACAGTAAGATTCTTTATCTAAAACTTTTAAAGCATTTGGACTTAAAACATATACACCTGCATTTATATTAGTTGTTGTCGAAGGCTTTTCCTCAATTCCAATAATTTTGACACCATCTGTTTTTATAACACCAAATGGATTCTTCCATTCATGAGTTCTAATTGCCATAGTTGCATCAGCTTGGTGATCATCATGGAATTTTAACAATTCAGAGTATCGAACATCCGTAAGAACATCGCCATTTGTTACAATCAATGGTTGCTCAGGAAATGGATTGATTAATGAAAGTCCCCCGGCGGTTCCTAAGGGTGATGCCTCTTTAATATAATCAATATTTACCCCCCATTTACTTCCATTGGAAAAATAATCCTCTATAACATGACCCAAATAATTTACTATAAAAATGAATTTTGTAATTCCCTCAGATCTTGCTCTTTCAACAATATGTTCAAGAATAGGCTTATTTGCTATTTTAAGCATAGGTTTTGGGCAATTCTTGGTATGGGGCATCATTCTTCTTCCTTCACCACCTGCCATTACAACAAGAGTATTTGAAATATTTTCATGGCTCAAAATTGGATCCCACAGATGAATACCAACAATATGCTTACTCTCATTTACTATTGGTATTTGTTGAATATTATTAGCATTCATCATCTTCTCAATAATTTTTTTATCTACACCAAAAGGCACAACAAGTGGAGCCTCATTTACAATATTGGTAACTGGTTCAGTTAAATCGATATCGTTTAATAGTCCTCTTCTTATATCTCCGTCAGATATTGTTCCTATAAGTTCATCGTCATCATTTACGACCATAACAATTCGCATGGCCGTATTATCAAGATTAAAAATTGCATCTTTAATAGTAGATTTTTTATTTAAAATAGCTTGTTTCCAAAAATCTTCTTTAAAATTTTCTGTATTATTAGCCATCGTTAATCCTTATATATCGTAAAAAATTTTTGCATTATTTGAAACTTGAAATTTCTTAAGTATAGAAATAATCTTTGAAGATGCACCAGGCATTCCATATGGATTCGTAATTTTCAGTAATTTTTCTTGGAAGTTTTTTGAGTACCCTTTTTTTATAGCTTTAATAATCTTTTTATGATCTGGATTTACACTGATCACACTTTGAGAAAATACTCGACCCTTTTGTCTATCCCCAATATTAATTGATGGTATGCCATAGCTTGGCGCTTCAAGAATTGCACTCGAAGAATTACCAATAACCATATCAACATAATGTAAACAAGATAAATAATTTTTCCATCCTAATGACTTGTAAATTTTGATATTTTTATTTTTGATTACTATTTTTGAAATTAAATCAGCTAAATAAATACCATTTGCATCTGCATTTGGCATTGTTACAATGATCTTTAAATCATTAAAAAAAGATAATGCCTTAAAAATTTCCTTAATATCCTTAACTAAAATTTTCCTGTCAATATTGTATGGGTGATAGGTAAGTAAAATACTTTTTTTACCAAATTTAAAATTTAACTTACTCTCAAGTAATTCCTTATTTACTAAATTTTTTTTCATAATATTATCAAGTGATAAGCCACCCACATTAAAAACATTTTTTGGATTCTCTCCTAGCTGAATTATTCTCCTCCTATACTCATTTGTTGCAGCAAAATGTAATGATGAAAACTTTGAAATTGAGTGACGAAAACCTTCATCTAAGGAACCAGCAGTAACCTCACCACCATGAATATGAGCTATTGGAATACCTAAAGTATAAGCAGCTGAAGCAACTGCAAAAATTTCATACCTGTCCCCTAACAAAATTAATATATCAGGTTTATTATCATTAAATTCTTGTGTGAATTTTTTTATAGTATCTGCAATTGACAAACTAATTCCTTCATTACTATCTTCAAAAATTTTAATT
>CACEEB010000027.1 GCA_902558495.1 uncultured OM43 clade bacterium | reverse complement strand
AATTCAAAACAAAAAGGTTTTACACTAATTGAGCTTTTGGTGGTTATTGCAATTTTGGGTATTCTGGCTGCAGTTGGAGTACCTGCTTACCAGGGTTTCCAACAAAAAGCTAAGTACAATTCCGCAAAAGCTAACTTTACTAACGCTAAAGCATTTATAATGGCAGAAATTTCCAAATGTAATGGTAACGACAACACACTTTCTTTTGTGGACGCATTAAACAATGAATACAGAATGGGTGCTGTTTGTCCAATCGGTTCAGCGACAGACGGAAGAAAACATGCTATGGAGTATTTCAGACAAATTTTGTGGGATAAATTCAAAAACCCTTACAACCCGAAAAAAGGTGTTGTATACGGCGCTGGAAATATTTCCGAAGCAAAATCAGCTGAAACGCTTGTAACTACAGCACCTGAAATGCTTGGTTTTATGGCTATTACTGAGGGAAAAACATCTGTTGCTATGAGGTTAACAATTAATATTGGTAACCAAACAGGTGAAGGTGATTACGAGAGGCTTTCTCAAGAGATTGGCATTAACGAATAAATTCGTTTAATTAAATTACTTTAATTTAGGAGTTTAACTATATGTTATGGCCTCTTTTGCTTGAGCTTGCGGAAAAAACCAAGTTATCCGATATCCATATTCATTCAGATCATGGTGTAGCCTATCGAGAATATGGGGATATGGTGCAGCTTGATCATCAAGTTGAAGAGGCTCACATTCATACTTTTCTTAAAGAAGTTATGGATAAAGAGGACTATGATGAGTTTTTAAATCATAAAGATGCTGACTTTGCCATCGCTAATGGTGAAACAAGGTTTAGAGTGAATGCTTTCATGGATAGAGCTAAACCTGCATTTATACTTCGACGTATCGAATCAAAGGTACCAAGTTTTGATGACCTTGATCTACCTGCATATATAAGAACTATACCTACCATTGAAACTGGTCTTGTTTTAGTGACAGGTCCTACTGGTTCAGGGAAAAGCACCACCCTAGCAGCATTAATCGATGTGATTAATGAGACACACAAGGGGCATATCATTACAATCGAGGATCCAATTGAGTTTGAACATAACTCAAAGTCATCAGTAATATCTCAAAGAGAAGTAGGTCGAGATACCAGAAGCTTTACCAATGCCCTTAGAGCCTCTCTCAGGGAAGATCCTGATGTGATTTTAGTTGGTGAATTAAGGGATTTAGAAACCATTCAATTGGCACTCACTGCGGCTGAAACGGGTCACTTGGTTTTTGGTACCTTGCATACCAACAGTGCGCCTTCGACCGTTACTCGTATCATTGACGTATTTCCTCCAGAACAACAAGGTCAAGTGCAATCCCAATTAGCACAAACACTTCGTTGTGTAATCACGCAAAGATTACTTAAAACTATCGATAAACCAGGTCGAGTTGCTGCCTTTGAATTAATGATTTGTAATACCGCCATACAAAGTTTGATTCGTGAAGGTAAGGTTTTCCAAATTGACAATACGATGCAGATGGGTAAGGCAGAGGGGCAAATGCTTATGGCCAATTCACTCAAAGATCTTATCGCTGCAAAACGTATTGACCCAGCAGATGCTGCTGAATAAAGCTAAATTTTTTAAAAGAAATCCATCAGGTTTCACACTTGTTGAGCTAATTATTGTAATTGCTATTATTGGAATTCTTGGTGCAGTTGGTATACCAGCATACAACGGTTATATAGCAGATGCTCGTGATAAGGCTGCCCAATCTACTTTACAATCCATCGTCTTAATGCAAAAAAATTATTATCAAGATAATTTTTGTTATGTAACTACTGGTGCCGGAACAGATGTAGGCCCAGAGATTAATAAGCATCTCTTTGGAAGTTCTGATGATGAAAAGATGACAACCCCCATTGACACAACCGCCAGTAATTTCTTTTATTTCGAGATTACAGGCGAGACATCTTCTGCGTGTGACGGATCAGGAACTCCAAAAACAGCAAAGAACTTTACAGTTAAGGCAATTAAGCGAGCAGATACATCGCAATGGTTTACTATTAATCATAAACTTGCAAGACTTGATCAAGACGGTAAAACTTGGTAACTACTTTTCGTGACACCAAATTTTTATATATTTTTTGGTATTTTAGGATTGATTTTTGGAAGTTTTTTTAATGTATTAATCTATCGTGTTCCCACAATACTAGAAGCAAACCTAAAAAATCCCTCAGACAAACAATCCTTTTTAAAAAAAATTTCCTACCCATCTTCGCATTGCCCCGTTTGTAAAAATACATTGCGTTGGTTTGAAAACATCCCTCTGATTTCATGGATTCTCTTGAGGGGAAAATGCAGATACTGTAAAACAGATATAAGTTTCTTATATTTTTTCGTGGAATCTTTAACCATGCTTTCCTTTCTTTTTGTCTATTGGCATTACGGAATTACCTTTAGCGCTTTGGGATGGATAGTGTTTTTCTCGCTGTTAATTCTTTTATTCTTTATCGATCTCAAAAGTTATTATCTCCCTAACATTTTTACCTACCCACTCATCGGCTTGGGTCTTTTGATGAGTTTGTTTGGGTTTAGTGGAATAGATATCACCACTTCACTACTCGGTTGTCTGCTAGGCTTCTTCATTTTCTTTTTTATTAATTATTTCTATAAGGCTTGGCGCGGAATGAATGGGTTTGGTGCATCCGATAAAATATTACTCGCAGGCTTGGGGAGTTGGCTTGGTTTTAAAAGTCTATATCCTATTATTATGTTTTCATCACTATTTGGGTTAGGCTTTATGCTCGCTATGCTGGCTTTTGGAAGGAAATATAAGATGGAGACAATGTTGCCATTTGGCCCTTTTTTGATATTATCAAGCTTGCTGGTGTATATTCATTTATATGTCTATCCCATAACGTTTATGAGGTTTTTTTATGAACTATAAATACTTAATAATAATGAGTGCGTTTCTATGCTCAGTAAATTTCGCACACGCAGAAACTAAAATTGAACATTCATGCAAAGATGCGTTATTTGATATTGCCCACTACATGATGTCTGAGAAGAATGTTACTAAGATAAATCGTGCGGTCAATAAGGCCACAAAATATTCTAAAATTAGGCAATATATTAGAACGAAATGGATACCCCGGGTGAGAAGTGATAAAACTTTAACACCCAACACGTATATGATCGATGCGGAAAAATATACTAAAGAGTGCGCTAAGTTTGCTACGCAATAAATAATGTATAAACAAATACCACCAAAAAATTCATTGGCAAATCAATTTGGATTTACCTTACTTGAGTTACTGGGTGTCGTTGGAATTTTATTAGTGCTCACTACTTTTGTAACCCCAGTTATTGGAAATTGGCGTGCCGAAACCCAAATAGAAAAAGACTATAAGGCTCTGTTAGGTGAGATTCGTTATCTGCAAGCCAAAGCCAAATTGGTGAATGGCACAGCAGTATTGATGTGCGGGGGTGAAGCTCCAGGTTATGATTTAGAATCTATAATAATAAATAAAATTGTGACTACCACCTCATGGGGCGCAGTGCCATCTGGAATTTTTACAGTGGCTAATACGCTTGAAAGTAAGGGTCGTGGAGAGATCTGGGAATACCCCCCTAAGTCGGGAAATAATTGCTTGGTAGGAGGAACTAACATACTATTCTTACAAAATGGTAAAGCGACTTCGGCAAGCATAGAAGTATTTAAGCCGTTAGGTGTCGCAAAAATGAGGGATGCAAATTACACTGCTTATAAAATCACCATAAGTTCTGCCACCGGTTATATACAATTATTTAGAAGTAAAAAAGGGAGTGATACTTGGGTTGAATTGCGATAAACATATTTTAAATAAAAATAATCAATCTGGATTTACCCTTATTGAAGCCATCATCTCATTGGTGATGTTCGGCATTAGTTTTGCTGGGTTATTTTTATTATTTGGTATCGCCCAACAAACTTCCATGAACACCCAAAAGAAAATGTTTCTCAATATCATGGCTAACCGAATCGTCGAGACCATCGCTAACGAAGGAACCAACACCGACACCACTATTAATCCATTTAATAATCAATCACTTTATGACGGGAGCTTAAATGACTGCACTGTGGGGCTCAGCTCATATAAATTAGAGTGGTGCACTGATTTACAAAATCAAGTGGGTGGATTTACTGGGTATGATGGTGAGGAGAGAACCGTCAGTGTCGTAAAAGATGGGAGTGATTTGTTAATCAATATCAGCCTTGTCGTAGATGGTGGTTCTGATGGAGAAAATCTGGTGCAGTCCTATTTCTCTCGTAGACTAAGAAAAGGTCAGCTATGATGACCAATCATTTAAAACAGCACAACCACCAAACAGGATTTACCCTGGTAGAGCTGCTGGTAACCTTGGTGGTATCCGCCATTGTTATTGCAGGTACGATTGCTGGCTATACCTATTTCGCCCAGCAATATCAGGTGCTAAACCAACGCATTGCCATCGATAGAGACGTCCTTGCAGTCATGGACCTCATACAATCCGATATTGGTAAGGCAGGCTTTAAGGCCTACGCAACGGATAATCCCGCTATGACTAAGGCAGATTTATTTGTTGGAGTAAGTGGTGGTGGGCCAAGTTCATCCATGTGGTTTTTATATGACGATTACAAGGATGATGGCACTTTATACCGCGCCGGTGTTAATTATTACATCGAAAAATATACCTCAACCATCACGGGAACTGAAAGAAATATATTAAAACGTGATCTTAGGCAGTGCACCACTCCTGCAACTGGATGTTTAGAGGCAACATCCACTTCATTATATGCAGCAGCCGATGGACGAGGTGAACCTATTCTAGATAAAGTGACCAAGTTTGAAGTACAGGGTTTAAATGTCAAAACGGGAGGTGCGGATGGAACATACACAGGGGTATTTCAGGCCATACAAATCGTCTTGACCGTTGAGGCACCCAGACAATTAGAGGGAAAAGATACAATCATTAGTAAAGAATTTAAATTCATCACGAGGGCCAATAATGTCTCCATCGTGCCGTAATACAACATCGCAAAGTGGTATGACTTTAATATTGACTATGCTGTTAATGCTGTCACTCACTATGATGGCCTCCGCCATTATCGTTGTGGTCAATAATCATGCTGATTTAACCTCGTCGGTGACGCAAAAACCTATTGCCATGAAAAGTGCCGATACCTGTATTGACCAGGCAATTGTTTGGCTTCTCACCCCCACGGGTGCAACTTGGTCTGCAACCGGAGTTGGGACCATAAGAGATATTGCGGCCTCTGGTGAAACTTTGTTCGGTAAAACACTCACGGATGATACTAAGATAGGAGTCACTGATTCGCGCAAAGACAAATTTAAAGCACGCACTGGTAAAGCGAAATGTACATCCGTCGTGCTGA
>CACEEB010000026.1 GCA_902558495.1 uncultured OM43 clade bacterium | reverse complement strand
ATAATGCAAGTACTGACGCTACTGTTGACGAAGCAAAGAAATTTAAACTTGCAAAAATAATAAATATTACAAATTTTATACCTGGCCAAGCTTTAAATATGGGTATTAAGGCTTCAAAAGGTGAATTCATTGTTTGTATTTCAGCGCACTGCATTCCAAAAAATAAAAATTGGTTGACAAATCTACTTTCAAATTTTAAAGACAATAAAGTTGCAGGTGTATATGGCCGGCAACTACCTGTTAGTTTTACTGACGATATCGATAAAAGAGATCTTCTAACAGTTTTTGGTGAAGATAAACGAGTTCAAATAAAGGATTACTTCTTTCATAATGCTAACAGTATGCTTCGTAGAGATTTATGGAATAAATTCCCATTTGATGAAAATGTTTCTAATATTGAAGATCGAGTGTGGGGCAAAAAAATTATATCAGCTGGTTACAAACTTATATATGAACCTGAGGCGGCAGTATACCACTACCACGGCTTAAATCATGGTAATACCGCTTCTCGTGCTAAAGGAGTGGTATCAATAATTGAGCAAATCGACTTTGATGCTCTAAATGAATTACCTGAATCCATGCGTCCTGAGAATTTAAACATAGTAGGAATTATTCTTATAAAGGGGGAATTAAATACTAGCTCCAAAGAATACAAGTTACTTGTAAAAACGATAAATATGCTAAAAAAATCAAAATACCTAAAGAACACATACATTGTCTCTAGTAAAAATATATCTGGTAAGTTTGGGTTAAATTGGATAGACCGAAATATTTTTCCAGAATCAAATAACCTTGGTGTTGATGAGCTTTTATCCTTATCTTTAAAGGAAGTAGAAAAAAATAAAAATTATCCTGAAGCAATTATGTATATAAATCACGATTATATAAATAGACCGGACGGATTCATTGATGAAATTATTTATGAGGCGCAATATAAAGGATATGATTCAGTCTTCCCAGGACTTATTGATTATGGCCACTATTGGAGTCAGTCAACTGAGAAAGGCTTCGTTCAAATTGCATCATCAATGAAGAGTAAGTCTGATAGATCTCCTATATATAAGGCATTATATGGTTTAGGTTGCTTTGTAACAAAAAACGTTTTAAAAAAAGGATTAATGGTGGGGGGTAAAGTAGGTATCTTTCCAGTACATGATCTATCATTGACTTCAAGGCTAAATGACTCTGAAAAATCTTGAAAATCAATTTAACGGTAAAGTTAAGCTTGATGGAAATAACCTTATCAAAGAGCTTGGTATTAAGTTAATTTTTTTATTTCCAATTTATGTAATTCATCAATTTCTCATAGAGGTTAAATTTATATTTACTCGTTATATTTTAGTTTATGTATTACCAAAAAAGATAAGAGACATTATCATCTCTCTTCGAAATAATGGATACTATAAAATAGAGAGATATTATCCAAATAGCACAATTGAATATATAGAAAAGGTTCTCAAGGACCATATAAAAACAAAAAAAAATGATCGCATAGAGATTGACGGTACCATAAAATATAACAATCTTAATAATATTAAACCTCTAAAAATTTTTGCAGATCAATCATTATTTATTTTAACTAACATCTTCTATACACTTTGTTATAGCCAACCAAGCCTTAAGTTTTTAATTACAAAGAAAATTTTGGATAATAATCAGCTTTTTTTGGCTTCACATGCTCATTTTGATTCCTACAAGAACGAAATTAAGGTCATGGTTCCTACGTCTAATATTACAAAAGATAATGCTCCTAGCATTCTTCATTCAAAATCAGGACATTATTATTTAAAATATTTTAGACAATATTTTGTATCATGGCTTCAAGTACATAATTTTATAAAAGAAAATAAAGAAAATAATATACCCCTAGCTTTTCTTAAAGAAAATAAATATACAAATAAATTATTACTTAATAGGGGAGACATTATTATCTTTGATAGCAGGTTTATTCATGCTGCGTCCCCTATAAAAAGTGGTGAGAGAAAAGTTATTTGGTTTTATTTTTAAAATAATCTAAAAATGAACAATTTATTAAAAAAAAATATTTTAGGTATCACTCTTGCACGTGCAGGATCGAAAGGAATTAAGAATAAAAATATTAAACTATTAAATGGAAAGCCTTTATTAGCTTATACGATAATTGAGAGCCTAAAATCGAAATATCTTGACGAATATATAATTTCTTCTGACTCTGAGGAAATTCGACAAATCGCATTAGATTATGGTGCAATTGCTCCTTTTTCTAGACCATCCCAATTTTCCGGTGATACAGCCTCCTCAGTTTCTGCACTTCAGCACGCCGTTAATTGGATGGAGAATGAAAAGAACATAAAATATGACTATGTTGTAGAGGTTATGTGTACAAATCCTTTTAAAACATGTATTGATATTGATAAATGCATAGATATCCTTCATCTAAATTCAGCAGATTCAGCTATTGCAGTCCATAAGCTAGAAGACCATCACCCTGCAAGAATTAAGAAAATTATTGATGGAAAAATTGTAGATTTTTGTGTAAGTGAAATTCCAGAATCTAGAAGACAAGACCTTAAACCAGACGCATACATCCGAAGTGGGTCTATATATGCTTTAAATAGAGATTATTTGATGAATTCATCTAGAAGATATGGGTCTAAAAATAGCTTTGCATATATACTCCCGCAGGAAAGAGCTATAAATATTGATAGCATGATCGATCTTATGGTTGCAGAATCAATATTAAAAGGTAATTTTAGTGAGTAATATAAAAATCCTAGTTATTACTCCAGTAAAACATATTAATTTTTTATGCGAAAAATTAGAGGCTGTTGGGAATGTAACTTATATGGAAGATCCAGATTTTTCGGATGTTATAGAAGCAATCTCTCAATTTCATGTAATTTTTACAAATCCAAATAAATCAAAGGTTTTTATTGGAGAAGAATTACTAAGAGCTGGAATCAATTTAAAACTAATTGTTACTGCATCTACTGGAACCAATCATATTGATAAAGTAATAACTAAGAAAATGGGTATAGAGATAATTTCTTTAACTAAAGAAAAAAATACTATAGAAAAAATAAGCTCTACAGCAGAGCTTGCCTTTGGCCTAACTCTTAATAGTCTTAGAAATATTAATATTAGTCATAAAAATGCTTTGCAAGGTGAGTGGGATTACACCCAATATATTGGTCGTCAAATGAATGCTCTTACGATTGGAGTTATTGGTTATGGAAGGTTAGGAAGGATGTATGCAAATTTTTGCAAAGCATTCGGCTCTAAAATCATTGCTTATGATCCTTATAAAAAAATTGAAGATAAGGGTATCAAACAAGTAAAATTAATCAATGAATTATTAAATGTATCGGACGTCATATCATTTCATGTTCATATTTCACCGGAAACAACCAATATGGCTGACAAAAAATTTTTTTCACAAATGAAAAGTAATGTATTGATAGTTAATACTGCAAGAGGTGAGGTAATAAATGAAAAAGATTTGGTAGTTTTTTTAAAAAAAAATCCAGATGTAAGGGTGGCAACAGATGTTTTGGCAAATGAAATAAAAGGTCGCAAGGATAGTCTTTTATTTAAATATGCATTAGAAAATGAAAGTGTGATTATCACTCAACATATAGGTGGTATGACCTCTGAAGCCCAGGAGATAGCCTATAATCACGTTGCAAATAAATTAAAGAGTTATGCAGAGGTTAATTGGCAATAATTAAAAAATATGAATAATATTTTTACATCAAAAAAAATCAAAGAATTCAATGATCAAGGGTATTTAAAAATTTCAGAAAATTCAATTTTTGACCAAAATGAAATTATTGATTTAATAAAAGTATTTGATGAATTAATTCCTAATTATAAAGATGGAGAAATAATTCCATTCGACAAAAAGTATAGGTATTTTAATCCAGATTATCATCAGGAATTTGACTCAAGAATTAAAACTCATTTTGTAAGAAATAATATAGGGTTTTATGGTTGTGCAAGGAGGCATAGCTATCTTAGGGGGAATGGAAGTGCTTTAAGAGAATTGGATGATAATATTTTTTTTGGCAAAAGAGCAGTTTTAATCGACAGATTTTTTCCTCAAAAAATAGTGAATTTTGTAGAAAGCAAAAAAATTATTCGTTCTTTGTCAGAATTATATTCAGAAGATAAATTATCATTTCATAATGGTAGCCTAGCAGCGGTTTTTCCGGGATGTTTAGGAGAACCAAAACAATTTCATATTGACACACCTGGTTTTAATAAGCCAAGTACTAATTTACTCTCAAAAGAGAAATTTTTAATTAATGTTTTTGTTTTTTTAACTGATATTACAGATAAAAATGCTCCCATGAGAATTATTCCAGAATCACATAAGCATTATAGGAAGATAAATGATTATTTAAGTACATCATTTAAAAAGAGTAATAAGATAAATAATATTCCTCAAGCTAGTGGTAATTTATGGGAGGAGCTATTACCTGAAAATTTACAAAAACCAATAAATCTAGTTGGAAAAAAGGGAACTGTGATATTTATGCGGAGCGATATCCTTCATGCTTCAACAGAAAATTATTCCAAGTCAACCAGAAAAGTCATGATTCTAAATTACTCTAAAAGATCAGATGATGAGTTTTGCAAAAAAATCTACCATGATCCTAAAAACTGCAGGAAATTATATTCATTGTTTTCTGATAAAAGCTTAGTTAAAAAAACATTTTATGGTTCAGGACATCCCCCTATTAAATATTACTTAAGCAATTATAAAAGGGATGCAATGAATTTTGTTAGAAAAAATTGGAGAACCCCCTTTAGACCTTTAAAAAAATTATTTTTAATTATTTTTAATAAAACTAATAAAGAAATTAATGATAAAGAATATTTAAATATTGGATCGGGCACTTTCTGGAGAGATGAGAATGTAGTTGGCTTAGATTATGACCCTGATTATGCAGAAGTATCTGTTAATTTAAATAATAAATCTAAGTTACCATTTAAGGATAGTAGATTTAAAGGTATATATTCATCCCATTGTTTGGAACATTTAAAAGAGGATACTGTTGCTTGGTGGCTTAAAGAGTCTTATCGAACCCTTAAAGCAAAAGGTGTTCTAAGGGTTACTGTTCCTGATATAAAAGCTTATTTAGATGCATATGATGCAAAAGATGCTTCATATTTTGATTGGATAAGGGGCTCAAGCACATATACCTTTGATAGTTGGCTTCGTTTAATAGTTCGAGCATTTGCTGAGCCAGTAGTTGATGATTTTTCTGATCAAGAACTTGAAGATTTATATCACAAATTTAATCATAAACAATTTTTAGATTTTTTCTCCAAAAAAGTAAAATTAGTCACAGACGATAGATTTTTAATACCTGGATGTCATAAATCATGGTGGTCTGCAGAAAAAATGGGAGAATTTATGAAAAAAGCAGGCTTTAGAAAGGTTTTAATAAAATCAAGAAGAGATTCAGAATCTCAAATTTTTAGAGGTAATAAATTTAATAATACTCGTCCTAATATGAGTTTTTATATCGAAGCTATCAAATAAGTATAAATATTTTACTTGAGAGCATACAAGATGAAAGTTTCAAGAAACAAAAGAAAATTAAAAAATAATATCTCTCTTTTTCCAACCGAAAGAATTACTAATATTGAATTAACAAAGGTTGAAATTATTGAATTAACAAAGTTTTTGACAATTATATATAAAGAATTTATTGATGAGATATCATTAAAATTATCAAAAGAATTTAACCTACCTAGATCAGAGTTGAAAATTATATTACGCGTTGGATTGATCCCAATAGTCC
>CACEEB010000025.1 GCA_902558495.1 uncultured OM43 clade bacterium | reverse complement strand
GTGCATCTGACATTGCAAATGAAATTATTCTAAACTTGAGAACAAATGAAAACAATTAATATTGATTTAGGACGAAGAAGTTACCCTATATATGTAGGTGATAATTTATTAAGCAATAATAAAATTTTTAAAAAACATATCTCAACAAAAAAAATTGCTCTTGTTTCTAATACAACGGTAGCGCCTCTCTATTTGGATAAAGTAATTTCTGCTCTGGGAAATGATAAAGAAATAATCCCAATCATCTTACCTGACGGTGAGCAATATAAGAATATAGATACATTGAATAAAATATATGACGTCTTGTTGCAAAATAAGTGTGATAGAGATATTTTGTTAATCGCTCTAGGGGGAGGAGTAATTGGTGATATTACAGGTTATGCGGCAGCAACCTTTATGCGAGGTGTCAAGTTTATTCAAATCCCAACAACATTATTATCACAAGTTGACTCGTCGGTAGGGGGTAAGACAGGAATTAATCATACTCTTGGGAAAAATATGATAGGAGCTTTTTATCAACCTCAATGTGTGATAACTGATGTAGACGTTTTAAATACTCTCCCAGATAGGGAGCTTAGCGCAGGTATTGCTGAGATTATAAAGTATGGACTTATTAGAGATTATCCTTTTTTTGAGTGGCTTGAACATAATATGAATAGTTTGCTAAGTAAAAAAATAGAGTTTCTTACTGAGGCAATTTCACGGTCATGTATCAATAAAGCAGATGTTGTCTCTCAAGATGAATTTGAATCATCAAAAGGAATAAGGGCTACTCTCAACTTGGGCCACACTTTTGGACATGCTATTGAAAATGCTATGGGTTATGGTAATTGGCTTCATGGGGAAGCGGTTGCTTGTGGAATGGTTATGGCGGCATTTTTATCAAAAGAACTTTCTTGGTTAACTGAAGCAGAGTTCAATAGAATAAAAAGTATTATATCATCTGCTAAATTACCTATAGATCCACCTAATATTTCACTTGAAAAGTTTATTGAACTAATGCAATCAGACAAGAAAGCTCATAACAACCAAATTCATTTAGTTCTTCAAAAAGGTATTGGAAAAGCAATTCTTACTCAGGATTATCCGCAAAAGGATTTTCTGCATACATTACAACAAAAAACATTTAGTTAGATGAGTTCTGTTTATGCATCAAATCCAACAATATCAATCGGTAGATTGTTCAAAGAAAAGTCCACCTCTTTAAGAAATGAATATCAACGTGATCGTGATCGCATCATTCATTGTTCAGCCTTTAGGCGACTTGAATACAAGACACAAGTATTTGTAAATCATGAGGGCGATATGTTTAGGACTCGCTTAACTCACTCTATCGAGGTTTCACAAATTGCAAGGAGTATTGCACGAACATTGGGGGGTCACGAAGATTTAGCTGAAACCATTTCCTTGGCACATGATTTAGGACACACCCCTTTTGGTCACGCAGGTCAAGAGGCATTAAATAAATGTATGAAAAAGTATGGGGGTTTTGAACATAATCTTCAATCATTGAGAATAGTTGATAACTTAGAGAAGCGTTATGCAGATTTTAATGGACTAAATCTTATGTTTGAGTCAAGAGAGGGCATACTTAAACATTGCTCATTAAAGAATGCAAAAAAATTAGGTAATATTGGAGAGCGTTTTATTAAAAAAAATCAGCCGTCGATAGAGGCGCAGATTGTAAATATAGCGGATGAGATAGCTTATATTAATCATGATATAGATGATGGTTTTAGGTCGGGTCTACTAACAATAGAGGATTTAATGACAAACTCATTGTTTAAATTATGTGCTGATGATGTTTACTTAACATTTCCAAAGATAAATGATGAAATACTCATTAATGAAATAGTTAGAAGGATGATTAATTTGATGGTAAGTGACTTAATTTCTACTAGTAAAGAAAATATCCACAAATTTAACCCAATCTCACTTGAGGAAGTTAGAACTTTACCTCCCCTGGTTAAATTTTCCCCAGAATTTTTTAAATCAAAACAAGAAATAAAGTCTTATTTAAGAAAATCGCTTTATGAACATCAGCAAGTAAAGGATATGACAAATAATGCGCAACATATTATCAAAATTTTATTTGATTACTTTAAGGACGATCCTAAACGTATCCCTAAAGATTTTAAAAAAGACACAACAGATGAATTTGAACGTACCATTTCTGATTATATTGCTGGAATGACAGATAGGTATGCTATTCAGTTGCATAACAATTTAATATAAATCTTTTAGAATGCGTGTTTCTATTCTATATGTTGTTTTAAAACAACACTAAAGGAATAAATGTAACAAAAAAGTCACATTTTGCTTGCATAGGCAACTAGTTTTTATAGATAATAGTCTTAACTTCTTAATTATATTTAATGTTAAGAATGTTTGAAGTCAGTAAGTTTTTTAAGATTTACTCATTTCAATTTTTTTACAATAGGAGAAATTTATGAACAACAAAATTAAATTAGCAGTTGCGGGAGCGGTTTTATCAGCAGCTTCAGTAGCTAATGCTGGTATTGTTATTCCTGCAGGTGATTGGACAATGGATATTAATGGTAACGTTAACATCTTTGCTACAATGAGTAATGCAGACGACACAGCACAACCAGCAGGCGGAATGGCAACAATTAAAGATAGCGCCGGTGAAGATACTAAGTTTTCAATGGGTACTGGTCTTTTACCTGCATGGTTAGGTTTTACTGGTACAACTCGTCAAAACGACTTAGATGTATCATTCACAATTTCAATACAACCTAGCACATCTGACAACTCATCAACTGGTGACGGCGGTACAATGCTAACTCGTCAAGCGTTCCTTACATTTGGTGATGCTTCATGGGGTACAGTGAAAATGGGTAAAGATCTTGGTATCTTTGCTAGTGATGCAATTCTTAATGACATAACACTTCTTGGTGTTGGTGGTCTTGCAACAGGTGGTATTACTACACTTGGTGGTATTGGATCAGGTTATTTATACCCTGCATTCAGAGGCCAGATTGCATATACAACTCCAAACATGAATGGCTTACAGGTTACATTGGGTATTACTAACCCAGACCAAGGTCAAAGTGCTACTGGATTAGCTAACTATGATGATCGTTTTGGTCTTGAAGGTAAGGCTGTATATACTGCAGGTAACGCTAAAATTTGGGCTGGTTTTTCTAGCTATGAAGTAGCTGATACTGCTGGTGACTACGATGCAACAGCTCAAGAAATTGGTGCTAGCTTTAACGCTGGAAACTTAGGTCTAGTTGCATATTACTACTCTGGTGAGGGTAATGGTGATGGCTTATCATTGAATCGTCTAGGTAATGCAAATGCAGACGAACGTGATCAAGACGGTGGATATTTACAAGCTACTTATGTAATCCCAACAGGTACTAAACTTGGTGTAGCAGTTGCTACTACAAGTCAAGACCTAGCTAACACTGATGCTGCTGGTGCTGCGGTGTTTGATTCTAATGATCGTTGGACAGTAGGTGCATATCACCCATTAACTAAGCATCTAAATTTAGTTGCTGAGTACAATGATATTGAATCTGAAGATCATTCAGGCGTTTCTGCTGAATCACAGCACATTAACCTTGGTGCAATAATATTCTTCTAGGATTTTATTCTTAGAGTTAAGGTTATTTAAAAAGGCTCCTTTGGGAGCCTTTTTTTATTTGATATTGAGTTCTTTAATTTTTCGTGTGATGGTATTTCGACCAATACCTAAGATTTTTGCTGCTTCGATTTTTTTGTTTTTAGTATATCCAAGAGCACTCTCAATCAGTGACTTTTCAGTCAATTGAATGAAAGCATCATAAATTTGATCATTGCCTTGTAAAATTTTATTATTAATATCTGCTTCCAACCCATTGATCCAATTTACTTGGTTTTGAACAGATACTGCATCATTATCCGATTCTTTAAGATCATTAGGAAGATCAGCTATATTTATAGTGTTACCTGCTGTCATCACAGTAAGCCAGTGACACACATTTTCTAGTTGACGAACATTTCCTTTCCAATCAAGACCGCTAAAGTACGTTTTCACATCAGAAGATAGGTTTTTTTGATCTGTTTTGAGTGATTTAGCACTTTTTGACAAAAAGAAATTAGCTAAAGCCTCAATATCATCTCTACGATTACGTAAAGGAGGTACAATAATTTTAATAACATTTAATCGATGATATAAGTCTTCTCTAAATTTATTTTCCTTTACTAATTGCTCAAGATTTTGGTGGGTTGCTGTTATAACTCTTACATCAACAGAAACTGATTCTTGCCCGCCTATCCTATAAAATTTCCCTTCACTTAAAACACGTAGCAATCTGGTTTGAAGCTCTAGAGGCATATCACCAATTTCATCTAAGAAAAGTGTTCCTCCATTTGCCTGTTCAAACCTTCCTTTGCGTTGTTGATTAGCTCCAGTGAAAGATCCTTTCTCATAGCCGAATAATTCTGCCTCTAAGAGATCTTTAGGAATAGCGGCAGTATTAATAGCTATAAAAGAATGTTCATTTCTTTGACTATTTTTATGGATAGCTTGGGCGACTAATTCTTTACCTGAACCGGATTCGCCATTAATAAGTACAGTTGCATTAGATTGACTTAGTTTTCCAATGGCACGAAAAACGTCCTGCATTGCAGAAGATTTCCCTATTATATCTGGAATATTTTCACTATCTTCATTACTTTCACTTTGCGATGAAGCTGATTCCGATAAGGCCTGCTTAATAACTTCAAGCGTCTTATCAATATCAAAAGGTTTTGCAATATATTCAAAAGCTCCTTTCTGGAAGGCTGAAACAGCAGTATCAAGATCAGAATAGGCAGTCATTATAATAATGGGTATTTCAGGAAATTTATCTTTTACCTTGCTTAAAAAAACTATCCCTGATTCTCCTGGCATACGTATATCACTTACAATAACACTTGGTTTTTCATGATTAAATTGATTGATAGCCTCATTACTATTTGAGAAAGTTTTAAATGGCAAATTGGCTTTTTCGAGGGCTTTTTCGAAAACCCACCTTATTGATTTATCATCATCAAGAATCCATATATTTTTCATTTTTTATAAACCTTTAGTATTTTTTAAGTCATTTTTTACAGGGAGGATTATGGTAAAAGCTGTTTCTCCAGGATTACTCTCTACTTCTATTAAGCCTTTATGAAGTGTAATAAAGTTTTGAGCTAAAGAGAGTCCAAGTCCGGTGCCTTGTTGATTTCCAGAAACTAGGGGATAAAAAATTTTATCTTTAATGTTTTTGGGTATTCCAGGCCCGTTATCAACAATATCTATTCTTATTGCAGTCGAGTGCTTTTTTTTGTGAAAGATAATTTGCCTCTCTGATCTAGTAATAATTTTTAATTTGGGTTTAATCGTAGAATCCTTCAACATCGCTTGAATTGCATTACGCCCAATATTTAAAAGAGCTTGTATTAATTTTTCTCTGTCAGCTGTAAATTCTGGAAGACTTACATCATAATCCCTAATAAATTCTATTTCTCCTTCAAACTCAGAAACAATTAAGCCTCTTACACGTTCAATAACCTCGTGAATATTTGTCATTTTATAGGCTGGCAATTGATGAGGCGTTAGTAATTTATTCATCAAATTCTGCAATCGATCTGCTTCAGAAATAACGATAGTTGTGTATTCTTTCAGATTCTTGGACTCAAGCTCTTTTTCAAGAAGTTGAGCAGCTCCTCTTAACCCCCCTAAAGGATTTCTAATTTCATGGGCAAGATTTCTTAGAAGTTCTGTATTGGCTT
The DNA here is from genome assembly GCA_902558495.1 of uncultured OM43 clade bacterium. GTDB lineage: Bacteria > Pseudomonadota > Gammaproteobacteria > Burkholderiales > Methylophilaceae > BACL14. The sequence continues at coordinate 1,532 of CACEEB010000025.1, read as the reverse complement.
GTTGTTGTATAAACATTCTTTCTTCTCTAGCTATCTTCACCTGTTGATCCATTTGAATCATTTCTATTAAATAATTAGCCCCATTGTTAATCATTGTTACTGTTAAAGTGACACATATAGTTTTGTTATGCTTAGTCTTAATAAAGAATTCATTTTCCCTGAAAGCACTTTGAGATTCTCTTGCTGTATTTGCTGCATGTTTGAAAAACTCCACATCGTCTAAAAAAATTTCTATATTTTTGCTACATGCTTGGTCATTACTGATCTCTAATAAAGCCTCAGTGCTTGGGTTGATGTACAAAACTAAAAATTTCGTATCGCATATGATGACAGCAGCGGTTAAATATTCTAATCCTTCAAAATTTGGATATATTTTAGGTGGTGTCATCTTTATTTACCCCATGTAATATTTCAAGCAAGAATTAAGCCAAGTTTTTTTAGTTGTTTAAATTTTTTTGATAAAAACATATAGTGCTTAAAAGTATCTAATGTGAAGTACTTTATTTAGAGAAAAAAAGTGGGCTTTGAAGCCCACTTTTTTCTGGTATTTAAATTAAACGCTGTAATACATTTCAAATTCAATTGGATGAGGAGTCATTCTCATACGTGTAACTTCATCCATTTTCAGATCAATAAAGCTATCTATAAAATCATCAGTAAATACCCCACCTTTAGTTAAAAACTCGCGGTCTTTGTCTAAAGCTTCTAAAGCTTCGTCAAGTGAACTTGCAACTTGGGGGATTTTATCTTCTTCTTCTGGAGTTAAATCATAAAGATCTCTAGTTTCTGCATCACCTGGGTGAATTTTATTTTGTATTCCATCTAAACCTGCCATCATTAGTGCACTAAATGCAAGGTAAGGGTTGGCAGTAGGATCAGGAAAACGAACTTCTATTCTTCGAGCTTTGTCAGATGCTACAAATGGAATCCTAATTGCAGCAGATCTATTTTTTGCTGAATAGGCAAGCATAACTGGCGCTTCAAACCCTGGAACAAGCCTTTTATATGAATTCGTCGAAGGATTAGTAATAGCATTTAGGGCCCGACCGTGTTTGATAATCCCACCTATATAGAATAATGCAGTTTTACTTAAGCCAGCATATTCTTTACCAGCAAACATATTTTTTCCACCTTTCCATATAGACTGATGCACGTGCATACCTGTACCATTGTCATTGAATACTGGCTTAGGCATAAAAGTGGCAGTTTTGCCAAAGTTATGAGCTGTATTTAAAACTACATATTTAAGAATTTGAGTCCAATCTGCTCTTTGTGTAAGCGAACTAAATTTTGTACCAATTTCGTTCTGACCTGAGCCCCCGACTTCATGGTGATGAACTTCTACAGGAACGCCCATTTGTTCAAGTGTTAGGCACATTGCTGAGCGAATATCTTGCATTGAATCAACTGGAGGAACAGGAAAATAACCTCCTTTAACAGCAGGTCTATGTGCAACATTTCCTCCCTCGTGATCATTTCCAGAATCCCAAGTTGCTTCTTCAGAGTTTATTTTGACAGAAGACCCCTCCATA
>CACEEB010000024.1 GCA_902558495.1 uncultured OM43 clade bacterium | reverse complement strand
TATCTTTTAATGTTCGAGCTGGGGAAAAAGTTGCACTAGTAGGTAAGTCTGGTGGAGGAAAAACAACATTGATCAATCTTATTCCCAGATTATATGAGATCGATAAAGGAGAAATATTAATTGATAATAAAAATATTCAATCCCTTAAATTAAATAGTTTAAGGGATAAGATTTCTCTAGTAAGTCAAGATACAATTTTATTCAACGATACTATTTTCAACAATATTGCTTATGGATCGTCTGGGAAAAGTAAGCTAAGTGATATTAAAAAAGCTGCAAAAGCTGCTAATGCTCTCGAGTTTATTGAAAGACTTCCAAATGGTTTTAATCATATTATCGGAGACAGGGGGACAAAATTATCAGGTGGTCAAAAACAAAGAATTGCTATTGCACGAGCTATGCTTAAAAATGCACCTATTTTACTTTTAGATGAAGCAACATCTGCTTTAGATTCAGAGTCAGAGATGCATGTTCAAAAAGCTTTAGATAATCTAATGAAGAAAAGAACATCCATAGTGATTGCTCATCGTTTAAGTACAATAATAAATGCTGATAAAATTTTTGTTATACAAGACGGTGTTCTTATAGAAGAGGGAACTCATGACCAGCTTATGAGAAAAAAAGGAAAATATACTGCTTTGCATAAAAGGGGTTTTAATTGAACATCGTTGAAAAATTTATCACCGATCAACATTATAAAAGATTAACCTGGGGCATAATCTTTATTCCTTTGAGCTATTGCTTTTTTATCCTTTTATCTCTTCGAAAATTTCTTTATAAAATTCAAATATTAAAAAGAAATAGAATTGATATTCCGGTTATCATTATTGGTAACATTACCTTAGGTGGGACAGGAAAAACTCCAATTATCATAAGCCTCGCAAATGCCCTTAGAAAAAGAAAATTAAATGTTGGTGTAATAGCTAGGGGTTATAAATCAAGATTTTCACATGCTAGGGAGGTATTAGAATCAAGTGACCATCTTGATGTTGGTGATGAACCTTTATTAATAAAACAGAAATTACAATGTCCAGTATATGTTGGTGTAAATCGTTATGAGACGGCTAAAAATTTACTAAATAAATATCCCAATACTGACTTAATTCTTTCAGATGATGGCTTACAACATTATGCTTTGTTTAGAGATTTTGAAATAATAGTTATCGATGGCTTAAGATACTTTGGCAATCAATTTTTATTACCTGCAGGACCGTTAAGAGAACCACTTAATCGATTAGAAAATACAGATATGGTAATCGTTAATAATCCATCATTAAACAAAAAAAATTTTTCTAATGCATTTCATGTATACGAAAAAGAAGAAAAATTTCTTATTTCAAATAATAAAAAAAAGGATATCGCATGTGAAAATTTAAAAGGAGAGCAAGTTGTTGCTATGACAGGTATTGGTAATCCCGAAAGATTCTTCAAGAAACTTGAATTAAAAAAAATTACTTTTATCAAAATAATATTTCCTGATCATTATGAATTTAAACAAAAGGACTTTGATGAATTTCAAGATAAGAAAATTATTATGACGGAAAAAGATGCACTTAAATGTAATAAAATTAAACATAATAATATCTGGGTGCTACCATTAACATTATCTATTGATACATTAATGGTGAATAAAATTTTACAAAAGGTAGGGTTAAATTAATGGATGAAAACTTATTAAAAATTCTTGTTTGTCCGGTTACTAAGGGGCCATTGGTATATGAAAAAAAGAAAAATGAGTTAATCTCTAAGTCTGCAAAGCTCGCGTACCCAATAAAAAATGGAATACCTATTCTTCTTGAGAGTGAAGCCAGAAAAATTTCCTCTGGCACAAAATAATGACCTTTAAAGTTGTTATTCCAGCTAGATATCATAGCTCAAGGTTGCCAGGAAAGCCACTTGTCGAAATTGCTGGGGTTCCTATGGTGATTCACGTTGCTAGGAAAGCAAAACTAAGTGGCGCTTCTGAAATTATAATTGCAACGGATGATGATCGCATAGTCAAGACTTCAGAAGAGTATGGTTTTACATCAATTATGACAAATCCAAATCATATATCTGGTACAGATCGCATTGAAGAAGTTATTAATAAAACGAATTGGGATAGTGAAACCATTATTATTAATCTGCAAGGAGATGAACCTCTAATAGATCCTTTACTTATTAATCAAGTTTCTGACGGTATGATAAAAGATAAAATTGATTATGCATCAGCAGCGTCATTATTTTTAAGTTATGATGATTTTAAAAATCCTAACAACGTGAAGGTTGTTCTGGATCATAATGATTATGCTGTTTACTTTAGTCGGTCAATGATTCCATATCAAAAAGATTTACAAGAAAAAACCTTACCAAAATTTGTTTATCATCACATTGGGATTTATGGATATACTGTAGAATTCTTAAGGAAATTTTGCAATTTATCAACGTCTAATTTAGAGCTTACAGAGAGATTGGAACAACTGAGAGCTATTGAAAATAACCTAAAAATAAAGATTTTCAAATATCAAGGCACACACTCTATAGGTGTTGATACCGAAGAAGATCTTAAAAAAATAAAGAAAATTTTAGATCCTACTTAAATTGCAGTATCACCTTTTTCGCCAGTTCTAATTCGTACTGCTTCTTCGACTTGCATAACAAAAATTTTACCATCACCAATTTTTCCTGTGTTAGCAGTTTTCATAATAGTTTCTACAACTTTATCTACCATTTTGTCAGAAACTACCAGATCTAACTTTACTTTTGGTAAGAAATCCACAACATACTCAGCTCCTCTGTACAACTCAGTATGACCCTTTTGTCGACCAAAGCCTTTTACCTCAGTTGCAGTTAATCCCATAATATCAATTTCAGATAATGCCTCTCTGACTTCATCAAGTTTAAAAGGTTTTATTATCGCTTCAATCTTTTTCATAACTTCTCCTATTATATTTTTGGTTTATATCTATTTGTTATTGGGTAGCGCCTATCAACACTAAATGCTTTACCTGTAATTTTAGGTCCTGGAGCCGATTGCCGCCTTTTAAACTCGCTACCATGAATCAATTCTACAACTTTTTTTACAACTTGTGAGTCAAATCCTTTTCTTGCAATAGCTTTGGGGCTTATTTTTTGTTCAATGTATAGATTAATTATGCTATCAAGAATATCATAGCTTGGTAAATTATCTTGGTCAGTTTGATTAAATTTTAATTCTGCAGTTGGTTCTCTTGTGATGATCCGATTAGGAATAATCGTCTCTTTCTTATTAATATACTTTGCTAATTTATAAACTAAGGTTTTAGGCACATCCTTAAGCACACAAAATCCACCCACCATATCTCCATAAATGGTTGAATATCCTACTGCCAATTCACTTTTATTACTTGTTGCAAGAACCATGCCTTTAAATTTATTAGCAAAACCCATTAATGTGATACCTCGAATTCTTGCTTGAAAATTTTCTTCCGCTATATCCTCAGGCATTCCTTTAAAATCATTATCAAAAGAATTTTTTAGAGTATGAAAAATACCATCTATAGACCTAGTTTTGTAGTGAACTCCAAGAGATTTTGCAAGCTCCTCAGCATCTTCTAGGCTAGCCTTTGATGTGTACTTTGATGGCATCATAATTGCATAAATATTTTTAATATCAATTGCTTTGGATGCGATATATAAAACTAGCGCTGAATCTATTCCTCCAGATAAACCAAGAAAAACTTTTGATATATTATTTTTCTTCAAATAATCATGCAAGGATAGTATTAAGCCATCAAGCAAAATATCCATGCCTTCATTGATACTTAAAACCGACTGATTTTGTTTGCTTAAATCAATACATTCTGATATTTGTTTGAATTGTGGAAATTCTTTTATTAAGCCATTAATTCCATCGTAGATAAAAGAGCCACCATCAAAGAGTAAGTCGTCTTGACCACCCAATGCGTTTAGGTAAACTAACAAAACCTTTTTCTTATTAATTATTTTCTTGGCATTTTCAATTCGCTTTTGCTGCTTCGTGAGATCAAAAGGAGATGCGTTCATACATAAAATAACATTAACATTTAACTTTATTAGTCTTTCAATAGGATCATTAACCCAAAAATCTTCACATATAATTATTCCTACTCTTTTTCCTTCGCATTCAAAAAAAGTACTTTCTCTACCTTCTGTAAAGTATCTTTTTTCATCAAATACACCATAATTAGGTAAGTAATTCTTATGATATGTGTAGGCTATTTCGCCATTATGGAGAACTGATGCAGCATTGTATAAAATACCTTCATGATTCCTTGGGTAACCTACAACAATCATTAATTGAGGATATTTTTTCGCTATTTCAATAAGGCAGTTTTTACAAGAATCAATAAATTCTGAATCAAGTAAAAGATCCTCAGGAGGATATCCAGTTAAGCTAAGCTCCGGCGTAACCAAAATTTTTGCATCATTAACACATGCCCTTTTTGCCTCATCTAAAATCAAAGTTTTATTATAAATAAGATCACCAACAACAGGATTAAGTTGGGATAAATGAATTTTCATTTAGTACTTTCCACCATAATCTTTAATTATTTGAATCATTTGAGCATTTTTTTCCTTTAATGCATATACAAGAGCAGTTAAACCATACTGATCCTTTGCTTTAAGATTTACCTTTGAGTCAATTAATAATTTTACAGATTCGTATGATCCACTAAAAACAGCGTAATGAATAATATGGGTTCCTTCATCATCTTCATGATCTAAGTCCGCTCCAGCTTCAATCAATATTTTTGCGATATCTACACGCTTCCTTTTTATCGCCCAAAGTAATGGCGACCATTCACTTTTATCTTCATCATCAATTTTTGCCTCATTTGATAGTAAAAATTTAACGGCATCGGAGTTACCATTAATGACTGCATACATTAAAGCGGTTTTACCGTATTTATCTTTTAGATGAATATTTGCATTATTATTTAACAAAGTTTTTATGGTCGGAACATCACCATTTTTACTAGCCAGCATCAGAACAGTTAGGCTTGAATTATTTCTTGTATTAGGATCAATCCCACCTTTGATTAATATATCTATCGTTTCATTATATCCAGAAGTTGCAGCTAATCCATAGGCAGACCACCCATCAGGATCAGTAACTTTTGAATCTGCATTATTATCTAAAAGAAGTTTTACGGTTGCGGTATAATTTTTTTTAGCTGCATACATTAATGCGGTCCAACCATCTTCATCAATATCATTGACTCGTGCACCACTCTCAATGAGTAGTTTGATAGCATCAACTTGATTTTTTCTCGCTGCATACATTAAGGCAGTTACTTTATCTTTGTCGAGTGTGTTTGGGTTCCCTCCGCTATCAATAATTGCTTGAATACTGTCAATATCCCCTTTTGCAGCGGCAGTTAAAATATATGGTACGTCCTCCGCGAATGAAGTTGGGATCAAAAAAATAAATAAGAACAATGAATAAATAGCTTTATTTTTTAAATAACTCATTCTTTACCCATAGCCTTACTGATCATTAAACCCATATCAGATGGGGACTCAGCAATAAATACACCAGCTTTTTTTAGGCTATTGATTTTATCTTGAGCTTTTCCAGAATTACCAGAAATTATAGCTCCAGCATGCCCCATTCTTTTTCCTTTCGGAGCCGCCTTACCTGCAATATGCGCAACAACTGGTTTAGTAACATTGCTTTGTATAAACTCTGATGCTAGTTCCTCATCTGCCCCACCAATCTCACCTACCATAATAATACCTTTCGTTGTTGGATCTTTTTCAAACATATCAAGGCACTCAATAAAGTTTAATCCTTTGATTGGATCGCCCCCAATTCCAATACAAGTAGATTGACCAAAACCTTGTATGGTGGTTTGATGAACAGCCTCGTAGGTGAGGGTGCCAGAACGCGAGATGATACCGATTTCACCAGGCATATGAATACTCGCAGGCATTATTCCCATTTTACATTCATCAGGAGTAATAATACCTGGGCAATTAGGGCCAATGAGCTTTGAATTGCTTGCTTTGATTGCTGCTTTCACTTTGAGCATATCAAGAATTGGAATACCTTCTGTGATACAAACAATTAAAGGAATACCACCCTCAACAGCCTCTATGATTGAGTTTGCTGCATAAGGTGGGGGAACATAAATCATAGTGGCATTTGCTTGCGTTTCATTTACGGCTTCTTTAACACTATTGAAAACAGGAAGATTAAGATGTGTTTGGCCTCCTTTTTTTGGAGTAACACCTCCAACTATGTAAGTACCATATTCAATTGATTGTTCGCTATGAAAGGTTCCCTGCTTGCCAGTAAAACCTTGGCAAAGAACGCGTGTATTTTTATTAACTAAAATTGACATTAGCAAGCCTCACCCGCAAGGTTTACGGACTTGGTTGCTGCATCAGTTAGACTATCTACCGAGATTATATTTAGATTGCTATGCTTTAATATTTCTTTACCTAATTCAACATTCGTACCTTCCAATCTAACAACTATTGGAATTTGTATTCCAACTTCTTGAATAGCAGCAACAATACCATTTGCAATAATGTCACATCGCATAATTCCACCAAAAATATTTACCAAAACTACCTTTACATTTGAATCTGATAACAAAATTTTGAATGCTTTACTAACTGTATCAGCAGTGGCACTTCCCCCAACATCAAGAAAATTTGCAGGCTCACCACCAGAAAGTTTAATAAGATCCATAGTGGCCATCGCAAGTCCTGCACCATTAACCATACATCCAATATTCCCCTCCAAGGCTATATAGTTTAAACCTGCATGATGTGCTTCAGCTTCCTTGTGATCGATTTGAGTCCAGTCCTGTAAATCAATAACATGCGGATGTTTGAATAATGCATTAGAGTCGATGGTCATTTTACAATCCAAGGCAATTAGGTTCATATCCTTGCTAATAACCAAAGGGTTAATTTCGAGAAGTGACAGATCATTTTCAGTAAATAGTTTAAGACTATTCTTTGTTAAAGCTTTTAAAGCTTCACTTGAAATGTTGTTTAGCTTTAATGCTTTACATAATTTATCCAAAGATAAATCAGAAAATTCTTCACCAATGGAGACTCCAACTTTATGAATAAGCTCTGGATTATTAAATGATAAATCTTCTATTTCTGTTCCACCTGCCGATGAACAAATAAGCATTATTTGCTCTGTTTGGCGGTCGACCAAAAGAGAAAAATATAGCTCTTGATTAATTGTCACCGTTTCCTCAACAAGAATACGATGAACTGGTTGTCCAAAGGGTTTATTTTGATAGGTTGTTAAATTTTTACCAAGCCATAATTCTGTAAATTCTTTTGCTTCAGATGAGGAAGAAATGATTCGTACCCCACCTGATTTCCCCCTTCCGCCAGCATGTATTTGTGCTTTGATAGCA
>CACEEB010000023.1 GCA_902558495.1 uncultured OM43 clade bacterium | reverse complement strand
TTGGAATCACAATGTTGTGGGTTGTTTTAATAATGTTATGGGGTCCTTTCATAGATAATTATAAGAGCCATAAAAATATTTATTCCCAAATAAAGCCTTTTATAGCCCAGTCTTCAAGTTGCTTATATACAAGGAATATGTCTAACAGCCAAATGGATTTATTGCACTACTATACAAAAATAGTGCCAATTGACTCAATAAATACTGATAAGAAATGTAGGTTAGCTCTGGTTGCTCTTAATAGTGGGAATGAAATACCTGCTGAATATATGAATTGGAATGAGATTTGGACTGGAAAAAGAATTAGAGATAAATTTTATTATATTTTACTATCAGAAAAAATCTAAAGATATTTTTTTATCGCAATCCTCACGATATCATCAAGAGAATCTGCATCCGATGTAGCAACTATATCTTTAATCATATTCCTCATTTTAGGTGCCCAAAATCTTTTCATATGTGAAGCGATTTCATTGGCAGCATATTCTTGATCGGGGTAACTTTTAAAAAAACTACCTATTTGGTTAGCCATTGTGATTAGATGATCTTTTTCCATGCACAGGATTCTACTATTTAATTCTTTCTTTGTGTGTATAAATATTATAATTTTTACCTCGAGCAAAGCCCAATAAAGTAATTCCTAATTTATTTGCCAGCCTAACTGCCAACGCAGTTGGTGCTGATATTGCAACTAAAAGGGTTACTTTAAGAATAGCTGCTTTCTGTATCATTTCATAACTTGCCCGACTAGATATAATAATAAAAAGATTTTTTATATTTAGAGTGTCACAATTATAAGAAGCACCAATTAATTTATCCAATGCGTTATGTCTGCCAACATCCTCTCTTACAAATAATATTTTGCCATCTTGATTACACAAAGCAGCAGCATGTGTTGCTCCAGTTTGCTGCTGAATAATTTGATGTTTGGACAAATGATTAAGTGCTATTGAAATATTTTTTGCACTAAAAACTGATTGTTGAGTAATAGCTTGTATGGAATTATGATGATTAAAAACTTGATTTAAGCTTTCTGCTCCACAAAGACCACAACCTGTTCTACCAATTAAATTTCTTCTTTTATCTTTTAATTTATTAAATGCTTCGTTAGATATATTTATATCAATCTCAATGCCAACATCAGTTCTATTAACCTCTATTGAATAAATTTCTTCAATATCACTAACTATATTTTCCGAGATAGAAAAGCCTTTAGCAAAATCCTCAAGATTATCAGGAGTCCCCATCATTACTACATGAGAAATACCGTTGAACACCATGGCAATTGGTGTTTCTTCAGCAATACATTCAACGGAATCTTTTTTTAGACCATTTTTAATGGTCGGACTTTTAAAAACTGATTTATCAGAATAAATGATTTTGTGAGTCTTCACTCAAAAACCTAATCAACCTTAATGTCATCTTTTTTTACAAGATTAATTTGTTTTTTGCTGAAGTCTTTGTACTGATTTTGCCAAGTTGATAGCTCAGAAACTTTCGTTAACTGCACTGCAGTAACCTTAAATTCTGGACAGTTAGTTGCCCAATCAGTATTATCAGTTGTAATAACATTTGCTCCAGACTCAGGATGATGGAAGGTAGTATAAACAACGCCAGGTTGAACTTTTTCTGTTATTTTTGCCCGCAGCACTGTTTCCCCAGATCTACTTGTAATTCCCACCCAGTCATTTTCAATAATACCTCTCTCTTCAGCATCATGCGGATGAATTTCAACCAAGTCTTCGTCATGCCATTTAACGTTACTGGTTCTTCTGGTTTGAGCACCAACATTGTATTGAGATAAAATCCTGCCCGTTGTCATTATTAATGGGAACTTCCCATTTACTTTTTCAGAGGTTGGTACGTACTCAGTAACAAAAAATTTACCCTTTCCTCTTACAAATTCATCGATATGCATTGTTGGAGTTCCTTTAGGACTCTCGTCGTTGCAAGGCCACTGAATACTTCCCAATTCATCTAGTTTTTTATAACTCACACCTTTGAAGGTTGGTGTAAGTCTTGCAACCTCATCCATTATTTCACTTGCGTGTTTATATTTCATTGGGTAACCAAGTGCATTAGACAACATAACGGTTATCTCCCAATCTTCATAACCGTTCTTAGGCTCCATTACCTTCCTAACGGGTGAGATTCTTCTCTCAGCATTGGTAAATGTGCCGTTCTTTTCCAGAAAAGATGATCCAGGAAGAAAGACATGGGCATACATTGCTGTTTCATTCAAAAATAGGTCTTGAACAATAACACATTCCATTGATTCAAGCGCATGGGTCACATGTTGAGTATTTGGATCTGATTGAGCTATATCTTCTCCCTCACAGTAAAGTGCCTTAAATTTACCAGAAATAGCCTCATCTAACATGTTGGGTATTCTAAGACCTGGCTCACCCTGTAGCTTCACGTCCCAAGCATTTTCCAAGCTAGAGCGGGTAGTTGAATCGGATACATGTCGGTAACCAGGAAATTCATGAGGGAATGATCCCATATCGCAGGCACCTTGAACATTATTTTGACCTCTCAGAGGATTTACTCCTACTCCCTCTCTACCTACATTTCCAGTTGCCATTGCTAAATTAGCAATACCCATAACCATTGTAGACCCTTGGCTGTGTTCAGTAACTCCAAGACCATAATAAATTGCACCATTATTTTCACTAGCAAATAATCTTGCTGCATCACGGACTATTTTTGCTGAAATACCTGTTTCTTGCTCTAAGGCTTCAGGAGAATTTTTTTCCAATGAAACAAATTCTTTCCATATTTCAAATGACTCAAGATCACATCTTTCCTTAATGAAATCATTCTGGATTAAATTCTCAGTCACTACCACATGGGATAATGCATTTATAGTTGCAACATTTGTTCCAGGTTTTAATTTTAAATGATAGTCAGCTTTGATATGTACCGAGTTATCAACAAGGTCAATTTCTCTGGGATCAACAATAATAAGTTTAGCGCCATCCCTCAAACGCCTTTTCATTTGCGATGCGAATACTGGGTGTCCGTCAGTTGGGTTTGCACCAATTATCATAATTACATCTGATTTTTGGACTGAATCAAAAGTTTGGGTACCTGCAGATTCTCCCAACGTCTGTTTTAAGCCGTATCCTGTAGGTGAATGACAAACTCTCGCACATGTATCAATATTATTATTACCAAAAGCAGCTCGCACTAATTTTTGCACAACGTAAACTTCCTCATTAGTACATCTTGAGGATGAAATAGCTCCTACAGAATCACCGCCATGTTTACTTTGAATTCTTTTAATTTCAGACGCTGCGTAAGATATTGCTTCTTCCCAACTTACTTTTTGCCAAGGATCTTTAATGCTTTTTCTTATCATTGGGGAAGTTATTCTATCTTTGTGAGTTGTGTAGCCCCAAGCAAATCTTCCCTTAACACAAGAATGTCCATGATTCGCTCCTCCGTCTTTATTTGGAGTCATTCTTACTACTTTATCCCCTTGAATCTCGGCATTAAAAGAACACCCTACACCACAATATGCGCAGGTAGTAGTAACAGACCTATCAGGGACGCCATTATCGATAATAGATTTTTCAATTAAAGTAGCTGTTGGGCAAGCTTGAACACAAGCCCCGCAAGATACACATTCGGAATCAATAAAATCTTTGTTACCTGCCGATACTTTAGATTCAAAACCCCTTCCATCAATTGTCAGTGCAAATGTACCCTGCACTTCCTCGCATGCCCTCACACAACGCGAACAAACAATACATTTAGAGGGATCAAAGCTAAAATATGGGTTACTTTCATCTTTTTTAGAATCAAGGTGATTTTCACCTTCATATCCATACCTTACATCTCTTAGTCCAACAGCACCGGCCATATCTTGAAGTTCACAGTCACCATTTGTTGCACATGTTAGGCAATCAAGTGGATGATCGGAGATATAAAGCTCCATAACACCTCTTCTAAGCTCTTCCAGCTTAGGTGTTTGTGTTTTGACTTGAATACCCTCCGCAACTGGAGTGGTACATGAGGCAGGATAGCCACGCTTACCTTCAATTTCGACAAGACATAAGCGGCAAGAGCCAAAAGGATCAACACTATCAGTCGCACAAAGTTTTGGAACACCTATACCGGCTTCCGATGCCGCGCGCATGATTGAGGTTCCTTCAGGAACAGAAACAGGAAACCCATCAACAGTTAAATTAATAGTTTTTGTATTGTTCTTTTTGGGTGTTCCAAAGTCTTTAGTATCATCCATATTTTTCTAAATAGTTATTTCACAAGGTTTTTTTAAAGTTTATGCCTAAGTCTCTCTCTTTTCAAGACCAAAATCTCTAGGGAAAAAATTTAAGGCGCTAATTACAGGTGATGGAGTCATCCCTCCCATAGCACATAATGATCCATTTACCATGGTATCTCCTAAATCTCTCAATAATTTTTCATTCTTATTCTGATCAATACCTGCTTTGATTTTATCAATAACTTCCATCCCACGAGTAGATCCTATTCTACAAGGTGTACATTTTCCACAAGATTCAATAGCACAAAATTCAAAAGAGTAACGCGCCATTTTTGACATATCAGTCGTATCATCAAAAGCAACAATACCTCCATGACCAACAACGGCATTTAATTCAGAAAATTTTTCATAATCTAATGGCGTATCGAACTGTTGTTCTGGCAAAAATGCACCTAGGGGTCCACCTACTTGAACAGCCTTAATGGGTTTTCCAGAGAAAGAGCCTCCTCCAAAGTCATATAATAGCTCTCTTAATGATATGCCAAAAGCTTTCTCAATTAATCCTGTTTGCTTAAGGTTACCTGCAAGCTGAATTGGAAGCGTGCCCTTAGATCTTCCCATGCCATAGTTTGCATAAAATTCCGAACCTTTATCTAAAATTATGGGCACAGTTGCTAACGTAATAACATTATTAACCACTGTAGGTTGACCATACAAACCCTCTATTGCTGGAAGTGGCGGTTTGTACCTTACCATACCTCTTTTACCCTCCAAACTCTCTAACAAAGAGGTTTCTTCACCACATATATAGGCTCCAGCAGCTTTAGTAACCTCAAGATTAAAGTTATATTTAGACCCTAAAATATTGCTTCCCAAAAAACCTTTATTCTTTGCAGTTTCAATTGCTTTGTTTAACACTTTTTGCGCGTCTGGATACTCTGATCGTAGATAAATATAACCATATTCAGCACCTACCGCTATACCTGCAATAATCATCCCTTCTATCAAAACAAAAGGGTCATTTTCCATAATCATTCGGTCTGAAAAGGTACCTGAGTCACCTTCGTCAGCGTTACATACAATATATTTTGTATCTGATGGAGTATCTAAAACTGTTTGCCATTTGATGCCGGTAGGGAAAGCCGCTCCACCCCTGCCACGAAGACCCGAATCAGTCATTGTCTTAACAATTGATTGAGAATCAAGTTTTAAAGCATTTTTAAGCCCCTTGAAACCATCATATTTTTCATAATCATTAATGTTAACTGGGTCTGTTATACCGACTCGTGCAAATGTCAATCTCTCTTGATTTTTTAACCAATACAACTCATCAGTCAAACCTAAACAAAGATCTCCATCTTTTCCTATATAAAATTCTTGATCAAATAAGTTTTTAATGTCATCGACAGCAACTGGACCAAAAGCAACTCTTCCATTGGATGTTTCAACTTCAACTAGAGGCTCTAGCCAAAATAAACCCCTTGAACCATTGCGAATTATTGTGAGGTCGACTTCTCTTTTTAAAGCCTCTCGTTTAATTTCCTCATACACCTCATTCGCTCCGAGTGAAAGGGAGGTAGAGTCGATTGGAATATAAATTTTATATGTCATAAGTTTATTTATAAGCCTTAATAATGCTGTCAATTTTATCGGTAGTCACACGTCCAACGACCTTGTCATTTATCATGACTGCTGGGGAACATGCACAATTTCCCAAGCAGTAAACAGGTTCTAAAGTTATAGCATCATCTTTAGTGGTTTGATGATAATCAATACCAAGCTTTTCCTTGCAATAAGATTCTATGTCTTCTGAACCCATTGCTTGACATGATTCTGCTCTGCAAACCTGTAATATATTTTTACCAGAAGGATGAGTTCTAAAGTGATGATAAAAAGTCACAAAACCATGAATCTCGGCAACTGATAAATTATATGCTTTCGAAATAATAGGATATGAATCCTCTGGGACAAAACCAAGGTCATCTTGAATAGCATGCATCAATGGTAAAAGTGCGCCAGGCTTATCAAGGAAGGCTTCAACATGCCTATTTATGACAATTTTTTGGTTTTCAGATAATTCCATATTTTATTCTTGTAATTTGTTGCGTTATTATACTTAAACTTTAACCTCTAAAGCATAACTTGTTACAATTAAATTAACTTTTTAAAAAACTATTTGATTTTCACTTAATACGACCATGCAACTTACTGATCAGTTCAATAGAAAAATTAATTATATTCGCATTTCAGTTACTGATCGATGTGATTTTAGATGCATATATTGCATGTCAGAACAAATGAAATTTTTACCAAAGAAAGAATTACTAACACTCGAGGAAATAAATCGTATTGCCTCTATATTTATCTCCATGGGAGTTGAAAAGATTAGAATTACTGGCGGGGAGCCTTTGGTAAGAAAAAATATAGATACTCTTTTTAACAATCTAAGTAAAAATAAAGATTTAAAAGAATTAACTTTAACAACTAATGCAAGCCAATTAATGAAAAAAGCTGAAATGCTAAAGGCATCTGGCATCGAGAGAATAAATATAAGCCTTGATAGCTTGAATCCATTAAATTTTAAAAAAATGACAAGGACTGGAGACTTGAGTAATGTCCTAGATGGTATTGAACATGCTATTAATATCGGTTTAAAGCAAATAAAGTTGAATACAGTAATAATGAGGGGAATTAATGATCATGAAATATTTGATTTGATTGAATTTGCAATAAAAAAAAATATAGATATCTCTTTTATTGAAGAAATGCCTTTGGGTGATACAGCATTTTCAAGAAAAAGTACGTTCACGAGTAATGATGAAATCTTAAAAAAAATTAAAACTAACTATTTAATTAATAAAATTGATTACCGTACCGGAGGTCCCGCAGAGTATTGGCAAATTCTTGGTACAAAAAGTCGCATAGGCCTCATTTCCCCGCATAGTCACAATTTTTGTGAAGAGTGCAATAGAGTAAGGATAAGCTGTAAGGGGGAACTGTTTTTGTGTCTTGGGCAGGACGATAAAATTGAGCTTATGCCGTTATTAAGAGAATATCCTAATAACGATCAACCTATTAAAGATGCAATTTTAAATAGCATGAAAATAAAACCTAAATCTCATGAATTTAATCTTGAGCAAAATAAGCCTGCAGTTGTTCGATTTATGTCTCATACAGGGGGATAAGATATGGATATCGATGCCGTAATCCTTGCTGGCGGCTTATCAAGCAGAATGGGTGAGGACAAATCACTGATAAAGCTTAATAAAAAAAAGCTAATTAGTCATGTCATGGCAACAATAAAGCCACAAGTTAATAAAGTATGGATAAATACTAATAAAGTACTCGATGAATTTCCTAAAGACATACAATTTGCTGATTCAGTTCAGCCAAGTATAGGTCCTTTGGGAGGAATGTTTAGTGCTTTAAAAAAAATAGAATCGGAATGGATTCAATTTTGCCCCAATGACTGCCCTTTTCTTCCAAGTGATTTAGTAAAAAAATTGTACGTAAAGAAAAATAATGAGCATATAAAAGCTCTTTTACCATTAGTAAATAATAAATATGAGCCCACCTTTTTATTATGTCACCGTTCAGTAATAAGTACTATGACGTCTTTTATTGAAGCAAAAAATTACAAATTAATGGATTGGGTAAATGCTAATAATTTTCAAGGCATAGAATTTCTTGATGATAAAGCATTTGTAAATATAAACGATCCATCAACACTAAAAAAATACCAGGATGAGTAAGAAAACACCAACTGTTATTGGCATTACTGCTGCATCTAGTGGTACAGGTAAGACTACCTTGATAGAAAAATTGATACCCGATTTATTACACAAAAATATTAATGTATCCGTTGTTAAACATGCTCATCACAATTTTGATATTGATTACCCTGGAAAAGATAGCTATCGACTTCGAACATCAGGCGCCTTTCAAACACTAATATTTAATAAAAAAAGATCAGCGCTAATCACTGAATATACCCAAGAATCTGAGACCTTAGAAAAAATGATCGCACAAATGGACCAAGGTGTTGACCTTATAATTGTTGAAGGATTAAAAGAGGGTGAGTTTAAAAAAATTGAAGTTTACCGGCCAGCACATTCAAAAAAGAAATTATTTTTGCAAGATAAAAATGTTATTGCTATAGTTTCCGACGAGCGATTTGATGCCTCTGTGCCTTGTTTAAATTTAAATAATATTGAAGAAATATCACACTTTATTATCTCAAACCTATAACCAATGAATAAAAAAATAAGCCTTACCAAATTAGCAAAAGATCCTGGTTGTCTCAGTGAATATGATCCTAATTCAATGGATTTTTATTCTGCCCAAAAATGGATTTCACAATTTATCAATCCCATAGCAAAGAGAGAGACAGTAATTATTGATGATGCTTTAGGAAGAGTTCTTTCAAATGACATTAAATCCAATTCCAATGTCCCAAACTATGATAATTCGGCTATGGATGGTTATGCTATTAATTTTGATCAAAATAATAACTTAAGCTTTAATGTTGTAGGTTCAATTCTTGCAGGTTCGCTAGAAGTTTATGAAATTAAACCAGGTGAGGCTATAGAAATCATGACGGGTGGGAAAATACCACAAGGAACCAACGCAATAGTTCCTATAGAATTAACTGAAATTTCTAATAATACAATTCGACTTAAAGAACGCCCTAAATCTCAAGCAAATATTAGAAAAATTGGCGAAGATATCCATAAAGGGCAAATTATTCTTCAGTCTGGAAAGTATTTAAGGCCGGCAGAAATTGGTCTTTTAGCATCATTAGGTATTAGTAAAGTTTCTGTTTTTAAAAAAATTACAGCGGTTTATTTTTCAACAGGCGATGAAATTGTTTCAGTAGGTAAACCCTTAAAATTCGGGCAAGTATATGACAGCAATCATTACTCTATTGGTGCTATGTTGCAATCACTAAATATAAAAAAAATTGATTTTAAAAATGTGCCAGATGATAAAGAAAAAATTAAAGAGGAATTGCTTAAAGCATTAAAAATTGCTGATGTAATAATTTCATCCGGAGGAGTGTCAGTCGGTAAAGCGGATTTTATGAAAGAAATTTTATCTGAGATAGGAGAAATTTTATTTTGGAAACTGGCTATTAAACCTGGTCGTCCTTTGGCTTATGGAAAAATTAAAAAGGCTCACTATTTTGGATTACCGGGCAACCCAGTTTCTGCGATGGT
>CACEEB010000022.1 GCA_902558495.1 uncultured OM43 clade bacterium | reverse complement strand
CTTATTTTCCTCAACATCATCTGTCAGTACCGGTGGTTTGATAGCCACCACACTCAATATGATGGAGTCCGATTTTACGGCTAATAAATTTAGATTTGCAGGCGACAGCACTAATTCCGTTGATAATCAGGGAAATATAACTACCAGTGCCGGTGGGGTTGCTTTGGTGGCAGCAAAAATTTATAACTCAGGCACCATTACTGCCAACAATGAATCAGTTATGATGGGTGTTGGCTCCGATGTCACCGTAGATTTTGGGGATACCTATAAAATTCAGGTAAATAAAGGGGTTGCAGAATCCATTATTGATAACTCGGGATCTATCGTAGCCGATGGTGGTTTAGTTTATTTAACTAGCCAATCTTCTGATGATATAAGATCCTCTGCCATTAATAATTCAGGTCTAATTCAAGCACAAACTCTTGAAACTGGGGAGGACGGTGCAATTTATCTCATGGGGCACATGGGTAAAGGTACTTTAGCGGTAGGTGGCACTATCGACGCATCAGCTCCTAATGGAGGAGATGGTGGATTTGTGGAAACTAGTGCGAGTGACGTGAATTTCATGGATACATTCTTTGTGAATACGGTGTCCGCTTATGGCGCAACTGGTAATTGGTTAATTGATCCAGCAACGTATACGGTTGCATCATCCGGTGGGGATATTACGGGATCTGCTTTAGCCACGAGCTTAGGTTCATCGAATATCACCTTAACTGCTGACAACACAATTAATATTAATGATGCAGTGAGTTGGAGTTCGTCCTACGATTTAACCTTAAATTCCGGAGGCGATATCAACCTGAACGAAAATCTTACCTCGAGTGGTACTGGTGAGGTATATGTTCGTTGGGGACAATCAAGTACTTCGGGTGGAACCTCAACTTATACGGTAGCGAGTGGTAAATCGATTACCTCCACGAATGTTGCTTACCAAAAGGGTAGTAACGGAGCTAGGTATGCAAAGTGGGGAAGTCACTTGTACTTAGGCGGTACCTATATGGAGCTTGCCATCAATGGTTCAAACGGAGATTTAATTGATACTGGCGGAGGTCCAGCTTCTAGTGCAACCTTTAGGACAGGCAGTGGTTTTTACGGACGTAAAACGGGTGAGGCAGCTGTAGGTCTCGTTGGCGATGCGGACGGATTTGGAGTTGGAGTTGATTTGCGTTTAGATTATTACGAGCCTGGAAGTCCTGAGGAAAGATACTACACGGGTTATAAAATTAGCGGATCCGCTACCACAACCTCCGGTTCTTGCCCGTCATGTTCATTGACCATGTTATCCGACGGAGATACCTTGTCAGCTAAGATAACCAGCACTACGGGTAGTAAATTAAAAGTTGAACAGCTCATCACCTTTGATGTAGATGATAAATATTATAAAAATACCGTTACTTTAACTAATTTACATTCAGCCTCTTTAGATGATGTGCGCTTTGCTAGAACCATGGATGCCGATCAGACTGCAAATGATTGGACTAGTGGATCCTACACTACCATCAACAAGATAGAGAATACTTTTGCTGCTGGAGATTCAGTGGCTGCAGTCAGTGCGACAGCAACTGGTACAACAGCCTATTTTGCAGCTGCTACTGATGATGTTGCTCCGCAAATTACCTATTTTTCAGAGGATTCCACCGCAAAAGCATCCTACAACCTTGGTAGTGGATTATCCGAAAGTGGTGGTATTTATGCCGCAGATTTATATGCTTCGGCAGCTTCTAAAGGCTCCTCGAGAACGCACGATAGTTATATCGGAATTACCACAGATAAAGGGACGATGGCTGCTGGAGCAACTGCAGAATTCATTTATTTTACTTCATTTGATGGGGTAAAAGATGCTTCTACCATTGTTTCTGATATTGCAACTGCTGCTGCAGAAGCCGAAGCCGCCGCAGCCGCAGCTGCCGCCGCAGCTGCTGCAGAAGCCGCCGCAGCCGCAGCCGCAGAAGCCGCCGCAGCGGCGGCAAGGGAAAGACCTGATACATCTGTCGACTCAGCTGTGAAAGCAGCTACCGTTTTACCAACCGAAAAATTTAGAGATACCACATTAAAACCGCTTGCAGGCCGACCTGATTACGAGGTGACTACCGACTTATCCAGTAGCGATATAATGTTGGATTCCTCTATTGATCCATTCGCCTTTGACACAGCTAAAGACTCAGGCATTGGTATTTTCAGTAAGGATGGTACTTCGGGTGTAAGTGTTGATCGAAGTGGGGAAACAGCAGTGGGTTGGTACAGTATGGATGGTAAACCTATAGATATTATGGCAACACCTTATAAGTATGGCTTAAAAACAGGAACCGGCCTTAGATTTGTTGAATTAGCCTCTGAATTGGATTTAGCGGATGATACCAAGACAACCTTAGATACTTCTTTTGAAAGTGATGAAAAATTATCCACAATAATTCCAACGGATTCATTGAGTGATCCATTTGGATACATGAAAGTTTTTGTGGTTGAAGGCGGCATTAGAACACCAGAAATTATTTCAACAACCACGAATATTGGTGATACAAATCTTACCGCACCTGAGTCATCCGAAGGGGAGTAATGCGGACCAATTTCTTAAAAAATTTTCTGCGTGCGTTATTAATTGTCAGTGCGACATTATCCTTCTCCCTAAAAGCTGCAGCACCTCCTGATGCGGGACAGGTGCTACAAGAAATACCAGAAGAACTAAAACTACCTAGCGAAACTGCGCCCATTGATATTGAGGATAAAGATCAAATTAATCTCATCAAGTCAGGAGGGTTAAAAACATCCATTACATCGATTGTATTTAAAGGCAATACCGCTTTCACAAATGAGGATTTAATGAAAGCGCTTGGTGACGACGTTTTATCTAAGGAGTATGACCTTAAGGATCTCCAAGCTTTTGCTGTCAATGTTACACTTTTTTATAGAAATAATTTCTATCCATTCGCAAGGGCTTATCTACCTCAACAAAAAATTGATAATGGTGAATTGACCATTGAAATAATCGAGGGTAAGTATGGAGAAGTGCGTACGATAGGTTACGAACAATTCTTAGATCGGGCATTAGATTTCTTATCCGAACTTAAGCCGGGTGAAATTATTGAAGGAAAAGAATTAGAGAGAACGACCCTCATCTTAGATGATCAACCAGCAATCAAATCAGAGCCCATTATTAGACCTGGACAATTATTTGGAGAGGGAGACTTAGTTGTAAAGATTAGCAGGGAATCCGATTTTTATGGAAATATAGGTGTTGATAACCATGGTAGTCGCTTTACGGGAGAGAGAAGGATCAGGTTAAATTTATCATACGATAGCCCATTCATGTTTGGTGATCAAATTAATTTAAGAACTTTTTATACGGAAGAGGACACATGGTTTGGCAATATTGATTATAGTCTTCCTGTGGGTTCCAGTGGCCTAAGGGCTAATATATCGCACATTCATACTGATTATGAGATTGGGGAAAGTTTTGCGGCACTCGATGCCTATGGAATGGCAAGAATTACGCAATTAGGCTTTTCTTACCCAGCTGTAAGATCACAAGTAGCTAATGTTAATTTGTTGGTAAATTATCAATACAAGCTTTTAAATGATGTCACTAATTCAACAAGCACGAATACTAATAAATTCAGTAACGTAATGCCAGTGGCATTAGCTTTTGATATTAGAGATAATCTTCATGGAAGTGCTATCACATATGGTACTTTGACTTACACTCGTGGAGAGGTAAATCTTGATGCATCATTATTAGCGACCGATAGTACGACCACTAAATCCGATGGATACTTTTCTAAATTAAATATAGATGTTGCTCGCATGCAGTATGTGGCACCCAATATGAATGCATTTATAAAACTTGCTTATCAAAGAGCTAACAAAAACCTTGATTCATCTGAAAGTTTTGGCCTAGGTGGTTCTGATGGAATTAGAGCTTTTCCTACGGGAGAGGGTTATGGCGATGAAGGTTATCTTACTAAAATGGAATTAAGATATAACATCAAACAATTTACACCCTATACATTCTATGATTTAGGTCATGTTAAGACTAACGCCATACCTTATGATAATTCAGATAACTATAGAACTATCAGTGGTGGTGGGATTGGAACCAAGTTCAATCTTAAAGGTTTTAGTTTTGATACATCGTTAGCTTGGCCTATTTCTGGTGGAAGGCCTATATCTGATACCAAAAGTAATCGGCCAAACTGGTGGTTAACCATGAATTACAGTTTTTAGATAAAGCATTAATTTCTGATAATTTTTCAAGCATAAATAACAAAAAATAATCAATTTTTTTGTACTGATTATTTCTATGGCAAGATAAATTTATTTATTTTGGGTATGTAAATATGCTGGCTATCCAGAAAGTTAGTAGGTATTTTTTTATGCCACTTCCAGTGTCCATTTATAATAGACTTTCCTGCATAGGGTTGGTGTTGAAGCTCTTCATTAGGATTTGATTTTATGTCACACAAATAAAGAAAAGAAATAAAATGACCTCTTGCTTCTTTTGCACTATCAAAAAGTTCATTGATAAGAATTGGATTTTTATTGAAGTGAATTTTACAACCTAACTCTTGATTAGCAACTAAATGAACTCTGTTTTCTAATGTCTCTCCATATCTAACGACCCCTCCTGGAATATGCCATGCTGGACCATAAAATTTATCATCACGCCATGTTAATAATATTTCTTTTTCTTTATTTATTATAAGTAGATCAATATTTACCATAGGAGTGTTCCTACTAAAAAATTCGAAAATTTCGCTACCAACCCCATGTCGGGGGTTTGTAATATATTTTTCTAAACTTAGTATTGAACTTTTGATTCCCATGAAATTTAAATACAAACTATTTAGTTAAAAGATACAAATTATTGTTAACAATTTAATTATGGTCTTTCGTTATATTAATTAATTAATTTATATAAGTTAAAAATTTTTCCCAAGAATTGTTTCCATATGTTCAATAATATAATCAAGCATATTGTTGTTTAGACCTGGATATACACCAACCCAAAAGGTACTATTCATAATATTATCAGTATTGTGAAGATTTCCATGAACTCTAAACTTTTGATTCTTCATAGATGGTTGTTTTGCTAAATTACCAGCAAATAATAATCGTGTCCCAATATTTTTTGAGGTTAAATATTCTATGATCTCTCGCCTCCCAAAAGGGGAGCTGTCATTTAATGTAACAGGGAAACCAAACCATGAAGGCTCACTATTTATTGTTGCCTGAGGCAGATTAATAAATTCCTGACAAGATTTGAGTCCTTCATATAAATAATTAAAGTTTTCTTTTCTTTTCTTTATAAATGCTTCAAGTTTATCAAGTTGCGCAAGAGCACATGCAGCCTGCATGTCTGTTATTTTTAAATTATAACCAACATGCGAATATGTATATTTATGGTCATACCCTTCAGGTAAATCCCCCAAGTGCCAACCAAATCTTTTGCCGCAAGTATTATCTTTTCCAGGTGCACAGTAACAATCTCTACCCCAGTCTCTTATACTTTCTGCTATTTTCATTAGCTTTTTATCGTTCGAGAAAACTGCTCCTCCTTCTCCCATTGTAATATGGTGAGCTGGATAAAAACTAAGTGTTGCAATATGCCCAAAAGTACCTACGTTTTGATTGTTATATTTGGATCCTAATGCATCACAGCAGTCTTCAATTAGCCATAGGTTATGTTCTTGACAAATTTTTACTACTCTTTCAAGTTCGAAAGGATTTCCTAATGAATGTGCAATCATAATTGCTTTTGTTTTATTTGATATTGCCTCTTCAATTAGGTTAGGATTGATATTGTGGGTTTTAGGGTCGATATCAACAAATACTGGTATACATCCATTTTGTATTATTGGATTTACGGTTGTAGGGAAACCAGCTGCCACTGTGATAACTTCATCACCTTTTTGTATTGCCTTTTCTCCTAGAGTAGAGGATGTTAGTGATGTGAAAGCGACTAGATTGGCTGATGAGCCAGAATTAACTGTTATAAGTTTTTTAATCCCAATAAATTTTGCCAATTTATTTTCAAATTCATTATTAAATCTTCCAGTTGTTAGCCACATATCCAATGCAGAATCAACAATATTCCACACCTCATTGTGGTCTATAACTTTGCCAGAGGGAGGAATATTTGTTTCACCTGGGATAAAATTATGTTTAGTTTTACTTCCAACATACTCAAAAACTAGTTTTTTAATTTTCTCTTTCTGGTCATCCATAGGTTTAATTCCTTATAATTTCTATTGGAGTGTTTATGATTAAGGTAAGCTATATTTATATCTATTTGGTTTTTTACCTATGTATTGTCTCTAATATATTTTGCTGGCACGCCAAAATAAACTGCATTCTTTTTGGTATTTTTGTTAACTAAACTCCCCCCACCAATCAAACAATTTTCCTCTATAACTACATTGTTAAAAATATTAGCACCAATTCCAATGCTGGAATTTTTACCTATCTTTACATTACCTCCTATTGCAACAGCAGGACCAATACTTGAAAAATCATCAATCATGCAATCGTGTTCTACAGTAGAATTTGTGTTTATTATGCAATGATCCATAATTACCGAAGAAGAATTAATAACTGACCCTGCCATGATGACGTTTCCATGACCAAATTTAACAGATTCCGGAACGATAGCACTTGGATGGATACAATTAACAAAATTAAAATTTTTCAGTATACGTGAGATATCATTTTTTACATTTGACCGCAAATTATTATTACCAATACCTATTACTCCGCCATATATACTTTCTTTTTTAATAATATCTTTAAGTTCTGAACGATTGCCTAGAACTTTATATTTATCAATATTAGTGCCAGTTTTTAGACTGTTATCAATAAAGCCAATTAATTTGAATTGAGGAATCTTTTCAATTATATCTGCGATTACTTTTCCATGCCCACCACCGCCAAACACAATAATATTTTTTGTTCCCATAAATATATTTTAATTTATAAAAAATGTTTTACAAAGCTATTTAAACCATCTGGTAAAGATACCTCAAACTTGAAACCAAGATTTTTTTCTATAAAATTTGTTGAATACTTAGTTTTACTAGTAAGTGCCTTTAACCGAGAATTAGTCAATGATACAAAGGGTAGCCATCCGAGAAGAATTACAAATGGTTTGACAACAAATAGAGGCAATCTTAACTTTGGAGTAGGCATGTAAAGAGTTTGACATACAATTTTTACGAGATTTTCTATTGTTACCCTATTTGAAATATTATAAATTTTTCTTGAATTATTTGGTTTTACTGCAGATAACATTAGAGCATTTACAACATCATTGACATGAATATAATTTGCCCAATAACCTGCACTACCAATAAAGAAAAAAATTTTTCTTTTTATAGCTCCAACTAATTGAAAAATAGATTGGTTTGTCATCCTTGATCCAAAAATAATAGTAGGCCTTAAGATTACAGTATCTAATTTATATTGTATGG
Source organism: uncultured OM43 clade bacterium (assembly GCA_902558495.1). Lineage (GTDB taxonomy): Bacteria > Pseudomonadota > Gammaproteobacteria > Burkholderiales > Methylophilaceae > BACL14. The sequence continues at coordinate 2,056 of CACEEB010000022.1, read as the reverse complement.
CTTTGTCGTTTAATATCTTGTCGAATTTTGCCTTACTAATTTCGTATGGAGTTATTGGCTTTAAAGGACTTTTTTCATTAATTATTGTATCTCCTGGAATACCATAAACCCCAGCACTTGAAAGCTGAACCCATCGTTTGACCTTACCAAGCGATGCATTTAGTAATCTTAACGATCCCTCAACATTTACCGCATTTATATTTTTCTTATCATCTATAACACCAGCACAATTTATAATCACATCAACATTTTTTATAAATCCAGACCAATCAATAGTATTTGTTAAGTCTCCATGAAATATTTCTATATGAGAATTGACTGGAATAGATTTATTACCTCTTGTTAATAGTCTTATATGCCATCCATGCGCAATGCACTTTTTAATTAATTCTCTACCAACAAATCCAGTACCACCAGTAATTGCAACAAGCTTTGGCTTTTTATATTTTAAAAGTATGGGATATTTAGTAACTTGATTTTCCAAAAAGTTATATCGAGGTATAGTTTTTTCAATATTTCTCTTATAAAAGGTTTTTTTAATAGCCAGTAATCCTTTAAACAAAAAGAATATACGCATTTTAATAATACTAAAAAGTAATTTTTTAGACAGAGAGCATAGGTGTGGATTTGTTTGTACTAGTTTTAATAAATCCTGAGGTGAAGAATTTGTAAATTCTCTACGAAATATTAATACAAAAAATCTAAATAAAAAAATACTTTCTCTTAAAAAGAAATTTTTTTCGGATTCTTTCATTTGTCCATAAAAATGATTGACAACCATTAGTTCCCAAAAACCTATATGATCTTTATTAGATGTTATACCCATAGAATTTTCATGGTACAAATAAAGAGGCTTACCTATATCTACTATCTCACCTTTTGATAAAAATCTTAACCATAAATCCCAATCTTCATTGCCTTTAATATTTTCGTTATACCCCCCAATATCAAGAAATAATTTTTTAAAACACATCAATCCAGCACCATTCAGTTTATTCCTATAAATAAGAGAGTTTGGTGATGATATTTTTATGGATTTATGATCCGTCGAGGTTGTGTAACCATCTAAACTAATCTTCGTTAGCCCACATGTTATTGCAATATTTGGCTTCAATTCTTTTATCTGGAATTCAATTTTCTTAGGATGATATTCATCATCCGCATCTAAAAAAGCGATAATTTTACCCTTTGATTTTTGAACTCCGTAATTTCGTGTTCTTGAAGGCCCTGAGTTTTTTGAATTTGAATAAAATCTTACTTTAGAATACTTTTTAACAATTGATTTAATTAATTTTGTTTCATCAGGACAATCATTTACGACAATTATCTCAATTAATGAATAAGTTTGATTTAATACAGAAACAATAGCTCTGTCTAAAGTATTTCTATTTTTAAAACAGGGGATTATAACGCTTATTAACTCCATTTATACTCCCTACTAAATACAGATGTTTTTTTTAATAATATCATTTTGTTTTATTTGTCGATTTAAATACATCAGACATTAAAACTATGAAGCCAAGTGCAAACCAAAAATAAGGCGTTCTTAAACCATAAGTAAATAATCCATAAATAAAAATTGGTAGTAGAAAGATAATATTTTTTTTAAAAAGAAAAAAATTATATATAGTTTTTAAAAATAATATTAATCCAATAAAACCATAATAAAATAATACAGAGAAAAGTGAGGAGTGTATTTCATAATTATGCCCATCCGTTCTACCGCTCATTAATTCTGTTATAAATCTATTATCATTACCTTGGCCTGCACCATAAATTAAAAATTGTGGATACTTATAAAGACGATCATAACCTCTTGCATCAAGTTGATATTTGATGGAATACAGTTCATCATCTTTCCAACCTTTATCGAACAATCTTTTAGTTCGTTTTAATGTATGTTCAGCTATCACTGTATTTTTGACATCTAATCCATCTCCATCTTTAAGGAAGTAGTTTTTATTTTCAAGGGTAGGAATTTTAGTCAAAAAGAAAACAACAAATGGGATGAGAAGCAAAAGACCCATGTCCTTAAAATTAGTATTTGGCATCAGGA
>CACEEB010000021.1 GCA_902558495.1 uncultured OM43 clade bacterium | reverse complement strand
AAGTAAGATATAAAAAAACATGCATTAACTGTCACGGCCCTGCAGGTAAAGGGGCAGCAAGTTATCCTAAAATTTCTGGGAATGACCCTGCTTACACCACAGATAAACTAGAAACATACAGAAGTGGAACTGAAATTGGACCTAATTCTGGCTTAATGATTATGATGGCAAAACCTTTAACTGATGAAGAAATTTCTAATTTAGCGGCGTATTTGAAAGATGCTAAATATGAAGTTAATCAATAACGATATAGGAGAACTATATGAAGGTATTAAGTAAGATAAAAATGCTCTTTGCAGCAACTGCTATAGTGTCAGTAATGATGCCAACAGCAGCTATTGCTGATAACGGAGAGACCCCTGGAATCGGTTCTATGGTGATCATGTCTGGATTGAAAAATCCTTGGGATATGGCTTTTACCAAAGACGGTTCTATGTTCTTCACTGAAAAATGTGATGGACTTTCTGTAAAAACTGCATCTGGTGTAACTAAATTATACGGCATGAAAGGCTCAAAAGGCTATGGTGCTACTGGTAATGATCTTTTTTGTGAAGGTCAAGCTGGTATGCTAGGTGTTACTTTAGATCCAAAATTTGCAAGTAATAGAACGCTTTACCTCTATTCAACTTCAAATAAATATCATGGTGATGGATGTAAAACTAACTTTGAAAAATGTGACGGTAACATTGTTATGAAATTTAAAGTAGCTAAAGATCTATCAAAAGTATCTGGTAGAACAGATATCGTTAAAGATATCCAATACAAACCATTTAAGTCTGATCAACCATTCGGTGGCCCTGGTGCTCACAATGGTGGAAGAATGGTATTTGGTCCTGATGGCTATCTATATGTAGGTACAGGAGACCGTCATAGAGGTATATGTGGTCAAGACAACTCCATACTATGTAGCGTGGTTCTTAGAATCGACGGTAATGGTAAAGCTCATCCAAAAAACAAGGTTAAAGGCGACAAACGTATATACACATACGGTCACCGTAATGTTCAAGGTATTGCAGTCCGTCCTAGCGATGGTGCAATTTTTACTGCTGAACATGGACCTTGGCATAATGATGAAATCACAAAATTAGTTAGTGGTGGTAACGGTGGTTGGGATCCAGCAGAAAAAAGAGCTGGTCGTAAAGCTTGCCCTGACAAATATTGTGGTTACGAGCCTAACCAAATGGAAGGTATGACACCAGCAGTTCGTGCTGCATACACTCCAATGAGTGATACTCGCTTTAAAGACCTCATGCCACCTGCATGGCAAAATAATGGTTATTCACAAGGTACCGGTTCTGCTGCTTTCCTTAAAGGAAAAGAGTGGGGTAACTATGAAGGCCGTTTAGCTACAGGTATTATGGGTATTGGTTTTGGTGGCACACCAGGCGGAATGCGTATTGACATAACAGATTTAGCTGCTGATGGTTTATCAGTGAAAAGTGTTATTCATATGCCAGTTGGTGTATCTAAGAGATTCCGTGGTCTAGAAATGGGTCCGGATAATGCTCTTTATGCTACTACTGACGAAGGTGAAATTTACAAAATTTCAGCTAACTAAATTTAATTAATTTGGCTTAGGCTGATTAAGTAAAATTTAAGAAACCCTCATTTTCGGATGGGGGTTTTTTATATTTCTTTAAACTCCCCATCTTAAATTTGGTGTCAAAACCCTGGTATCCCAATGTTTTTTTATTTCATCATCTAGTAAGCATATTGTTATAGATGCTCCAGCCATATCTAATGCAGTCGTATAATTTCCTACCAAAGATCTAGCTATAGGTATTTGTTTATTATTTAGTAACTTTTTTGAAGCATTAAAAAGAAGATATAGTTCTGATAGGGGAGTGCTAGTAAAGCCATTTATTAAAAGTAAGACCTCAGAAGATGCATTTAAAGCCAAATTTTTATCCTCAAAATCTTTGTATATAACTTGAAGCATATCCTCAACAATACTGTCTGCATCTCTTATTTTCTCTCTTTTTCGTCCTGGTTCACCATGAATTCCCACACCAAACTCGATATCACTCTCGGAAATATCAAATGTTGTTTTACCTGCGGCTGGAATAGTACAGCTTGTGAGTGCTACGCCGATACTAGAACAATTTCTGTTTACCTTTTCTCCTAACCTATGGCATGACTCAAGATCCCCTCCGTCTTCTGCCAGACTTCCAACTACCTTTTCCACTATTACAGTTCCTGCAACACCTCTTCTACCCTCTGTATAACTGGAATTAATGACTGCAGCATCATCATTGATTAAAATAGTTTTATGCTCTGATGAGATCATTTCAGCAGCCATTTCAAAATTCATGACATCACCGGAATAATTCTTGACTATAAAAAGAACACCATTTTTTGGCTGTGAGCAATCAATTGCTGCAATCATTTGGTCAGGTGTTGGCGAGGTAAAAATATGTCCAGGGCAGGCTATATCAAGCATTCCTTGACCAATATAACCGGTATGAAGAGGCTCATGACCAGAACCCCCGCCTGATACTAACAAGACCTTATTAGGATTGATTTTTTTTCTTGTTACATAAAAGGGGTCAAGGTTTACATGTACTATATCTTTATGGGCTTCAGCAAAACCTGAAAGACTTTCATGAAGAAAATCATCAACATCATTAAGAAATTTTTTCATAATTTTTTATCCTCAATATCTTTTAATACCTTACATACAGCATTAATCATTAATTGACAGCTTTTAGCTCCAGGGTCAATATGACCAATCGCTCTTTCACCAAGCCCTGCCGCGCGGCCTTTGGTAGGAAAAAGATCTTTGGTGGATAAAACACCTTTATGAGCGTCCACATCGATTGCATTTAATAATTTTTGTCTATCTACATTATCTCCCATATTGGTTTTAAGTGTTTCAGCTACTGGTATAAGGACGTCCAACATAGTTTTTTGGCCAATGTCTGACTTTCCTCTTTGTTTAATTGCATTGACAGCCTGATTAAACCCTTCACAAAAATTATGTAACTCATCCTCATTATCTTTTATTGTCTTCGATATTTCTAGAAAAAAAGTTGCAAATAAAGGGCCTGATGCGCCCCCAACAGTGGATAGAATTTTCATACCAATTTTTTGGAAAATTTGGGAGTTATTTAAAGGTAGCAATTCATTGTTTATGGATTGAACTGCAATACAACCGCGCTTTAGATTAATAAAATGATCACCATCACCAATTGCTCGATCAAGCGATTCGATTTCTTTTTCGTTCTTAATTATTACATCATGTACTTCATCAATACATTTAATTAGGAAGGAAGAATCCATGTAGTATTATTCCTTAACGGCCAACACGATCTTTAATATCATCTGCAAAACCTTCATAGGTTCTAATAGCCTTAACATTTGCCTGCACATGTTGACCCATTTTTTGCATAATAGGTAAATCAAGTAGAATTTGATCAAGCAACTCCATGCTCTCTACATCAACAATTGCTATAACTTTTCTTTCACCGATCACCTTCCATAAATCGACTACTACCCCTGACTTTTTTGCGTCTAAAGCCGCTTGGGTCTCTACAGACCATATATCAAACAAATCACCTTGTGTCATATTAGCCGAATATTCCACACTAAAATCTACATGAAATAACATATTTTTCCTTTATAAAAAAATTAAATTAAACCTTGCTACATTATAAGTTTAATTTTTAAAAAAATAATATATAGGTACTGGTAATTATTATGATCCCAAAGATATTTAACACAAACCCAGCTTTTATCATATCCCTGATTGTTAGTTTCCCTGATCCATACACAATGGCATTTGGCGGTGTTGCTACTGGAAGCATAAAAGCAAGACTTGATGCTAATACAAGTGGAATAGCAATATGAAGAGGGGATATGGATGCAGCCACTCCAATAGAGGCTACTATAGGTAAAAAGGTGCTTGTTGTAGCTGTATTTGAGGTTAGCTCCGTAAGAAAGATAATAAAGGTAACGACTAACAAAACAATGATCCAAGGCTCAAAATTTACGGCAAGAATAAAGCTTTCACCAAGCCATTGTCCTAAACCTGAATTATTGATTGCTTTTGCTAAAGATAAACCACCACCAAATAAAATTAGTAATCCCCATGGAAGTTTTTTAGTTTCATCCCACACGAGTAAATCTGTTTTTTTATTTTGAGAAGGGATAATAAAAAGACAGATAGCGGCAATAATTGCAATACCAGCATCCGTTAAGTTGGCAAAGATAGGATAATCATTTAAGTGGGTTCGTGATACCCAAAAAAATGCTGTTAAACCAAACAAAATGAGTACTTTTTTTTCATCTATACTCATTGGACCTAATTTATATAGGCTTTGATTAATTTTTCTTTTTGCTTCAATATTTAGATTAAATTGAACAGGGTAAAGTAATTTAGTCAGCACAAAAAAACCAATAACCAGCATAGTCAAGCCTATAGGCAGTGCAATCTTCATCCAGTCTATAAAGGAAATCTCCATAGCAAAGTTTTCCTGCATAAAACCAGCAAATACTATATTCGGGGCCGTCCCAATGAGACTAGACATTCCACCCATCGATGAAGCATATGCTATCCCTAAAAAGAGTGCTATTTCAAAGTTTCTTGAATTTGCTTTATCAATATTAGGTAGGCTTTCAGTAATATTTAAGCTTAATGCAAGGCATATAGGAAGCAGCATAAGGGTTGTTGATGTATTCATAACCCACATACTAATAAAAAAGGAAATAGCCATCAGAATACCAACTATGCCTGCAGCTGAATTATTAAATAATGTTATAACTGAGAGGGCCATCCTTTTGTGCAGTCCTGATGATTGGATAGCTAAAGCTAAAATAAAGCCACCTAAAAATAAATATACACTCGGACTTGCATAAGATGCTGCTGCATCTTTGAAGCTCATGATACCCATAAGAGGAAATAAAGCTAAGGGTAGAAGAGCAGTTATGGGTAGAGGGATTGACTCAGTTCCCCACCAAACAGCCATAAGTATTGCAACAGCGGCAACAAGCCATGCTTGATTGGAGATAGACGTTGGAGGATTAATTATAATAACTGTAAAAAAAAGCACGAGTCCAATCCAGAAGCCAAACTTCCTAAAGGCTTGGTTAGGCATTTTTAATCACTAACCGACCAATGTAAGCTGCATTTGTATTCACATATAGTCATATTGGTACTTTTTTCTCTACATTTTATCTGAGCAGTATCGATACCTGTAAAGCCATCACATAATTTCCTCATTTTAGCAATTGGATATTCTTCTTTAATTGGATCGTAGAATAATCTTCCTTGATATGCATTTTCTTTATTTGGATCAAAAAATTCTAAAGAGGATTCCTTTGCATAAATCGTATGTGAAAATAATAGGGTAATTAATATTAGATATTTCATGGTTTAAGTTTACCTTGAGATAGCAAACTAAACAAATGGATGCAATATGATAAGATTTAATACTCGTATTTTAAACTAATAAATATGCCTACATACAATGTGTTTACTTCAAATTTAGCACTCACAAATTTTCAAAAAAATAAGATTGCTTCAGAAATATCTCAACACCATGAGGCTGCCACAGGAGCGGAAAGTTTTTTTGCGCAGATTATTTTTCATAAAATCGAGGAAAATAGCCACTTTATTGGCAGTAAAAAAGTAATGACTAGACAAATATTTCTACATGGTGAAATTAGAGAGGGAAGGTCAGATAAAATTAAAAATAAACTCATCACAAGCTTGAGAGACGCATTGATTAATTTCTCTGGGGTAGATAAAGAAAATATCTGGGTATATCTAGTAGATCTTAAACCAGATCAGATGATTGAGTATGGTGAAATACTCCCAAAACCAGGACAAGAATCTGTCTGGTTTAATGCTTTATCAACTAAGCTTCAAAAAAAATTAAAAGAATAGAAATAATATCTGAATGAAAAAAAATATATTAATAGCTGGTGCTTCAGGTGGAATTGGAAAAGAATTTACAAAGCTCTACTGTGATGATCCAAATGTAGAAAAAGTTATTGCTTTATCAAGGAAGATGAACAATATTGATAACCCAAAAATTCAGTCCATAGAGGTTGATTATTCAAGGGAGGAAACATTTGATAATTTAAATGACATACTTCAATTGGAATCAATCAGTACGATTATAATCGCTACAGGAATTCTCCACACCGATCAGATTAAACCGGAGAAATCTATTGCTGGAGTGGATTTAGTTACTTTACAAAAAGTATTTCAAGTAAATGTTTTTGGACCAACCTTATTAGTAAAAAAACTTTTACCATTGATAAAGAAATCTAAGGGCATAAAAATAGTTTTTTTATCGGCAAGAGTAGGCAGCATTACTGATAATAGCCTAGGTGGATGGCATAGCTATCGAAGCTCAAAATCAGCCCTGAATATGATGATCAGTAACCTCTCGATTGAACTGCAAAGGATTGATAAGGCGCATGTAGTAATAGGAGTTCATCCTGGAACAGTTCAAAGCCAATTATCAGAACCATTCCTAAAGAATGTAAAGCATAGTATTTTTAGTCCCAAAGAGAGCGTTGGTCTATTGTCAAAAGTTATAAGTGATATTGATCAAAAGGATTCTGGCAAGTGTTTTGATTTTTCTGGAAAAATCATAGCCCCTTAGTTAAGCTTTATTTATATTAATTACTTTTTAGAGGCCTCAATTGCCTGTTCGACATCGGCAATAATATCATCAATATGTTCTATACCAACAGAAATCCTTACCAAATCTTCACTGACTCCTGCTAAAGCCTTTTGTTCTGAAGTTAATTGCCTGTGTAATGTTGATGCTGGATGGCAAGCAAGTGATTTAGCATCCCCCATACTAAGAACTCTTAGAATCATTTGGAGTGCATCAATAAATTTGGCTCCTGCATTCTTACCTCCTTTAATACCAAAGCTGATAATGCCGGAGGCTTGGCCACCAGTAATTTTTTTACAAACATCATGGTATTTATCATCAGGTAGGGCAGCATAATTTACCCATTCCACACGATTATGATTTTTTAAATACTTGGCCAATGCAAGTGCATTTTCACAATGTCTTTCCATTCTTACACCCAAAGACTCCAGCCCTAGCATAATAATATAGGCATTATTTGGCGATAAACATGCCCCTGTTTCTCTTAATGGAACAACTCGACAGCAACCAATAAAAGCTGCTGGTCCAAATGTGTCGGTGTAAATAATTCCATGATAGGAGGGATCAGGTTCATTTAGCATAGGATATTTCTTCGGATCTTTTTTCCAATCAAATTTTCCGGAGTCTACGATAATCCCTCCAATGGTTGCCCCGTGACCATCAATATATTTTGTTAAGGAATGGATTACGATGTCTGCCCCAAAATCAATAGGACGACATAAGAAGGGGGTTGCAACTGTGTTATCGACAATTAAAGGTATGCCATGTTTATGCGCAATAGTTGCAAACTTTTCCAGATCAATTATATTACCAAGTGGATTACCTATGGACTCACAATAGATTGCCTTGGTATTTTCATCTATCGCATCCTCAATGCCCTGATAATCTGCACCATCCACCATTTTTACCGTGATGCCTTGTTTTGGAAAGCTATGCGTAAAGCAATTATAAGTACCTCCGTATAGCTGACTAGTACTGACAATATTATCACCTGACCTGGTAATAGTCTGAATAGCATAAGTAATTGCTGCCATTCCAGAGGCGAGTGATAGGGCTGCAATACCACCCTCCATTTCAGCCACTCTTTTTTCAAGCACATCATTAGTTGGATTTCCTATCCGTGTATAAATATTTCCTTCAACCTTAAGATCAAATAAGTCTGCGCCATGTTGGGTGTCGTCAATGGTAAATCCTGATGTTTGATAAATTGGAGTAGTCGCTGATTTTTGGTCGTTATTTTTTGATTCGTACCCATGGTGTAATGCTATTGATTCAAGTTTCATGTATATATCCCTTTAATTAGACGAAATCTACTGCTCCGTCATTAATTCTTGTCCATTTAAAAATCAAATATTCTAGTAGGTAATTAGAGTTATAAAATTTATAGGATCGATTTGGAAATTTATCCATGGACCGTAATACATAATTTGCCTCTATGGCTGGCTTCGACGTTTTACCAACATATTTTGGAGTGCATGTCGCAAATTGTTTTTTTTGCATGTATTTAACGGTTCTGCAAATACGCTCACTAACTATCTCACAACGAGCAGTCCAACTAAAATTAATGTATCCAGTATGAGCGAAAAGATTAGGTATGCCACTGAACATCATGCCACGATACCAACTCGTATCGTTGAGATTTACTTTTTTCTTGTTAACAAAGACATCAATACCCCCTAATAATTGTGCATTAAGTCCAGTCGCCATTATGGTGAGGTCACAGTTAACTATATTTCCATTTTTTAACTTAATTCCATTCGCTTCCCAATTTTCAACTTCGGATAATTCTAGTGATACTTTTTCTGATTTTACTGAATCAAAATAATCATTATTTAAACTACATGCAGGTCGCTGATCCCAGAAATCATAGGAAGGTACGTTGGTATCATTGTAGTAAGGATATTTAGCTAAAACTTTCTTCTTATAAGATTTTTTAAATATTCTACTGTGAAAATAATCAATTAAGGTTTCATAAGTCTTGTAAGTTCGAGTTGATTTTTCATCTCCATCCACATTGACAATCCATGCGGGGCTTCTCTGAATTAGTGTTACTTTTTTCGCTTCTTTAACCACGGCGGGGGTCATGGTTACGGCAGTACAACCGCTACCAATGATAGCTACATTTTTATCTTTTATTTCTGCATTTCCCCAGTCTTGAGTATGTACAATCTCTCCTTGGTATTTATTTTCGTCTTTGAATTTAGGGAAATTCGGATATTTATAGTCACGGGATCCAGTGCAGCAAATAATGTATTGGCTAATAAAATCATTACGCGTTGTTTTGGTGGTCCATTGATTGTCATTCCAAGACATGGAGGTTACTTTGGTATCAAATAATATATGCTCTCTCATATTAAATTTTTGAGCAGAGTCATTTAGATAATTTTTTATGTCTTTACCTTGGCCAATGATGGAGCCTTCCCAGGGATTAAAAGTAAATCCATAGGTATACATATCGGTATCCGAACGGACTCCAGGGAAGACCATTTGATCCCAAGTACCTCCTAAGTCAGATCTTGCTTCTATAACTTTATATGTCAGGTCAGGAAAGTTCTTTTGTAAGTAATAGGCTGATGATATTCCAGCAATACCAGAACCAATGATGACTACGTCTACTTTATCCATAAATTGTAAAAGTTTTTTTTGTGTGATGCGCTGATTGACAAAAGGTTCTCACCATAATTCACTTTATATTATCTACTAAATATTAGTGTACTAAGGGATTATAACCTGTAATCCGAAATAGATAACAATTTATATATGGTGAGTATAAGCACAGGACTTTAATATGCAAACGAAGATTATAATATTAATGCGTTTTTTTTAAGGAATAAAAAGTATCGCAAAAAAAGGGGCAAAATACTGTATGCCCCAAAATGTTTAATTGAATAAAAGAGTTACTGTTTTTTAGCTGGTGCGTAAGTTTCTTTTTCCGAGGGGAAAGTTTTTGCATGCACATCCGCTGCGAACTGATTAACAGCCTCTTTAATAAGATCAGCCCCATTCATGTATGTCCTAACGAATTTAGGTTTAAAGTCGGTAGAAAACCCTAGCATATCTGGAAGCACTAATGCCTGTCCATCTACGTCTAATCCAGCTCCAACCCCAACTACTGGGATAGATACTGCAGCACTAACTGCAGCACCAACATGCTGCGGAACTGCCTCTAAAACGATGGCAATGCATCCGAGTTTATCAAGCTTTTTAGCTTCTTCAATGATGCTTAACTCGCTCTCTTTAGTTTTACCCTGAGCCTTAAATCCACCAATAGCATTGTGGTGTGATGGTGTAAGACCAATGTGTCCGATTGCAGGAATGCCTGATTGTGATAAATGGGCATAGAGCTCCTCATTTCCATCAGCACCTTCAATTTTTAGTGCATTGGCCCCAGCCTTGATTAAGATTTCAACGTTATCCATTGTCTCCTTAAATCCCTTTCTATTACTCATGAAAGGCATACCAGCGATAAGAAATTTATCTTTTGCTCCTTTTTTGACAGCCCTAGTGTGCATGGCAATGGTTTCCACATCACAGCTTAAGGTGTCCTCGTGGCCATGGACTACCATGTTCAAATCATCACCAATGAGAATACCGTTTACATTTGTATCATTAAGGATCTTCGCACTCCAGTATTCGTGTGAAGTAACCACTACAATTTTCGTTCCTTCTGCTTTTAGTTTTTTGAAATCTTCTAAAACACTCATAATCTTTTCCTTTAATCATTTAATTTTATGGTGACGATTAACCATGTGCAATGCGACATAATTATGGATAATTACTTGTGCCTATGAGCAATAAAAGTAAATCACGTTTATATCCTAGTTTCAGGTTGAACGAGATTAATCATCATCTTTTAAAACAAAATAAAGACTTTTGGTCGTGATTTGCTTTTAGTTATTGACCGAAAATAACAATGGGTATGGTTATTTAGACGGCTATTAGTTTTACTATATCATATGACTGCGAATAATATAGTGCAAAATTGCATTATAAAAATACATATTTAGCATTCCTTCTAAGGATAAACCAGAGAGCCTTGTTTGCAAATACTCCCTAAAATGCTTAAATAATAAATGTTGCTTTTGAGCAAAATAAACGAGGAGAATGCCATTTTAAAAAAAGATAACATTAGAAAAGAATATGCCAAAAAGCGACAAGAATTATCTGCTGCCCAATTCGTAGAGGAATCATTAATACTTATACAAAATACTATAGAGCTTATTAAAAAAAATCATCCTGAATGCATCCATTGTTTTTTACCTATCCAATCAAAAGACGAAATAAATACTGCCTTGATCATTCAATATTGTTGGGAAAATAACATTAAGGTAGTGGTACCCGTTAGCAATTTTGATGATGGAACTTTAAAAACCGCAGAATTTGAAACTCATACCAAAACCAAACTCACCAAACATAATATTCCTGAACCAATCAATCCTGCTTGGACAAACAATGATGCAATTAATTTAGTAATTACACCACTTTTAGCTTTTGATCGCAAAGGCTATCGAGTAGGGTATGGTAAAGGTTTTTATGATCGTTTTTTTGCTTCTTTACCCAAGGACACCAAAAAAGTTGGAATCAGCCTCTTTGAGCCTTGTGAAGCGATAGAAGATGTAAATGAACACGATATACCCTTAACCCATTGTGTTACACCTAATAAAGTCTTCACTTTTTAAAGACAGAGGCAGGGGCAGGATAAGAACAGGACAATGTAAATAAGGAGAATGATATGGAATTAAAAGTAGATAACACCACGAAGATTTTACTTGGAGCCATTGCACTAGGTTTATTCTTAAATGCAAGTAATATTTTTATAGACAAGGCTCATGCAAATGATTGGGATGTCGTAGTAGAGCTAAATAAAAGTAATGTAAAGATTGATAGGATGCAAGAAAATTTAAATATCATTGATAAGAATGTGAGAGTTATTGAAAAAATAATAGATGAAGCTAAAGAAGACATCATTGATGAAATTAAGAAAAAGAGCTAGTTAAGGGGGAGGGAGCTTTAAAATAAAATTGGTACAAAAAAAAGAGCCGCTAGGCTCTTTTTTAAATGAAATTACTTTTTAGGATAATACTTTGTTGGATCTTCATACTTAATTTGTGATGGATTCGAAGCTTTCTTTTCGTCTTCCTTTTCAGCTTTTTCCTCAACTTTCTTTTCTGATTCTTTATCTTCATGATTACCATGACCGTCAGCGAAGGCAACTAAAGACATAAGCGATACTAATAGTGCAGTTAAAAACTTATACATTTATTTCTTCCTTATTAAAATTATTAAAATTGTCGCATATATTAACAAAATAATTATTAGATTCAAGTGAAATTTTAATAAATAATTAACGGAATGAAGAAAGATTTATTTTGGATGATATATTGTTCTATATTGCCCAATAAAAGAAGGGTAAATATTTGTGACAATAATTAAGAGAGATACATTGAAACTTAAAAAACTATTATTAGTATTAGCTCTATCTTTAGTAATTTTAGCCATAATACCGTGGTTAATACCAACTTAAATCAAGGGTGATTTTTATAAAAAAATTTACCATAAGTATAAAAGGATTAATGGCAATATTGCTTTGGGCTTTAGTTGGATATCTAATTAACAACTTATTTGATCCAAATACAGTTGCAGGAAGTATCATGGGCAGTATTTTTGTGCTTATATGGGCCGTTTTACTTTTTCTTGGTTTCTTAACCTGGATAAAATTTAATAAGAAAAAAAAGAGGGAAGAAGACTAAAGTAATAATCTAATGACAGACAAAAAGTACAAATATTATGATTTGGTAATGGCTGCATTCTTTACCGTATTAATCACGGCTAATATCATTGGCCCCGCAAAAATTTCGCAAGTTGATTTACCTTTAATTGGCACAATAACTTTTGGTGCAGGAG
>CACEEB010000020.1 GCA_902558495.1 uncultured OM43 clade bacterium | reverse complement strand
GCTAAACTCTGGCTCATCTCTTCCAAAATGACCATAAGCTGCAGTTTTCTTATAAATTGGTCTTAAAAGATCTAGCATCTCGATAATACCTCTTGGTCTTAAATCAAATTCTCTTGAAATTAACTTACTAATTTCCTCATCAGGTAACTTTCCTGTACCCATAGTATCGACCATAATAGAAGTCGGTTTTGCTACACCAATAGCATAAGATAATTGAACCAAACATTTATCAGCTAATTTTGCTGCAACAATATTTTTTGCAACATACCTTCCAGCATAAGCTGCTGATCTATCAACCTTACTTGGATCTTTCCCAGAAAAAGCTCCGCCGCCATGAGGTGCTGCGCCCCCGTATGTATCTACTATGATTTTCCTTCCAGTAAGACCACAGTCTCCTTCTGGACCACCTATCACAAATCTACCTGTCGGGTTTATTAAGAAATTAATCTTTGCTTGAGATAAATAGTCAGGTATCACAGGCTTTATTATTTCTTCAATAACAGCCTCTTTCAAGTCGTGCATATTTACTTCAGGATCATGTTGAGTTGATAGAACGATAGTATCTATTGCATTGGGTTGATTATTTTTATAATCAATTGTTACTTGAGACTTTGCATCAGGTCTCAGCCAAGATAATCTACCATCTTTTCGAAGCATTGCTTGTCTCTCGACCAGTCTATGTGAAAGCCAAATTGGTAAAGGCATAAGTTCAGAAGTTTCATTGCATGCATATCCAAACATAATACCTTGATCTCCCGCTCCTTGATCTTTTGGATCATCCAGTGCCCCATCAACTCCTTGACCTATATCTCTCGATTGCTCTCCATACTTAATCACAATATCGCATGTTTTATAATCAATACCGTACTCTGGATTATCATATCCAATATTTTTTAAAGTATTCCTAGCAATTTTTTCATAATCAACTTCACTGTTACTTGTTATTTCACCTGCAAGTACAAGTAAATTAGTAGCTGCCATTGTCTCTGCGGCTACTCTAGCGTTTGGGTCTTGATCAAGAATAGCATCCAGAATTGCATCAGATACTTGGTCAGCTACTTTATCTGGATGACCTTCAGAAACTGATTCGGAGGTAAATAAAAAATCTTTCATGTAAGGAAGTATAATGAATAAAAACGATACAATAGCAAAGAAAGAGTCAATTTCATATGGCAAAAACACACAAAATACCATTTAGTAAAATGCACGGAGCTGGTAATGACTTCATTATTATCAACCAAATTGATCATGACTATAATTTAAGTGCTCAAGATATAAGCGAATTTTCTAATCGAAACTTTGGTATTGGCTTTGACCAACTACTTATTATTGAAAAATCAACTCATCCTAATGCAGAATTTAAATATAGAATTTTTAACGCAGATGGCAAGGAAGTAAATCAATGTGGTAATGGGGCAAGATGTTTTTTTCATTATCTTAGATTAAAAGAACTTACCAAATATGATGAACTTATCGTTGAAACACGCTCAGGATTAATTGAGCTTTCATATAAAGAAAATGAATTGATTGCAGTGGATATGGGAAAACCTATTTTTGAGAACAATCGTATTCCTTTCAAACCAAATCAATCAACTGACAATATAATCACAGTAAATAACCAAGAATATAAGTTTTATCCAGTTTCTATGGGAAATCCCCATGCTGTTATTGAGCTAAACACCTTTGATAATATAAATTTTCCGTCTATAAGTAAGGCATTACAAGGTTCATTAATGTTTCCTGACAGTGTAAATGTAAATTTTTTAAAAATTATAGATTCTCATAATTTAGCCCTCAAAGTTTATGAAAGGGGGGCTGGTATGACATTAGCTTGTGGGTCTGGAGCTTGTGCTAGTGCCGTGATAGCAATGGAGAACGAATGGGCTGAGGGCCCACTCAATATCTCTATGGATGGTGGCATCTTAAAAGTTAACAAAAAACCCAACGGAAATATTGAATTAATAGGACCAGCAAAATTTGTTTTTGATGGTGAGATAAACCTTAGTGATTTTCTATCAAATGGATAATAATAGTTACATAAATAATTATATTGAGTATATTACATTTGAAAAAAGATTAAGTAGTAATACTATTAAAAATTATTTAAGGGATATTTCATTACTAAAAACACAATCTGCAAATAAAGACTTTAAATCTTATAAAGTTGAGGATATCCGACGTAGCGTCTCTGTTTTTCATCAACAAGGTATTAATGGTAAATCTTTATCCAGAATGCTTTCCTCATGGCGTGGATTTTTTGATTTTCTAACTAACCGATATAAATTTAAGCAAAATCCTGTAATAGGAATAAAGGCCCCAAAGTCAAAAAAGACTCTTCCTCAAACTTTATCTATTGATCAAGTAATAAAGTTAATAAATATTACAGATAATTCTCTTTTGGGTATTAGAGATCATGCTGTGATGGAATTATTTTATTCATCTGGACTGAGGCTTTCAGAATTGGTTAACATCAAACTCCAAGAAATAAATACTGACGATAATACTGCAACAATAACTGGTAAAGGTGATAAGACAAGAGTGGTTCCAATCGGTGAATATGCAATGAAAGCTCTAAATAACTGGCTAATTGAGAGAGGGAAAATAAAAAATATCAGTTCAGAAAATAAATTTGTCTTTTTGTCAAAAAAAGGTTTGCCATTGGGAACTAGATCAATTCAATACCGTTTAAAATATTGGGCAAAGAAACAAGGTATTCCTGAAAACATTCATCCGCATTTATTACGCCATAGTTTTGCAAGCCATATATTACAGTCAAGTCAAGATCTACGTGCTGTTCAGGAATTGCTTGGGCATGCAAATATAAGCACTACACAAATATATACACATTTAGACTATCAACATTTATCAAAAATATATGACAAAGCACACCCTAGAGCAAAAAAAAATAGTAGCAAGAATTAGGCTATTGCTGGTAAACAAAAATTACACTATGATGAATACATGCAAGAGGAACTAAATCTATTAGAAGAAAAGCTTAACTCATTAGTTAAAAAAACTAATGCTTTAAAACTGGAAAATGATTCAGTGAAACCCCAGCTTTATGATGCAAAAGAAGAAATTAGAAATCTTAAAGCAAAGATAGCTGAGGCTACCGTAAAAATTGAAAACTTATTAGCACAGATTCCTTAATATTATGGCAAATCAATTAGAAGTAAAAATTCTTGGCCGTGACTTTTCCATTGCATGTCCGGAAAATGAAGAAGAAAATCTTAAAAAGTCTATTAGCTACCTTAATCACAAGATCGAAGAGATACAAGAAACAGGTTCTGTGATTGGTGTCGATAAAACTATAATTATGGCAGCACTCAATATTACGCATGAATACCTGAATCAAAATAGTAATGCTGATGTCCATACATTAAGCTATAAAAATAAAATAAACGATTTTAATAAACTACTTGATAGTATTTTAGAGTAATTTTTTTAGATCTTTTTGGTGTTGCTTAGACTAATTATTCCTTGAACTAGTCTATAGCATCGGTTTTAGTCAATCAGAATGTGGTGAGATCGCTCACGATTGGGTAACCTTTTAAGGGCTCTTGGCGAGCGAACCTAAAACTTCTTAGTCTATTACCACCTGAACCTTTGGTTCTGGATGCTGGTCTAGGCAACACCAAAATGCTCTATTTGTTTAATTTATGATATTCCAAATCACTCATTTCTATGATGTCTAGGGCACTTTCATGGGTCGCTTCTAAAACCACAGGAGGTGCGCACCCTGCTTCCGCTGCCTCTAACCATCTACTTGCACATAAGCACCATTTATCTCCAGCTACTAGTCCAGGAAAATTAAATTCCGGTCGTGGAGTTGAAAGATCATTTCCCCTTTCCTTAGAATAAGCTAAGAATTCATTATTCACTTCTGAACAAACAGTATGCTGACCCGAATCGGATGAACATTGGTCACACTCTCCATTTCTATAATATCCAGTTAAAGGATCTAAGCTACATACAGCTAAATTTCCTCCCAAAACATTTTTTTTCTTTTCCATATTTTTCTCTTGTATTAAACTTCTAATAAGATAACAATAATTTATTCTTTAAGGGATATTAAATATGAAATATTGGCTAATGAAATCTGAGCCATCTGTTTTTACAATAGAGGATCTAGAAAAAACTCCAAATCAAACCGTGGACTGGATACCAACCAAGGGGATTAGAAATTATCAAGCAAGAAATTTCATGCGAGATGATATGTCCCTAGGTGATCTTGCCTTTTTCTATCAATCCAATTGTGATACCCCAGGAATCGTTGGGATTATGGAGATTACAAAACTAGCTTATCCTGACCCTTTGCAATTTCAAAAGGGACACAAATACTTTGATCCTAAATCCTCACCTGATAATCCAAGATGGTTAAACGTAGATGTGACCTTAGTAAAAAAAATACCTTTGATTGAGCTGAAAACCTTGCGGTTATTCTCAGAGCTTGAGGAAATGATGATATTAAGAAAGGGTAATCGATTATCAATTACCCCTATTACAAAAAATGAGTGGTTATTTATAAATAATATAAAAAATTAATCTGCTTCATCCAAACTTCCCAAAGCCTTGGGATAAGTTATGATGCCCCAAGGAATACCAGCAACTGGAACTCTCTTTTTAATATTTAAATTTTCTGCATCAATAACTAATACTTCATCAGATCTACCACATGCTAAAAGAATATCTTTGTTATCGGGAGTAAACGTAAAGTGCCAGCATCTTCTTCCATCCGTCTCCACTCGATTTATTTTTTCAAAACTTTTTCCATCATAAACCTCTAAAGAACTTCTTTTTTTATAGCCTCCACTTGCAGCAACAAAAAGTTTATCTCCAGAGGGACTAAAACTTACCCCATAAGGTGATTTACCCTTATGTTTGTTGTCTTCAGAAACATCATGTTGCGTTTTTACTGTTTTTACATGATTAAATTCTTTATCAAGTACAATAAAATTATCGCTATGCTCTAAAGTTGCTATATAGAAATTACCATCTGGGGAGACTTTAATGCCTCGTGGTCTCAGTCCATAAGCATCTGCTTGAACAGTTTTTAATAAGTTACCAGATACAAAATCGTGAACGGTAATCGTATTATCTGCCTCATTGGTTACAATAATTTGCGAACCATCTTTACTAAACTCTATACCTTCTGTCTCAGGACCAGCAGTAATTTCTCTTATTTTTTTACCCTCTATAAGATCAACCACTGCAATCTTTGCAGGAGTTCGATCATCATCGTCATCTTCCTCTTCCTCTTCCTTATTCATTTCCCCTTTAGCAGGTGGCTTTCCTTTTGATGATGGTTCAGTAGATACAAAAACTTGTCCGTTGAATACTCTTACAAATTCTGGATTTATGCCTACCTCAATACTACTTTCAATTTCATTACTTATTATATTGGTGACAGTAACAGAAGCATCTGCTTTATTTGCAGTAATAATACGTGTACCGTCTTTAGTAATGCCTATACCCCTAGGATAACCTCCAGCATTTAATTGATTAATAACTTCCATTGTATTTAAGTCAATTATCGAAATACCTCCCTCTTGAGAAGTAATGTAAGCTTTTCCGCGATCAGCCTCCCCACAACCAACTAAAAAAAAGGTTAATGCTATTAATTTAAACCAATTCATTTTGTCTCCTAAATTTATTATTTACCTTAAGAAAATTATATTTTTTTAATATTAGATTGTCATTCTAAATCATTTACCTAAATGAAATTTTCCTAAATTTTATGACTTCCCTAAAAAAAGTTTATATCCAAGATTATCTGTTTCGTCATAAAAAGGGTATTCTAAATCATTGAGGAATTTATGAAAAGTTTCTTGATCTTTCTTTGGCACTTGCATACCAACCAAGACACGTCCAATGTCTGCCCCATGATTACGGTAGTGGAATAAACTAATATTCCAATTTTCGCCCATATTTGTTAAAAAGCTTAATAGGGCCCCAGGTTTTTCTGGAAATTCAAAACGATAAACCAATTCATTTTTTGCATCAGGGGCGTGACCACCGACCATATATCTCAAATGAAGTTTAGCCATCTCATTTTGCGTTAAATCCGAAGCAGATAAACCAGCTTCATTAAAATTATTCAAGAGCGTTGTTGTGTCTTTGGCATTTGAAATAGTGACCCCAACAAAGATTTGTGCTTGATTTGTATCAGAATAACGATAATTAAATTCTGTTATGTTTCTAGCTCCTAATAAATCACAAAAGGATTTAAAAGCGCCAGGTTTTTCTGGAATAGTAACGGATAGTATCGCTTCTCTTTGCTCACCAAGTTCTGCTCTTTCTGCAACAAAACGTAAACGGTCAAAATTGATATTTGCACCTGAGGCGATGCCTATTAAATTTTTGCCTTGTATATTATTTTTTAGCACATATGATTTTAAGCCGGCTGCAGCTAGGGCGCCTGCTGGCTCTAAAATAGTTCTTGTATCCTCAAACACATCTTTAATTGCGGCACATATTTCATCATTATCGACAACTACCATCTCATCAACGTATTTAGAAGCGATCTCAAAGTTATGAACGCCTATTTGCTTTACTGCCGCTCCTTCAGCAAATAAGCTCACTTGATCGAGTGAAATCCTTTCTTTTCTTTTCAATGCTTCAGTCATCGCTTCAGAGTCTTTTGCCTCTACTCCAATAACTTTTATTTCTGGATTTACTGCTTTTACATATGCAGCTATCCCTGAAATTAGTCCTCCTCCACCAACACAAACAAAAATTGCATGAAGAGGCTCTTTAAAATCTTCTAATATTTCTTTTCCTATTGTCCCTTGACCACCAATAACATGAGGATCATCAAAAGGGTGAATAAAGGTCAAGCCTTTTTTCTTTTCTATTTCATGTGCATATTCCAAGGATTCATAAAGCGAAATACCATGCAAAACAACTTCAGCTCCAAATTTACGAACTGCATTTGTTTTTATTGTTGGGGTAGTTTTTGGCATTACTATAGTAGCTTTACAACCTAATGTTTTAGCAGCCATCGCAACACCTTGAGCATGATTTCCTGCAGAAGCAGCAATAATTCCTTTATCTCTTATTTTTTGGTCAAGATGAGTCAACTTATTATAGGCCCCTCTAATCTTGAAAGAAAAAACTGACTGCAGATCCTCTCTTTTTAGATATATTTGATTATTTAACCTAGTTGAAAGTAAAGCCTGATAATCTAAAGGTGTTCGCTTTGCAACGTCGTATACCTTCGCCTCATCTGTGTATTTTTTATATTTATTTGTCATAATTTGTTCATTCTCAAGAATCTCATCTCAGTGTATTATATTAACCCAATAATAGTTAAAAAAAGGTTTAGAAAAAATGAGTCTAACTCAAGATGAATTAAAACAACAAGTTGCTAAAGCAGCAATCGAATATGTCAAAACTGGAATTATAGGAGTTGGAACTGGGTCAACTGCAAATTACTTTATTGATTACTTAGCTGAGGTTAAATCTAAGATTGAAGGAGCCGTCGCTAGTAGTGAGGCAACTGCGGAACGTTTACGTAAACATGGCATTGAAGTCTTTGATTTAAATAATGTGGATGGAATGGATATTTATGTGGATGGAGCAGATGAAATAACCGAACACATGCACATGCTCAAGGGTGGGGGTGGTGCTTTAACTAGAGAAAAAGTTGTTGCGGCTAATGCTAAAAAATTTATTTGTATCTGTGATGAATCAAAGTACGTTCCAGTACTAGGAAAATTTCCTCTTCCAGTAGAAGTACTCCCGATGGCACGTAGCTATGTTGCACGCCAATTATCAGCTATGGGAGGACAACCAAAACTGCGTGATTTTACAACAGATAATGGCAATATCATCTTAGATGTGCATAATTTAAATATTCCTGATCCGATTGAAACAGAAAAAACGATTAATCAAATTGTTGGTGTAGTAACCAATGGACTTTTTGCAAAAAGACCAGCAGATATTTTATTGTTAGCGACCGACGAAGGCGTTAAAACAATCACTTAAAATAGTGACTGTCATATTTCTGTAATTATAACTATGATAAAATTGATTAATTATATTTAGGTATTTTTTTTATGGCTTCAGAACATATATATACTCAGTTTGATGACGATATGGAATCCATTCGCTCCAAAGTAGTTGAAATGGGTACTATTGTTGAAGAGCAACTTGCAGAAGCTGTGCAATCGCTTATTGAAGCTGATGTGAAACTTGCTAAAAAAGTAATTAATAGAGATGAAGATGTGAACTCGCTTGAACTAGAGATAGACGAGGAATGTTCGCTTCTCATTAGTAAAAGATCTCCTGTTGCAGTTGATTTGAGAAATGTGCTTATGATTATGAAAATTGTAAGTGACCTTGAGCGAATTGGAGATGAATCCTCGAAGATTGCTAACGCAACAATACGCATCATTGAAGAGGATCTAATGAACAAGCCTAAATTTAAAACTATTACGTCTATGCTTAATGCAGTGCAAAAAATGTTAACGCAATCATTAAACTCTTTTGCTCGACTTGATACAGCAGAAATTATAGATATATTAGAAAAAGACAAAGAAGTAGATGAGGAGTACAGATCACATATGCGTGAACTTCTCACTTATATGCTTGAAGATCCAAGAACGATATCGATTTCTTTGGAGTTAATGTTTGTAACTAAATCGCTCGAAAGAATTGGTGATCATACAAAAAATATTAGTCAATCAGTGATGTATACTGTAAAAGGTACTGATGTTCGCCACTCTAGCATTAAAGAAATTAAGGCAGAATTAAAACATTAGAATCTACGTTTTAGGTGGCACGTATCCTGATGCTTGCTCTGCTCCATCCCCAAAAAAGTAGGCCTCTGTTTGCTCAGCAAGGTATTTTCTTGCCTGAGGATCTACTAGGCTTAATCTGTTTTCATTGACTAACATCGTCTGGTGCTTTAACCAGCCAGCCCAAGCTTCTTTAGAAACATTCTCAAAAATACGCTTTCCCATCTCGCCTGGATATGGAGGAAAATCAAGGCCATCTGCTTCTTTTTTTAATTTAACGCATTGTACTTTTCTTGCCATTGTATGTTTACTCCTTTAACTTAATCTCATAATAATGCAATTACCTATAGTCCGTAAACAATATTGAAAATTTCATCTTTTTTTGCTTTAAAAAAAAATGTGTTAGTATCGAAGCGTTGTTAGGTGATATAAATTTTCTCAATTTATATTTAAACGGGAAGATAAGTGAAAATCTTACGCTGCCCCCGCAACGGTAAATAAGTGAGGATAAATCAACACGCCACTGAGTTAAACCTTGGGAAGGCATTTATCTAGTCTTATGAGTCCGGAGACCGGCCTAATGATTGTTCCTAGTGAATATTACGGGGAAGTAATATTAAATAAAATTTTATTTAAATCCTCCACAAAATATTCAATCCAATAAACTCATTCGGGGTTGAATGACTTAATTTTTTTGAAAGCCTTTTAAATCATGTCTAAAAAAATAATACTACTTAGTGTCGTCTCATCGTACACCTTATTCGCAGAAACATTAGAAACAAAAAAAATTATCGTACCCGGCGATCAATATATCGCACAAGAAATAGCCTCTGCTTCCTCAAAAGAAATCTACACTGCAAAGGATATCAGTAGATCTGGAAGTTCGAGCTTATTTAATTTTCTATCCCAACATACCTCTATAAATATTTTGCCAAGCTATGGTAATAAATCTGCACCACTCATTGATATACGAGGTTATGGTATTGAATCTGGTTACCAGAATGTCGTGGTTACCGTGGATGGCGAAAGAATCAATAATATTGATATGTCCGCACAAATTATTGGTTCTATTCCCCTAAGCTCCATTGCTAATATTGAAATTATTAGAGGTTCAGGTTCGATTAGACATGGTGATGGTGCAATGGGTGGAGTTATAAATATTACTACTTCAGACTACATTGAAAATAGTATACAAACTTCTTTTGGAAGTGATGGCTTAAATAACAATAATATTAATATAGGTTATAAAGGCGAGAAATTTAGTATTGGGCTTAGTGCCAGTGATGATAGTAATGATGGTCAAAGTAAAGTCGATACACAAGGCAATAAAGCAGAATCTACAAATCAATATAATAAGCTTAAGATTAACATCGATCCAACTAACGACTTAAATATTAAGTTAGTTTCATCAAACGTGAGAAGTAATCTCTTTTATGTTGGTGCCTTAACAAAAGCAGAATTTGATACCGATCCTAGTCAAAACAGTGGGAATAAATATACCAATTATGACTATAATATTGATCGAAATTCCATTGGGCTTTATTACAAAATAAATCCATTAGTAAATGTCAAAATGTCATATTTTCAAGAAAATAGATCCAATCATTTCATACCGTCTTACTCATCAGCAAATATTGTTTATGATTATGATACTGAAGGATTCAATCTTACCTTACCTTTTGTGGGAGAAAAATTGACCATTACTCCTGGGTTTGAATTATTAAATGGGCAAAGAAAAGATAGTGTGGGAAAGGTAACGAAAGATAATAAAGCTTACTATGTTGAAACCGAAATGCAGGTCAATACAAAAACTATTATTAGTGCTGGTGCGAGGCGTGAACAAGTCGATTATAAATATAACGGTTCTTCTGCATTAGCCACCGATGAAAGTTTAAATGCTTATGACATAGGAGTAAATTATGCTGTAAATGATCAATTATCAGTATTCTCCAATTATAACCAAGCCTTTCAAGCTCCAGATGTTGACCGTTTTTTTGTAGGAGTTTATGCACCTCCTTCATGGGCATTATCAGGAAGGGCATTTAATGGATTTATTGATCCGGCAAAATCGAATACTTTAAATATTGGCCTTACCTATTATACAAAGCAAAATAATCTTTCTTTAACGAGTTATTATTCAAAAGTTGAAGACGAAATTTTTTATAACCCTAGTTCGTTCTTGAATGAAAATATTGATAATTCCAAAAAATACGGTCTTGAGTTACAAAATACTATGCAATTGAACGATAAATTATCTGCAAGCCTCACCTATAATTATGTCAAGGCTGAAATTGGAAGTAATGCACAAGGGCTGACTGATGGAAATGATATGCCAGGTGTTCCGAGGCAAATGGTACTAGTAAATATAAATTACCAGTTTGTAACAAATGGTTATGTCAGTATTAGTCATGCTTGGAAAGAAAAAACGTATATTTTTAGTGATTTTGCCAATAGCAACAGTCAAAAACAGCCACAATATAACTCCACAGACTTATCTTTTAATTACGGAGTAAATAATTTTAAAATGACTAATAAGATGGAAG
The DNA here is from genome assembly GCA_902558495.1 of uncultured OM43 clade bacterium. Classification (GTDB taxonomy): domain Bacteria; phylum Pseudomonadota; class Gammaproteobacteria; order Burkholderiales; family Methylophilaceae; genus BACL14. The sequence goes on along the minus strand of CACEEB010000020.1, from coordinate 1,959 downwards.
TATTTGGGGCCATAACTAATATTTTTGAACAAAAAAATGCTGTGCAAAGCTATGCAAACGCTTTGTACCCATTTAATTTTGAAAGAACCTTTATGGCAGGATTAAAAATTAACTTTTAAATCATACGGCTCAAGATGTTAAAATCTTATGATTGTTTAATGAGAAATTTTAATGAAAATGGTAAAAAATAATATATCAAATATCTTAGTTATCACTACCATGTTATTTTTTATATTTTTAACTAGGTTCAATCACGAACTTACCCCCTTTGCTTTGCCTGATGCCAGTTTAATCATTGCATTTGCAGCTGGAATGATATTAAAAGAAAGAAAATATCTTGTAGTTGTAATCCTCGGAATTATTGGTTTAGATAATTTTGCTATTTATAATCATGGCTACCAAGATATTACTTTATTTAATGCCAGTTACTTTTTCCATTTAACTATTTACCCCATGGCTTGGTGGCTTGCTTGTAAACTTAAAATATTCGATATGTTAAATTTTATGACCATTATATTAGCTGTAGTTTCTTTAGGTTTCATAATTTCCTACGGAGGTTATTTTTATCTTTATGATATGAGTCTTTCAGGCGTAACTAGCTTATGGTCATACTTACAAAATAATTTTTCATCCTATTTTCTAAGCAATATTATTTATGCAGGATTACTCTATCTAGGCCTCAAATTACATGCCAAATTCAACCCTGCTGCTGTAAATATATATGCCAGCAAATAGTTTTATCTAAAGAACTAAAATATAGATAAGTTTGCTATAATCTCGCACTTGATGTTTCAATGGCCAGATAGCTCAGTCGGTAGAGCAGTGGACTGAAAATCCTCGTGTCGACAGTTCGATTCTGTCTCTGGCCACCATTTCTAAAACAATCTATAAGTTATTGTTTTATATAAAAATAGGGTACTATCAAAGGTGTTTTACTAAATACACTTGACAGTAAAAGTATAATATCTACAAATTAAATTAATGTAAGAAATGATGCTTAAGAAAACCTTATTTTTATTATTAGCTCTATTCACACTAATGCTTAACTCGCATGCGAGTCTTCAACATGATATAGAGCATCATTATCATGATGAACATGATAGTCATGATAGTCATGATAGTCACGATAGTCACGATAGTCACGATAGTCACGATAGTCACGATAGTCACGATAGTCATGCAGATCATGATGCTAAAAATAATTTAAATACTGTTAATTGTGAACAATGCCTACTTGAACATAGCATCGCTGAATCAAATCATGTGCAAGATACTGAAAAGCTTACTTTACCCAATGTAAATATATTCCAAAGTGCTCTTCTTTCAAAGAGTATTTCATCGAAACTATTTCGTGTTTATCAAGCACGTGCGCCATAACTATTCCTAATAATTGAATTTTACTTTTACTTTACTTTTAAGGAATTTTTATGCGCTACAAAGAAATTGTATGTGCTACTTTGCTGAGTACTTCTGTATTTGCAGATGATGCACTAGAAATAAAAACAAACGAAATACCTGTTACTGGGAACCCATTGTCATTATCTGATGATGAAATGGTACGTCCTGTGCACATAATGAATGGTATCGATTTACAAAACAAGAAAAGCTCATCCTTGGGTTCCATGCTTGACGGTGTTCCTGGGGTCAGTAACAACTCTTGGGGAGATAGTGTAGGTCGACCAGTTATTCGTGGTATGGATAGGAATAGAGTACAAATACTAAATAATGGCATGCAGATTAAGGATGTCTCTAATCTATCCGGTGACCATGCTATTTCTCTTGATAGTTTGTCATCTGAACAAATTGAAGTTGTTCGGGGGCCTGAAACTATTATTTACGGGGGTGGTGCAGTAGGTGGGGTGGTTAATATTATCGATTATCGCATCCATCCTGAATTTATTGATGGAATAGTTGGTAAATACGATGCAAGCACTGGTGGTGCGAATAACGCAACTGCTG
>CACEEB010000019.1 GCA_902558495.1 uncultured OM43 clade bacterium | reverse complement strand
TTTTATTTTTTTGGATTCGGAAATATGGCTCAGGCTATTTATCAGAGAATGGATAAAGAAGCTTACGGAGAGATATATATTATTGAAAAGTCTGATGAAGTAATAGCAGAACTCAATAAAGCTAGAGGGGTGAATTCTAAAAGTGAGGATTTTAAGCTAAGTCGGAACACTAAAATAGTGGTGGATCAAGAATACTGTTATATAAGTAATTTTGACATTTTTCTGTTAGCAGTAAAACCATCAGACATAGAAGCCTTATGTAAAACCCAACTAACAAAAGATTCTTTTGATATGAAGGAGCAACCATACATAATTTCAATTGCCGCAGGTATTACAACTAAAAAAATAGATGAATATTTAGGTGGTTATGCTGCAGGGAAGCTTATAAGAGCAATGCCCAATTTATGTGCAAAAAAGGGTATGGCAATGACAGGCCTTTATGGAGATCCTTATTATTTTGAAAGCGGTACTTCTTCAGAAGGAAAAATAATCTCTGAAATTTTTAAGTCAATTGGACAGGTTTTATGGGTAGATAAGGAATCAGAACTTGATTCTGTAACTGCTATATCAGGTAGTGGGCCTGCATACATTTATTTCATAATGAATGCAATGATTGAAGCTGCTCAGGAACTCGGGCTTGAGAAAAGTGTTGCACAAAAACTGGTAGCGCAAACCATTATCGGAGCTGGTGATGCAGGAAAAGATATTAATGATCTAGGGGATGAAATTATAAAAGTATCCTCAAAAGGTGGTACAACGGAAAAAGCTATAGATGTTTTCAAACAAACAAAATTAGATGCGATTATTAAGCTGGCAGTAAAAGCTGCACATCAAAGATCTAAAGAACTTAGTAAGTAATAAAGCTATGAAAAAAAATATTGTGGTGGGACTTTCTGGTGGTGTTGATTCTGCAGTTACTGCATGGCTTCTCAAAAATCAAGGATATAACGTCACTGCATTATTTATGAAAAATTGGGAAGATGACGATGATGATGAATACTGTTCTAGCAAACAAGATTTAATTGATGCAGTTGCAGTAGCTGAAAAAATTGGTATTAATATTGAAGTGGTAAACTTTGCAAAAGAATATAAAGAAAAAGTTTTTTCACTATTTATTAATGATTTAGAGAAAGGTATTACACCAAATCCTGATATTCTTTGTAACTCAGAAATAAAATTTGATGCTTTTTTAAATCATGCTATATCAATGGGTGCTGAAAAAATTGCCACTGGTCACTATGCAAAAGTCCAAGAAATAGATGGGTTATTTTATCTACTAAAAGGTGATGATGGATCAAAAGATCAAAGCTATTTTCTCTATCGACTAAAACAGAGTCAACTCAGTAAATCCATCTTTCCATTAGGATCTTTATTGAAAAAAGAAGTGCGTGAAATTGCTAAAAAAAATAATCTTCATAATCATGATAGAAAAGATTCAACAGGTATATGTTTTATCGGCGAGAGGCCTTTTGCAGAATTCATTAGTAAATATATAGAAAAACAGCCAGGTAAAATAATTGATGATTTTGGAAATGTTTTAGGTGAACATGAGGGTTTAAATTTCTATACAATCGGTCAAAGGCAAGGACTTAAGATTGGCGGTGTTAAATCCGGAAATGGGGAGCCATGGTTTGTAATTAAAAAAGACTTCCAAACAAATAAACTAGTTGTTGGTCAGGGTCATAATCATCCTGCTTTATTAAAAGATGGTCTTGTTGCGTCCAAAATGCATTGGATAAAAGGTACACAACCAAAAGAAAATTGGGTGTATTCAGCAAAAACTAGATATAGGCAGCCAGATGCTCCTTGTGAAATAGATAATATTAATTATGAACAAGCAACTATTATGTTTGGACAAAAACAATGGGCAGTTACTCCAGGTCAGTCAGTTGTAGTTTATGAAAGTAATATTTGCCTTGGTGGTGGTTTTATCAAAGAAGCCATCGACCAATAAATGGATATAACTAATAAAATTCTTAAAGAGGCAATTGATATTAATGTTTCCTCAGCCATTGCAGAGGATATTAAAAATTTAGATAAAACATCAGTTCTAACTTCATCAAAATTAAATGCTTTGGCGGAAATAAAGGCCAAAGAGAGAGGAGTTCTTTGCGGAACACCATGGGTTGAAAAAACATATAGAAAAATTGATCCTAAATTAAAATTCATATGGTTGGTTAAGGAAGGAAGTGTTTTTAAAAAAAATCAGAAAATTTGTAAGATTCATGGAAATTTTAATTCCCTTCTTACCGGAGAAAGAATAGCTTTAAATTTCTTGCAGACTTTATCTGGAACTGCAACTATAACAAAGACTTTTGTAAATAAAATAAAAACAACCACCACTATCCTTCTCGATACAAGAAAAACCCTTCCAGGACTTAGAATTGCACAAAAATATGCAGTTAAAATTGGTGGTGGGATGAATCAAAGACTAGGGCTATATGATGAGATACTGATCAAAGAAAATCATATTAAATCAGTTGGTAGTATTGAAAAAATATTACAAAAAATGAATACTAATCAAAAAATATCAAATTATCAGGTTGAAGTTGAGAATCTCAAACAACTTCAATTAGCTATCAAGTTAGGTGCAAAAAATATTTTATTAGATAATTTTTCTATTTCTTCAACAAAAAAAGCGGTAGAGATAAATCATCATTTTGCCACTTTAGAAGTATCTGGAAATATTAACATCAATAATATTTTAGATTATGCAAAAACTGGAGTTAATAGAATTTCTGTTGGTGCGATTACAAAAAATATAGAAGCAATTGATTTTTCAATGATAATTAATGCGATTTGATGCAGATTGCTTGAGGATATTGCACCAAAAGGGTATTATAGGTTTTTAATTGAATAGCCTTTTTGCATGAAACCTGAAATAATCACTGGCGCTGAAATCGTCATTCGTTCGCTTCAAAAAGAAAGTGTAGATTTTGTATTTGGCTACCCCGGTGGTGCTGTGCTGAATATCTACGACGCAATCTTTAATCAAAAGCATTTTAAACATGTCCTAGTAAGGCACGAGCAAGCAGCTGTTCATGCAGCTGATGCATTTTCTAGATCCTCTGGTAAGGTAGGAGTTGCCTTGGTTACTTCAGGCCCAGGCGCCACAAATGCAGTTACAGGGATCGCTACTGCATATATGGACTCGGTTCCAATGGTTATTATTAGTGGGCAAGTTCCTACCCATGCAATTGGAGAGGATGCATTTCAAGAATGTGATACAGTTGGCATCACTCGCCCATGTGTTAAACATAATTTTCTTATTAAAGACGTAAAAAAAATAGCTAGCACAATGAAAAAAGCTTTTTATCTTGCCTCGTCTGGTCGACCAGGTCCAGTTTTAGTAGATATTCCAAAAGATATAACCGCTGAAAAAACAGAATTTATTTATCCGGATAAAATAAATCTTCGCTCATATACCCCTGTTTCAAAGGGGCATACCGGTCAAATTAAAAAAGCCTTAGAGTTACTATTAAATGCCAAGAAACCAATGATTTACTCAGGCGGTGGAGTAGTTCTGGGTGATGCATCTAATGCATTACAAAAAATTGTTAATGCTTTGGGATTCCCAATTACAAATACTCTCATGGGTCTTGGGGGCTTTCCAGCTTCTGATGAAAAATTTTTAGGAATGCTTGGTATGCATGGCACTTATGAGGCAAATATGGCAATGCAGGATTGCGATGTTTTATTTGCCGTTGGAGCAAGATTTGATGATCGTGTTATAGGTAATCCCGATCATTTCCTATCAAAGCCAAGAAAAATTATTCATGTTGATATTGATCCAGCATCTATATCTAAAAGAGTCAAAATAGATGTTCCTATTGTTGGTGATGTTAAAAGCGTTCTTGAAGATATGTATTTAATTTATAACGAGTTTAATGAAAAGCACGATAAAAATAATATAACATCATGGATGGAACAAATTAAAGAGTGGTCCAAGAAAGATTGCATGGCATACAAAGATGATGAATCAGTTATAAAACCTCAAAGAGTTATACAAACCTTACATAAAGTTACAAAAGGGGATGCCTTTGTAACTTCTGATGTTGGGCAACATCAAATGTGGGCTGCACAATACTATCCTTTTGAGAAGCCGAGACGATGGATTAATTCTGGAGGACTTGGGACCATGGGTGTTGGTCTTCCCTATGCAATGGGATGTCAACTTGCCTTTCCAGAACTACAGGTAGCTTGTGTAACTGGTGAAGCTTCTATACAAATGTGTATTCAAGAGTTATCAACATGCAAACAATTTCACTTACCAGTTAAAATTATAAATCTTAACAATCGATACATGGGAATGGTTAGGCAATGGCAAGAATTCTTTTATGGTAATAGATATGCAGAATCCTACATGGATGCTCTGCCTGACTTTGTTAAACTTGCTGAATCTTATGGCCATATTGGAATGAAAATAGAAAAACCTTCTGAAATTGAACCTGCGTTAAAAGAAGCTTTTAGTCCAAAACTTAAGGAAAGATTAGTTTTTATGGACTTTATTACTGATCAGTCTGAAAACGTATTCCCCATGGTTCCTAATGGAAAAGGTTTATCTGAAATGATTCTAGCTGAGGACGACCAATAATTGCGACACATTATTTCATTATTAATGGAAAATGAATCTGGAGCTCTTTCAAGAGTTTCTGGTCTCTTCTCTGCTCGAGGATATAATATTGAATCATTAACCGTGGCTCCAACAGAAGATGCCACACTTTCAAGAATGACAATAGTGACAAGTGGGTCTGATTCAGTAATTGAACAAATAATAAAACAGCTTAATAAATTAATTGATGTGGTTAGAGTTTTAGACTTAAATGATGGTAAGCACATTGAAAGAGAATTAATGCTTGTTAAAGTAAAAGCAACAAATAAATATCGAGATGAAATGAAGAGAATTTCAGATATTTTTAGAGCTCGCATTATTGATGTATCAGATAATACATTCACCATAGAATTAACAGGTTCTGCAAGTAAACTAGATGCCTATCTAGACAGCTTAGACAGTGACTCTATAATTGAAACCGTTCGAACAGGAGCTTCAGGGATTGGTCGAGGTGACCGAATCCTTAAAGTTCAATAACAATAAAGGAAACTTATGAAACGCTACTACGATAAAGATGCTGATCTTAAAATTATAAAGGGTATGAAAGTTGCAATCATCGGATATGGTTCCCAAGGTCATGCGCATGCAAATAATCTTAAAGATTCTAAAGTGGAGGTAGCTGTCGGACTGAGACCTGGATCTAACTCAGCAAAAAAAGCAACAGATGTTGGCTTAAATGTAATGTCTGTAGAAGAATCAACAGCTTGGGCAGATCTAATTATGATCTTAGCACCGGATGAATTTCAGGAAAAAATATATTACGAAAGTATCGAGCCCAATCTTAAGGAAGGTGCGGTATTGGCTTTTGCTCACGGCTTTAATATTCACTTTAAACTAATTAAGCCTCGCTCAGATCTCGATGTTATTATGATTGCCCCTAAGGCACCTGGTCACACTGTAAGATCTGAATTTGTTAAAGGTGGTGGCATACCAGATCTAATTGCTGTAAATCAAAATGCATCAGGTAAAGCAAAAGAAATTGCATTGTCGTATGCATCAGCAATAGGGGGAGGTAGAACTGGAATTTTAGAAACTACGTTTAAGGATGAAACAGAAACAGATCTTTTTGGCGAACAAGCAGTGCTATGCGGAGGCACAACCGCCCTAGTTCAAGCTGGATTTGAAACCTTAGTAGAAGCAGGATATGAGCCAGAAATGGCATATTTTGAATGCTTACATGAATTAAAGCTAATAGTTGATCTTATGTATGAAGGTGGGATTGCGAATATGCGATATTCAATTTCTAATACCGCAGAGTATGGAGATGTTACCAGAGGTCCTCGCGTAGTGACTTCTGAAACTAAAGAGGCCATGAAAAAAATTCTCGATGAAATTCAAAATGGTTCATTTGCTAAAGAATTTGTTCAAAATGTCGGCTCCTTACCAGAAAAAAGAGAAGTTCAAAAACAACATAAAATTGAAGAGGTAGGCGCTTCACTCCGATCAATGATGCCATGGATCAACAAAATTGTTGATAAGTCCAAAAATTAATTGGAAAAATCGTACCCCATAATTGCCAAAGAAGGATGGTTATTTTTAGCTATTGCCTTTTTTGCTAGCACCCTACTAACTTATATTCAAAACCCATTAAGTTGGATTGCGTGGACCGTAACACTGTTTATATTGCAATTTTTTCGTGACCCCTTAAGAACTAAGCCTTCCAAAAAAAATGTGATTTTATCTGCTGCTGATGGGAAAGTGATTGCTATTGAAAAAATGACTAATCCCTATACAAATAAATCATCTGTAAAAGTAAGTGTATTTATGAATGTTTTTAATGTGCATTCAAATAAATGCCCCGTTGATGGGAAAATTCTTGAGAAATATTACTATCCAGGTAAATTTCTCAATGCTGCACTCTCTAAGGCCTCCCTAGAAAATGAGCGATGTGCAATTACCATTCAAACAAAAGAAAAAAAGACAATCACCTGTGTTCAAATTGCGGGGTTAATTGCAAGAAGAATACTTTGTTACAAAGATAAAGGTGATGAAGTTAAAGCTGGGGAAAGATACGGATTTATAAAGTTTGGTTCTAGAGTGGATTTATATCTACCTACAAATGCCTCAATAAAAGTAAACCTAGGCCAAACTGTAAAAAATACTGAAACTATCATTGCAGAGATCTAGTACTTCAGTCAGCCGAAAGATGCTTGTAAAGCTCTTTAAGGGCCTGTTCATAAACATCCCTTTTGAAATCTATTATCTGATCAATGGGAGACCAAAAATCATCCCAACGCCATGCGTCGAATTCTGGTTTTTTTGTATTTTTAAGTGAAACATCAGAGTCATGCCCCGTCAATCTTAATAAGAACCAAATTTGCTTTTGGCCTTTATATCGATCTCTCCAGTCCCGTCTTATCCAATTTTTTGGTACATCATATCGTAGCCAATCTTTAGTTCTAGCTATTATTTCAACATGGGATGGTTCAAGCCCAACTTCCTCCTTAAGCTCTCTAAACATTGCCTCTTTAGGACTTTCACCTTCGTTAATTCCACCTTGTGGAAATTGCCATGCATCCTCGTTTGTTCTTTTAGCCCATAAAACCTTTTTTTTGTTATTACATACAACAATCCCAACGTTAGCACGGTATCCTTCTTTATCTATCATAATGGTATCCTTGTAACCTTATAGGCATTTTTCCATAAAAAACCAAATTTTAATAGAAACAATTATGAGTAATCAAAAAAAATTATTTTTAACAGGCGCGCTACTTTTTTTCTTCGGTTTAATTTTATTCACATTTATTGGTAAAAATAAGCCCGTTAATTTGGCATATATTACTAATCAAGGGGAGAATACAGTATCTGTAATAGATCTTAATAAATTAACGATTCAAAAAAAAATTAGTGTTGGTAAAAGTCCATTAGGTATAGCAATTATTAAAAATAAAGCTATCGCAGTGGTTGGTAATATAGATAGTCAGTCATTGTCTATTATTGATTTGAAAAAAAATCAAGTGCAGAAAACTGTAGCACTTAAAACCGCTCCCTTGGGTATGGTGGTACATCCATCCGAAGATAAAATATTAATTACAAGTTGGTATGAAAATAAAGTAATAATATTATCCACTAAAGATTTTACAATCACTGACAAAATAAATGTAGGAATAACTCCCTCTGGGATTGCATTCAACAAGAAACATAATTATATAATTGTTGCAAACCGAGATGCTAACACTGTTGAAGTTTATGATGATAAAAACTATAAATTGCTTAAAAAAATTAGTGTAGGCAAACATCCATACGGCATATCATCAAAAGGTGATTTTATATTTGCTGCAAATGTTTATGACGATTCCATAAGTATTATTAATATTAACAATTGGAATCAAAAAAACATTAAAGTTGGATTAAACCCGTACAGCATTATCTCTCACAATAAAAGAGCCTATGTTACAAATGCGCAAGGTGATAGCATTAGTGTGATTGATTTGCTAAGTTTTAAAGAAATAAAAAAAATTAAAACTGGGGAAACGCCTGAAAATATGAGTATTGACTTGCTTAATAATAGATTAATTGTTGCTAATTGGGGGGGGAGATTCTTTATCAATAATTGATCTTGTGAACGAGGAATTAATTACAGAAATTAAATCTGGATTACAAAGCCGAGCTTTTGGACAATTTATTTATACAAATTAGCTCTATATGAGGAAAACAAAGGTCCTTTATAGTAAAATAATCAAACTACAACATATTTTGAAAAGGATTTTTTTCGATGAAAAAATTTATATTATTTTTTATAACAATTCTATTTTCTTTAACTACTTTTGCACATGGACCAACACCACAAAAAGTTCAAGAATCTATAACTGTAGCAATATCACCTGATAAAGCGTATGCAATACTCAAAGATTTTTCAGAATTTAAAAAATTTATGAAAACTAGATCAACTGATGATGACCTAAAGAAAGTCAAATATGCTTTATTAAAAGAAGATGGTCCTTTCACTGATTTCAATGCTTATATCATTGTTAATAAAGGAGAAAATGATAATGAATCAGTCATTCAATGGACTGCCAGATTCTATAGATTTTACAAATTAAATCCTCCAATACCTGAAGGCCAAGACGATGCAACAGCAAAAGCAGCTGTTCAAAAAATTGTGGATAAAGGTTTAGCTGATCTAAAGAAAGCCTTAAGCAAATAAAACTTATAGTTCTATGGAAAGCGGATAATTTGTCCGCTTTTTTTTATGTTAATAATTAATAATCAAAAAAATCCTAGAATCCTAGTAATCTGGCTTCATGGGCTTGGTGCGAATAGCCATGACTTTAAAGAATTTATTGAAATGTTGGATATGGATGATATGGAATTTATCCTGCCAGATGCACCTTTAATACCAATTACGCTTAATCAGGGCTTAAAAATGCAAGGATGGTATGACATTAAATCACTTGAACACGATGAACATGATATTGAAGGCCTTAAGAAGTCAACACGAATAGTGGAAAATATTATTGAAAAAAGATGTAAGCAGAGTAAAGAAAAACTTAAAATTTGTCTTGTTGGATTTTCCCAAGGTGCAGCTTTATCACTGTTTTTTTTACTTAATAGTTCTGTAAAATTAGATGGCATTATATCTTTGTCAGGATATTTACCTGATAAGGTTAAAAAAACTTTTACCCCAAAAATACCAATACTAGCCCTTCATGGTATTCATGATGATATTATTAAAATTGAGTACGCAAAAGAAAGTTATAAAAAATTTCTATCAGAAGATAATTTTAGTTTTTTAACCTTTTACAAGGGTCATGAAGTAATTTTTGAAGAAATAGAACATATCAAAAAATTTTTAATGAGAATATAAAATGAAAGATAAAAATATAAATATCGAAAAAGTATTAAGTGAGCTTGAATCAATAGTAAATAAAATGGAAGAAGATAATTTAAACCTAGAAGATTCTCTTTCTTCTTATGAGAAGGGAATTTTGCTAGTAAAAACGGCACAAGAGAATTTAAAAAAAATTGAGCAGCGTGTTCAAATTCTTTCCAAAAATAATGAGTTAAAAGATTTTGAATCAAATGACTGAAGACTCCATAAACCAATGGGTCTTAACACATCAAAAAAGAATAGATGTAATACTCCAAGATTTTTTTAATAATCAAAAAAATACTTTATTAAAAAATGCTTGTGAATATACATTACTCAATGGAGGGAAAAGAGTAAGATCATTATTGATTTACGCGATTGGTGAAGATGAAAAAATCTTAAATCCATTTCATTTAGATCAGCTTGCCTTGTCGGTTGAACTTATTCACGCATATTCTCTAACTCATGATGATCTGCCTTCAATGGATGATGACTCACTAAGAAGAGGAAAGCCGTCGTGCCATATTGAATTTAATGAGGGGCAGGCTATATTAGCGGGTGATGCTCTTCAATCTTTAGCCTTTCAAGTCCTATCAGATAATAATCTTAATATTCACAACGATATAAAGATAAAAATTATTAACATACTTTCTCAATCTATTGGCTTAAATGGTATGGCTTTAGGACAATCTATGGATATTAATTCGGATAAAATGAATTCATCAATTGAGGTTCTTGAAAGATTACAAGAACTAAAAACAGGAGCACTAATTAAAGCTTCATGTGTTATTCCTTTTTTGCTATCAAAAAATTATGAAGAAATATACCTTGCTGATATGGCAAATATTGGTCATCTAATAGGGAAAATATATCAAATTACAGATGATATTTTAGACATTGAATCCAATACAGAAACACTTGGAAAAACTGCTGATAAGGATAGAAAAAACAATAAAATGACCTATATCTCTCTTGTAGGTAAAAAAGAAGCCTTGAAAATAAAAGCTAACATCTTCGAGAATCTCAATAAAAGTATTGAACAATTTCCAAGAAAACTAATAGCATTACAAAATCTTGCACATTATATTTATAAAAGAGCCTACTAATGTCTATACTTGATAAAGTAGATTATCCAAAAGATCTTAAAGATTTAAATCGAGAAGAACTAAGGAGTCTAGCCTCCGAATTGAGACAATTTATTATTGAGAGTGTTTCAAAAACAGGTGGTCATCTCTCATCCAATCTTGGAGTAGTTGAACTTACTTTAGCCTTGCATTACATCTATGATGCCCCTAAAGATAAAATTATATGGGATGTTGGTCATCAAACCTACGCACATAAAATTTTAACTGGAAGAAAACAAGAAATGCATACCCTAAGAAAGAAAGATGGAATATCCGGCTTTCCTAGACGAACGGAAAGTATTTATGATGATTTTGGAACTGGTCACTCTAGTACATCCATTTCAGCAGCGCTTGGGATGGCTGAATCACTAAAAAAGAAAAGGTCTAAAAACAAAGCTATTGCTATTATTGGGGACGGTGCAATGACAGCTGGTATGGCATTTGAAGGATTAAATCATGCTGGAAGTACAAAAAATAATATATTAGTTATTCTTAACGACAATGATATGTCTATATCCAATAATGTTGGAGCATTAAATAACTATTTAGCAAAATTACTCTCAGGAAAACTATATGGAGGTCTTAAAAAATCTGGTAAAGCAGTATTTGCTAAAGTACCACCTGTTCTTGAGCTAGCAAGAAAAACTGAGGAACATGTAAAGGGGATGGTTATTCCAGGAACATTATTCGAGGAATTTGGTTTTAATTATCTTGGTCCCATAGACGGTCATGACCTGGATGTATTAATTGATACCCTAGGAAATATTAAGAAGTTAGAGGGTCCTCAATTTTTACATATAGCAACAAAGAAAGGATATGGATATAAACCTGCTCAAAATGATCCTAATAAATTTCATGGGGTAAGTAAATTTGATACCAAAAATGGAGTATCAAATAATGTTACTGAGCCACTTACTTACACAAAAGTTTTTGCTGAATGGATCTTAGACACAGCTAGTAAGGATAATAAACTTTGTGCTATAACACCTGCTATGTCAGATGGTTCTGGCTTAAATGACTTTGCAAAAAAATATCCTACGCGGTTTTATGATGTAGGTATTGCAGAACAACACGCATTGACCTTTGCGGCAGGATTATCTCTATCTGGCCATAAACCTGTTGTAGCTATATATTCAACTTTTCTTCAAAGAGCATATGATCAATTAATTCATGACATTGCCATACAAAATATACCTATGTTATTTGCAATAGATAGAGCAGGAATTGTTGGTGCTGATGGTGCTACACACTCTGGAAATTTTGATATATCTTTCATAAGATGTATACCAAATCTAGTATTAATGGCCCCATCTAATGAAGCTGATTGCTACCAAATGTTAAACCTTGGATTTAACCATAATGGAATATGTGCAGTGAGGTACCCTAGAGGGGAAAGTAAAAATCAATACCTTAACAAAGAAACTGAACCAATAAGATTTGGTAGTGCAAAAAAAATTCGTACTGGAAAGTCAATTGCAATCCTCGCTTTTGGAACAATCGTCAATACCTGCCTGGAGGTTGCTGAAGACATTAATGCTACAGTAGTTGATATGAGATTTGTGAAGCCAATTGATAAAAAAATGATAAAGGAAATTTGTCTTCATCATAATTTTATAGTTACTGTAGAGGAAAATGTTGTAAGTGGTGGCGCTGGATCAGCAGTTCTTGAAGCATTAAGCGAATTGCAGTTATTTTGTAAAACACTAGTAATTGGAATCCCTGACAAATTTTTTGAACATGGATCTCAAAAAGAGGTCTTAAAAATATGTGGGCTTGATAAAAATACTATTAAGCGCAAAATTGTTAAACAACATAAGGAATGTTAGAATTTGCTCCTTCTAACTAAATAGTGAATCTAATGAATAGACCAACAAATCCCGAATTAATAGAAGATGTTCAAAGTTCTGTTGACAAAAGACACCTTGATATCGATCAGGTAGGAATTAGAGCCATTAAACATCCCGTAATCGTTAAAGATAAAAAAGGTGGTGTTCAACATACTGTTGCAAATTTCAATATGTATGTTCATCTACCTCACAACTTTAAAGGTACTCATATGTCTAGATTTGTTGAAATTCTTAATGAAAATGAGGATGCAATATCTGTAGAGTCATTTGAAAATATCTTAAAGCAAATGTTAATTCGTTTAGAGTCTGAGTCGTGTGATGTTGAAATGACTTTTCCTTACTTTGTAAATAAAGAAGCTCCAGTATCCAAAGTTCAAAGCCTACTTGATTATGAAGTAAGTTTCATTGGTAAAGTAGTTAATGGTGTTTATACCAACACCACTAAGGTAGTTATCCCTGTTACTAGCCTTTGTCCTTGTTCTAAAAATATTTCTGATTATGGTGCACACAATCAAAGATCTCATGTAACGGTAACTATTCAAACTAATAATTTTGTATGGATTGAAGACTTAATTGAGATTGTTGAAAAACAAGCTTCTAGCGAACTTTATGGCTTACTTAAACGCCCAGATGAAAAATATGTAACCGAAAAAGCCTACGATAACCCAAAATTTGTAGAAGATATGGTTCGTGACATTGCAACAGAACTAAAAGCACACAAAAATATTAATACATTTGTTGTTGAATCAGAAAACTTTGAATCGATTCATAATCACTCGGCATATGCCCTAATTAAGGGGTAAGTGGGTACTTAAATATCTTTTGGGAAGTCTCGCAAACCCAAAAAAATTATTACAAACCCAGACAATGGGAGCAATGCCGACAAAGTGAATGTTATGTTAGCTCCAAAATTCTCGATCATCAATCCTCCTCCTATACCACCAATTGCTCCACCAACACCATAAGCAATGCTGTTATATAGTGACTGGCCTCTTGCATGATGATCTTTATTAAAAAAATATTCGATAATATGAATTGAACCAACATGAAAGCTTCCGAATGTTGCTGCATGTAATGTTTGTGCGATGATTAAAATCCATAAGTTATCAATATAAGCTCCAATAAGATAAAAACGAATTACTGCCAATCCCAGGCTTATTAAAATAACTTGTCTTACATTTATTTTTTTTAGTATTTTTGGCATGATTAAAAAAATAAGAATTTCACAAATGACACCAATTGACCAAAGCAAACCAATCATCAAACTTGAATAATTATTTTCTTTTAAAAAAATAGAGTAAAAATTATAAAGCAGCCCATGCGAAGAGACCATCAAAGCACAACCTATCAAAATGCATATAACTTGAGGATTTAACAACACCTTTGTAATAGGTCTTTTTTTTGATTCTAATAATGGTAATTTTTTTTCTGGGATTTGCGTTGCAATTCTAAATATCAAAACTTGAGTAACTAGTAAAGCCCAAACAACAGCATTTATATTTGTAAGATCTATGATAAATCCTAATGAAAATGCAGCACATATAAACCCAATAGAACCCCATAATCGCACATGACTATAACTCTTATTACCTTTGTGGGATGAAAGATGAGAAAGAGTCAATGATTCTGCCAACGGCATAGTCGAACAAGTAAAAATACTCATAACCATCATAATTATAAGAATTAGATAAAAGGAATCTGCTAAAAAAATACCACAAAATCCAACTGCACCAATAAAAGCCGTAATCCTTATCCAGCGCGCTCTTTGTTCAGTATGATCGGCTAGCCATCCCCAAAAATTGGGTGCAAAAATTCTACTAAATTGAAAAAGTGATAAAAGTATACCTATTTGAATGGTACTAAAATGAAGGGATTGCAGATACAAACCCCAATAGGGTGTAAAAAGTCCAACAAAAAAATAAAAAATAAAATAAAAGCGTGCTAATTGCCAGAAAAGTAATTTTGTCACACTGAGAAAGGATTCGTTCTCGTCACTTCCATATTCTGTGCTCGATCTCTTAATACATGATCTATTAAAGTTAGGGCTAACATTGCCTCAACTATTGGTACTGCTCTTATTGCAACGCATGGATCATGTCGACCGGTAGTTTTCATTTCAATTTCATTACCTTCTTGATCAATTGATTTTCTATCTTGAGGAATGCTTGAGGTTGGCTTAAATGCAACACTAACTTCAATATCCTGTCCTGTTGAGATACCCCCAAGTATGCCTCCAGCATTGTTTGTT
>CACEEB010000018.1 GCA_902558495.1 uncultured OM43 clade bacterium | reverse complement strand
CAAAAGATGATGAGGTTACTGCTTGCTTTGCCAGCACATTCTCTAACCTATTAAGATGTTTGGTAGCACCTAACTGTAAAAGTGAAGAAGCTCTTTTCGAACTAAATTCTAGATTTACTCCCTTAAGGTAGATTGATTCTGGGATGGGTGTAAAATTATTTTTTAACAAAATACGATTTGGCTCAATATTTTTTGGTATAGAATAACCTCTATTAGAAGAACCTCTGGTTATAATCCATTTAGCAACAAATGTACCTGACTTTCTAGTGAATAAAAGCTTTATATCATCAAGTAGAAGTGATTCATTGGGTAGTTTTATGCCAAGTTTTTTGCAATCATATGACAATTTCTGAAAATGATAATCCCAATGCAGTGGTTTTCCATCAATAATTTTAAATGTTCTAAAAACACCATCGCCGAAGGCTAAACCACGATCAAAAGGATCAAGCCCTGAGATATTACTTCCGTTAATTAAATAATCTTTCAAGGGAGGTATTAAATTTTACTAAAAACCAGACTTCCATTGGTGCCGCCAAAACCAAAATTGTTTTTTAAGGCTGCCTCAATCTTTATGTCTCTTGCATTGTTAGCAACATAATCAAGATCACATTCAGGATCTTGATTCAATATATTAATAGTAGGAGGCGAAACTTGATTATATATAGCAAGAGCGGTAAATACTGACTCGATACCTCCAGCGCCACCCAATAAATGACCTGTCATTGACTTGGTTGAATTAACTGCGATCTTTTTAGCATTATCACCAAAAATTTGTTTAATTGCATTAGTCTCGTTAAGGTCTCCTAACGGAGTAGATGTACCATGTGCATTAATATATTGTATTTGATCAGCATTCAGGTGTGCATTTTTCAAAGCATTAGTCATAGCTCGCATTGGTCCGTCAATACTTGGTGCAGTTATATGGTAAGCGTCGGCACTCATTCCATAGCCAGATAATTCACAATAAATTTTAGCCCCTCTTTTTTTGGCTTGTTCGTACTCTTCTAGAACCATAACACCAGCTCCCTCACCAATCACAAAACCATCTCTATCTACATCCCACGGTCTTGAAGCAGTTTCAGGATCATCATTTCTTGAGGATAAAGCCTTTGCTGATGCGAAGCCAGCAACAGCAAGCTCAGTAATTGCTGCTTCTGAACCTCCTGTAACCATAACGTCTGCATCGCCATACTCAATCATTCTAGCTGCATCACCAATCGAATGTGTTCCCGTTGTACATGCCGTCACAATGGCAATATTTGGACCTTTTAACCCAAACATAATTGATAAATTACCTGAAATCATGTTAATGATTGTTCCAGGTATGAAAAAAGGTGAGACCTTCCTTTGTCCACCCTCATCAAAAACATCACTAGTCGATTCTATGAGGTCAATCCCACCAATACCTGAACCAATGGAAACCCCTATTCTTTCAGCCGTTTTTTCATCAATTGCAAAACCTGAATCGTTTATAGCTTCTATTCCTGCTGCTATTCCATACTGGATAAAAGTATCCATGCGACGAGCTTCTTTTGCATTGAGATATTGTAGAGGGTCAAAGTTATTTACTTCACCAGCAATCTGGGATGAAAAATTAGATGTATCAAATTTCGAAATAGTGGTAATACCCGATTTACCTGCAATAATATTTTTCCAGGTTTCAGAAACACCTATTCCAACCGGAGTAATTAGGCCTAAACCAGTTACAACAACTCTTCTTTTGCTCATTTTATGAATCCAATCAAACTATGATTGGATATTGATTGTTATGTTAGATTTTTATTAATGTAATCGATTGCCTGCTGAACAGTAGTAATTTTTTCAGCATCATCGTCAGGAATTTCAGTGTCAAACTCTTCTTCTAGTGCCATTACTAATTCAACTGTATCAAGTGAATCCGCACCCAAATCATCAATAAATGATGACTTATTTGTAACCTTGGCCTCATCCGTTCCCAATTGTTCAGAAACGATTTTTTTAACTCTTGATTCAATGTCAGACATCTGTGTACCCCTTTATTAAAAAAACATAAAATTTAGGAAGGTGCTATTTTATCAAATGATTATACAAATTAGCTAACTATTTTTAAAAAAATTGCTTACCGTCCTAAACCATTGATTATTATGAACTTTTAAACCATTAACATCCCGCCGTTAACGTGAATTGTTTCGCCAGTAATATATGAGGCACGTTCTGAAGCTAAGAAAGCAACTGCATGTGCAATATCAACGGGTTGACCTAATTTTGATAAAGGAATATGGGCAAGTAAGCCCTCTCTTTGGTCTTTGCTTAATTCTTTAGTCATATCTGTATCAATAAATCCTGGTGCAACACAATTAACAGTAATACCTCTGCTTCCAACTTCTTGGGCTAAGGATTTCGTAAAACCTATAATTCCTGCTTTGGTAGCTGCATAATTTGTTTGGCCAGCATTCCCCATATGGCCAACAACTGATGAAATATTTATAATTCTTCCATATCTTGCTTTCATCATAGTCTTAATGACCAATTGGCTTAATTTATAAACTGATTTTAAATTGGTATTAATCACATCATCCCAGTCATCGTCTTTCATTCTCATTAAAAGGGTATCTTTTGTAATGCCTGCATTATTTACTAAAATATTAATACCCCCGGATTCCTCATTAATATGATCAATAGTATTTTGTATTGAGATATTGTTATTTACATTAAGGACTAAACCTTGACCATTAATATCATTACTTTTGAATGTTTGCGTAATGCTAGAAGCTCCTTTTTCAGATGTAGCAGTACCATATAAGATAGCTCCTTGTTTACCTAACTCTAATGCAATTCCAGCTCCAATTCCTCTGCTAGCCCCTGTTAGTAAAACAACTTTATCTTTAAATATTTGGGTCATTTTTTGATTATCCTTTAATCAATCCAATTGTTTGTTGAAGCATTTCTAACGTTTGTGTTGAATAACTTTCTAATTCTTTGTGAATACGTTTGTTGAGTGACGTAAGAACTTTCCCTGGGCCAGCTTCAACAAAAATATTTACATTTTGTTGCATTATATATTCTATTGACTTTGTCCATTGTACTGGATTGTAAAGTTGACTGACTAATGCACTTTTAATTTGAGTTACATCATTGTATATTTTACAATCAACATTATGTACAACCGGAAGTTTGGGCTGATGAAAGTCAAAAGTTCTTAGATAGCTTTCAAACTCGTTAGCCGCAGGTTTCATAAGTGAGCAATGAGAAGGTACGCTCACAGGTAATAATAAGGCTCTTTTTGCACCTGCTTGCTTAAAGTTTTCCAATGATTTCTCGATAATAGCCTTATGACCTGCTATAACCACCTGTCCTGGAGAGTTAAAATTTACTGGTTCTATAATTTCTGCAGAATCTATATTTTTGCACAAATCAGTCACAGTTTTATCATCGAGGCCTAAAATAGCTGCCATGGCCCCAACTCCCTCTGGAACGGCTGCTTGCATTAATTGTGCTCTTTTAGCAACGATTACAAGCGCATCTTGAAAATTTAATACTTCTGCTGCAACTAATGCAGAAAACTCTCCAAGGCTGTGTCCGGCCAAGAACTTAGGTTTATCAATACCACTATTCTTTAAAATACGCCAAATACAAACACCAGCAATTAGCATGATTGGTTGGGTATTTTGTGTTAAGTGAATATCAGTATTGTCTTGAGTTACCATTTCCCAAAAATCTTTTTTTAAAATTTGTGAGGCTTCAGCAAATATATCTTTAACAATAATATTATTGGCATAGGTATCCATCATACTTACTGACTGTGATCCTTGACCAGGAAAAATAATAGAATAATTTGACATAATTTTAATACTTAATTAGTGCAGATCCCCAGGTAAATCCACCACCAAATGCTTCCATTAAAATAGTTTGATTTGGTTGTATTTTTCCAGATTTTACACCTTCATCCATAGCTAATGGGATTGATGCAGCTGAGGTATTTCCATGTCGATCAATTGTTACGATAACTTTGGACATACTCATTTCAAGCTTTTTCGCTGTTGCTTCTAAAATACGGATATTTGCCTGATGAGGAACCACCCAATCAATATCTGATTTACTTAAATTATTAGCTAACAATGTTTCATCAACTATTTGGTCTAAAGTATTAACGGCAAATTTAAATACTTGATTACCCTGCATTTCAATAGCATCAGATTTGCCTTTTTCTTTTTTATTTCTTGGAACATGAAGAAGATTTTCATGCTTTCCATCTGCATGAATATGTGTGGATAAAATTCCTGGGTCCTTTGAAGCACTTAATATTACTGCCCCTGCCCCATCCCCCCATAAAATAGCGTTAGTCCTATCCGTATAATCTGTAATGGAAGACATCCTATCTGCACCAATAACTAATACATTTTTTGCAGCATTTGTTTTCATAAATTTATCCGCTATCGACAACGCATAAATAAAACCGGTACAAACTGCTTGTATATCAAAAGCAGGACAACTTATGTTAAGTTTAGATTGAACAGTGCACGCTGTGCTGGGGAAAACTTTATCAGGTGTTGTAGTAGCAAGAATTATTAAATCTATATCACTTGCATCTATATTAGCTGACTTAATTGCTTCAAGAGATGCCTCGTAAGCTAAATCACTTGTATTTTCATTTGGATCAGCTATATGCCTTTCTTTTATACCAGTTCGACTTGTTATCCAATCATCGCTTGTATCCAGTGATGCTTCTAAATCTTTATTAGTCAGAATTTTTTTTGGGAGATAACTGCCGGTTCCAATTATTTTGGAATAGATCATTTTTTAGATTTCGTCTCCAAATCAAGCTGTTTCTTAATGTTTTCTATAATTTTATTATCAACTTCTTCAATAGCTGTTTCAATAGCATATCTAAAACCAAAAGCATCTGTACCACCGTGACTCTTAATTACGATACCGTTTAAACCTAGGAAAGATGCACCATTATATCTTCTGGGATCCAATCTTTTTTTAAAAGCCTTAAGGACAGGAATGGAAAATAAACCCATTGTTTTTGTAAGCCAATTGCGATTAAATTCCTCTAATAAAAACTTACCCATCATCTGCGCTAAACCTTCTGTAGTTTTCAAAGCAACATTGCCTACGAAACCATCACAAACAACCACATCTGTGGTTCCTTTAAAAATATCATTTCCCTCAACATTACCATAAAAATTTAAATGACTATTTTTTAAAAGTTCAGATGCTTTTTTGACGACATCGTTACCCTTTATTTCTTCGCTTCCAATATTTAATAAGCCAATAGTAGGATTTTTCTTTTTTGTGTGAGCAGTTGTTAACATAGACCCCATTACTGCAAATTGTAAAAGCTGTTCAGCGCTGCAATCTGCATTAGCACCTAAGTCAAGCATACAGGTTGCTCCTTTTCGATTGGGTAAATTTGAGGCTATTGCAGGCCGGTCTATCCCTTGTAAAGTTTTTAAAACAAATCTTGCTGTAGCCATTAAAGCTCCGGTATTTCCGGCACTGACACATGCTTTTGCATCCCCATCTTTAACAAGATTAATAGCTACACGCATAGATGAATTTTTCTTATTTTTTAATGCACTTTGGGGTGATTCATCCATCAGAACCACTTCGGTTGTTTTATGAATTGATAAACGTGGATGATTTATTTCGTCATATTTTTTAAGTAAACTCTCTATTTGAATTTGGTCACCAACAAGAATGATGCGAAGATTAGGATACTTTTTCAATGCATCTAATGAAGCGGGAATGGTTACTTTTGGTCCAACATCCCCTCCCATGGCATCAATAGCAATTGATTGCGTTATCATAATTTGATATTAGACTAATCAGTCTTTACTTCAATTACCTTTTTACCTCTGTAAAAACCAGATGGGCTTACGTGATGTCTCAGATGAGTTTCACCAGTAGTTGGCTCTATCGCTATAGCTTGACCTGATAAATTGTCATGTGACCTACGCATATTTCTTCGTGAAGAAGATTTTTTACTTTTTTGAACAGCCATAATTGCTCCTTAAGCCTTGATAGTTATCTAATATAGAATGAGTAAAATTTAATGGCGGATTTTATCATAAAATACTTTATATTTGGTATTTTAAAAGAATATAAAACTTACGCACTTTTTTTGTTAAGCATGCCTGCATGATATAATACGCTTTGTTTTTTTCGTGAAATAATCGTTTCACTGACAAATGTTTTATTTAACTAATGAAGGAATCTTAGTTTTTGATTCAAAAAATATTAATTGCAAATAGAGGGGAAATTGCGGTCCGAATAATTCGAGCCTGCAAGGAAATGGGCATCACAAGTGTTGCTATTTTCTCAGAGGCTGATAGACATGCTTTGCATGTTAAAAAAGCCGATGAATCTTATCGAATTGGAAGTGATCCTTTAGCTGGATATTTAAATGCCCATAGAATTGTTAATACTGCTGTAACAGCGCGATGTGATGCGATTCATCCTGGCTATGGTTTTTTATCTGAAAATCCAGATTTAGCATCAATATGTAAAAGACGGGGCATTAAATTTATTGGTCCTGAACACACTGTCATATCAATGATGGGCGATAAAGTCCAAGCTAGAAAAGCTATGATTGAGGCAGAAGTTCCTGTTATTCCCGGAAGTGAGGGAAATATTAAAGATCTTGAGGAGGCAATAAAGATTGCTAATTCTATTGGCTACCCCATTATGCTTAAAGCTACAAATGGAGGTGGAGGTAGAGGTATCAGAAGATGTGATAATGAAAAAGAACTATTATCAAATTATGACCGAGTTATCTCAGAAGCAACGAAAGCATTTGGTAGCCCTGAATTATTTATTGAGAAATGTGTCGTTACTCCAAAACATATTGAGGTTCAAGTTTTAGCAGATCAAAAAGAAAATGTCATTCATTTATTTGAAAGAGATTGCTCAATACAAAGAAGAAATCAAAAATTAATTGAAATTGCACCTTCTCCTCAACTCTCAAATGATCAAAGAAACTATATTGGTAACTTAGCTGTAAAGGCAGCAAAAGCCGTCAAATATGTTAATGCAGGTACTGTAGAGTTCCTCCTTGACTCAGATGATAATTTTTACTTTATGGAGATGAATACTAGACTTCAAGTTGAACATACAATTACAGAAACAATTACTGGCATAGATATTGTTCAAGAACAGATAAGAATTGCAAGTGGAATGGCTTTACGTTACTCCCAAGAAGAGGTAAATTTCCGGGGATATGCGATTGAGTTTAGAATTAATGCAGAAGATCCAAAACAAGACTTTCTTCCATCATTTGGAAAAATTACAAGATATTTTGCTGCTGGAGGACCTGGAGTAAGAACTGATGCATCTGTATACACCGGTTATATTATCCCGCCATACTATGATTCAATGTGCGCCAAGCTCACAGTATGGGCCTTGAATTGGGATGATGCCATTCAAAGGGGTTCTAGAGCGCTTGATGATATAGGTCTTTTTGGTGTAAAAACCACAATTCCATATTATAAAGAAATACTCAAAAATGAATTATTCTTAGACGCTAACTTCAATACAAGCTTTGTAGAATCTCATCCAGAACTTGTTGATTATGAAGAGGAGATGTCGCCAGATATTATTGCAGCAGCTATTGCATCCGCAATTGCCGCACATGAAGGGATATAATAACTTATGAAAAAAATTAATCTTACTGAGCTTGTTCTTAGAGATGGACACCAATGCCATATAGCAACAAGACTAAAAACAGAGGATATGTTACCCATATGTCCTCAATTGGATAAACAAAATTTTTGGTCTATTGAGGCATGGGGAGGAGCAACCTTTGATGCATGTGTTAGATATTTAAAAGAGGATCCCTGGGAAAGATTAATAAAGCTAAGAAAAGCATTACCCAATAGTCGTATTCAAATGCTACTAAGGGGCCAAAATCTTCTTGGGTATAGACACTATTCAGATGATGTGGTCGATTTATTTGTAAAAAAATCGGCCGATAATGGAGTTGATGTTTTTAGAATTTTTGACGCGATGAACGATATAAGAAATATTGAGCTTTCAATAAAATCAGTGAAAAAATATAAAAAACATGCAGAAGGAACTATTAGCTATACCACTTCTCCAGTTCATGATATTGAATACTTTGTTAATTTAGCAAAAAAAATTGAAGAGCTAGGCAGTGATTCACTTGCAATAAAGGATATGGCAAGCTTGTTAACGCCAAAAGTAACTAAAGATCTTGTCGAGGCTCTCACTAAAAATATATCAATACCAATTCACGTACATAGTCATGCTACGTCAGGTTTAGCATCATTAAATCTAATTGCAGCTGTTGAGGGTGGTGCAACAATTATTGATACCTGTAATTCAAGTTTTTCCGAAGGAGCGAGTCATCCAACAACTGAATCTATCATTGTTGCTCTAGAGGACATGGGTTATCAAACTGATATTGATCTGACAGCAATGGATGAAATAACACAGTATTTAAAGGAAGTTAGAAAAAAATATTGGCAATTTGAGTCTGAATTTACAGGTTTAGATCCCCGTGTTTTAGTAAATCAAGTTCCTGGCGGTATGATTTCGAATCTTTCAAGCCAACTCAAAGAACAAAGTGCGTTGCATCGGATGGATGAAGTTCTGGATGAAATTCCTAAAGTAAGAAAAGATTTAGGTTATCCTCCCTTAGTAACCCCCACTTCACAAATTGTAGGTACTCAGGCTGCTCTTAATGTGATGACTGGAGAAAGATATAAATCTATAACTACTGAGGTTAAGAATTACTTCTTAGGTCAATATGGTAAAGCGCCAGGAAAAATTAATACAGATATAGAAAAGAAGGCTATTGGTGATCAAAAACCTATCACAAACCGTCCTGCAGACAACTTAAAACCTGAAGTATCAAATCTAAAAGTTAAATCAGAGTCGTTTGCTAAAAATGAAGAGGATATGCTTACTTATGCAATGTTCCCGGATATTGCAACCATTTTTCTTCAAGAAAGAAATGCAGGAACATTATCTCCTGAGGAAATACTTGATAAAAAAGAAGCAATGAAACAAGGTGATCACTTTGCACCATCTGAGTTTAATATAACCCTTCACGGTGAAACGTATCATATTAAACTTACAGGCTCTGGCAGTGCTGGGGAGGCTGAGAGACCCTTTTATGTCTCTGTAGATGGTATTTCAGAGGAGGTATTAGTTGAAACTTTAGATGAAGTTCTCATAACACCAAATACGCAATCTTCAACAGGTGATAAATCAAATGAAAAAGGTAAGGATGCTTCTAAAAGACCAAAACCTAGTCATGGTGGTTGTTTAACAACTGCAATGCCTGGAACAATTGTAGATATAAAAGTGAATATTGGTGACAAGGTGTCAGCTGGTGATAGCTTGGTGGTGATTGAGGCAATGAAGATGGAAAATGAAATTCAAGCGCCTGATGGAGGGACCGTAGTAGCAATTCATATCGCAAAAGGTGATAGCGTCTCACCAAATGAGACACTTTTAGAAATTCAAAAGTAAAAATGAGTAAAATCATACTTGCCTCCTCTTCTATTTATAGAAAAGAATTGCTCGAAAGACTCATACCAAATTTTGAAATTATTAGTCCAAACATAGATGAATCTCTAGTCGAGGGAGAGGATGCTAAAGCAACATCTCTCAGACTTGCTCTTTTAAAAGCTGAAAGAGTTTCCTTAGAGCATAAAGATGCATTTGTGGTCGGTTCAGATCAAACTGCTCAATTTAGCAATACACAAATAAAAAAACCCAATAATTATCAAGATGCACTTGATCAACTTCTACTTCTTAGTGGAAAGGTTGTCTTTTTTTATAGTGCAGTATGTGTTCTTCAAAGTAATTCACTAATAAAACATGAAGCAATTGAAACCATAGAGGTCAAATATAAAAATATAACCAAATCAGAAGCAGAGCTTTATTTAAAGTATGAGAATCCACTAGGCTGTTTGGGTTGTTTAAAATCAGAGGGTCTTGGTATAAGTCTCTTGGAATATGTAAATTCCTCAGACCCTACCGCAATAATTGGAATGCCTTTAATCAGTTTATCTAAAATCTTTAATTCTTTAGAAATTAAATTTCATGCCAAATAAACAAAAAAAATTTGGTCAATTATTTTTAATTCCTTCATCACTTGACCAAGAAGTACTAAATGAATTTTTGATAGCAGAACAAAAAAAACAATTACATAATCTTTCTTACTTCATTGTAGAAAAGGAAAAAGCTGCTAGAAAAATGCTTAAAAAGATGAATTTAGCAACTAAAATACAAGAATTAACATTATTTACCAATACCCAACAAACAAATGACTCTGAAATCAATGAAATGTTATTACCTATTTTAAATGGCACAAGTATGGGCTTATTATCTGATTCAGGAACACCTTGTATTGCTGATCCTGGGAATAAAATTGTTGCTTACGCTCATAAAAAAGGAATTAGTGTTAAGCCACTTGTAGGCCCATCATCAATCGTCCTATCACTTATGAGCTCTGGTTTTAATGGGCAGAGCTTCATATTTAGAGGTTACCTTCCAAAAAAAAGTGGGGAAAGATTTGATCTTATAAAGGAAATGGAAAGGGACATTATAAAAAGTGGTACAACGCAAATTTTCATCGAGACCCCTTATCGCAATAATGACTTATTGAAAGATCTATTAAAGAGCTTAGATCAGGAAATTAATTTATGCCTCTCAATTGATTTAATGACCTCAAATGAGAAAATCATTTCTCAATCCATAAGAGAGTGGATTGCATTTGATGATTTAGATATCAATAAAAGATTATGTATATTTTTGTTAAATTAATGTACTAATTGGTTTAAAAGTCTTCCTATGCTCCTCACAGACACCATGCTCCATTATCAATCTTAAATGCCCTTTTGTAGGATAGCCTTTATGCTTTTTAAATTGATATTGAGGAAATTTTTTATCAAGCTCTAACATAAATTGATCTCTTTCAACCTTAGCAATAATAGAAGCGGCTGATATTTCATCGTGTTTTGAGTCACCCTTAACGATTGCTTGCATTTTCATATCATTAATCTCTGGACAATATAATCCATCAATAATTACATTTTTAGGCTTTAGCTTTAGTTGATTTATCGCTCTTTTCATTGCCAAAAGACTTGCCTGAAGTATATTTATATTCTCAATCTCAATTACACTTGCCGAGGCGACACTTACTTCTATTGCATCCCGCATTATGATTGCATGAAGCTCAGCAAGTTTTTGGTTGTTAAGTTTTTTTGAATCCATTAAACCCTTAATTTTATTACTTGGATCTAAAATAACTGCAGCTGCAAAAACAGGTCCAGCCAAAGGTCCTCGCCCAGCTTCATCAACTCCACAAATCATGACTATTTTAGATACCTTTGGATTTGGTTTATGATTAATGATGATGTGTCTCTCTTTAATTCTGTGTGTAATTTCGTAAAATCGTATTTCAGTTCTTTAAGATATTTCTTGTCGGATAATAGCTCTAATACTCTGCATGCAATATTATTTGGTTGAGCATTCTTTTGAATGAGCTCAGGGACTGCAAATTTATCAAGTAAAATATTTGGTAATCCAATAAAGGAAATAAGATGCATACGCTTAAGTAAGAACCATGATAGCCATGACATTCTATATATTATTATCATAGGTTTTTTAAAAAGAGCTGCTTCGAGTGAAGCAGTTCCTGAAGCAAGAATTGATATATCTGAGGATGATAATACTTCGTGTGAATGTCCAAATATTACTTTAATATTAGTTAGGCTATATTGTTTAATTTTTTTTAATAAATATTCATAATTTAATTTATTATTTACTGGCACTAAAAAAAAACAGTTCTGAAGTTTTTTATTTATCAATAAAGCTGCTTTTAACATAATATCAAAGTGCCATCTGACCTCACTTCTTCTGCTACCCGGTAATAAGGAAATAATAGTTCCCTTCGAATCAATACCAATTATTTTCTTTGCCTTTTGTTTGTTTGGGTTAAGTGGAATTTTAGAAGCCAACGGATGGCCTACATAAGTGATAGGTAGCTTTATTTTCTTAAAAATTTTCTTTTCATGAGGAAAAATAGAAAATAGATGGTTCATGCAATCCTTCATCTTATAAATTCGATTTTTTCTCCATGCCCATACCGATGGAGCAACATAGTGAAACGTAGGAATTTTGTTAGCTTTTAACTTTTTTTCAATTGCAAAATTAAAATCTGGGGCATCAATACCAATA
Organism: uncultured OM43 clade bacterium; assembly: GCA_902558495.1. Classification (GTDB taxonomy): domain Bacteria; phylum Pseudomonadota; class Gammaproteobacteria; order Burkholderiales; family Methylophilaceae; genus BACL14. Next base: position 6,450 of record CACEEB010000018.1, on the reverse strand, counting down.
AAGATATCTGGTTTTTGTTGTAAAAGGTAATTTATCAAACTGTATCTAAACTTTAAGAGCTTGGGTAAATTTTTTATAGCTTCAAAATATCCCCTTATACTTAGGTGAGAATAATCAAAATAACTCTTTAGTCCATATTTAGACATTAGAGGTCCACCAATACCAATATATTCTATATTTTTATAGCGTTTATTGAGTTCAGACATTAATTGGCAAGCAATCATGTCTCCTGATGGCTCCCCAGCTAATATTGCAACTTTAGGCACTTACCTAACCAGACCTCGTTTTGACCTATTTATAAATTCAATAAAAAGATTGATTTCCTTAAACTCAGAGGCTAATTCTTTTAATTGAATTAATGCTTCATCTATAGAATTTTCATCTCTATAGATTATTTTATATGCCTGCTTTATTTTTTGAATAGCCTCTCTAGAGAAACCTCTTCTCTTTAAACCTTCAGCGTTTATACCATTTGGTCTTGTATTAGAATCGTTCCCTGCTGCAATAATGTAAGGGGGAATGTCTTTATAAACAACCGTTCCAACGGCAGTGATAATATGAGCCCCTATTTTACAAAACTGATGTACACCTGTGAATCCACCTAGAATGGCATAATCATCAATTTCTACATGTCCTGCAATATTTGAAGCATTTGCAAAAATACAATCATTTTTTATTATGCAATCATGCGCGATATGAACATAAGCCATAATCCAATTGTTATTTCCTATAATAGTTTTACCTTTATCTTGAGCAGTACCTTTATTTATAGTACAAAATTCTCGAATTGTATTGTTATCTCCGATTATTAATTTGGTATCCTCATCGTTATATTTTTTATCTTGAGGTATCTCACCAATGGAGCTACTGTGAAATATTTTATTATTTTTACCAATGCTTGTTCTACCAGTAATTGTTACATTATTTCCAATTACAGTTCCTTTCCCAATTGATACATTTTCATCAATAATTGAAAATGGACCAACACTTACGTTTTCAGAAATGTCAGCATCAGGATGAATTATTGCTGTTGGGTGAATTTTTCCAGAAACATTCATTAATGTTTTATTTTTTTATTTCTTTTAGAATGCACATCATGTTTGCTTCAGCAACAACCTCGTCATCAACAGTTGCAACTCCTTTATACTTCCAAATTCCCTTCAAGATTCTATCAATTTTCACATTAAGAATAATTTGATCGCCTGGTCCTACTGGTTTTTTAAATCTGGCACTATCAATGCCAGCAAAATAGTAAACAGAATCTTCATTAGGTTTTGTATCCATAGTCTTAAAAGATAATAACGCTGCTGCTTGCGCCATTGCCTCTACAATTAGAACTCCAGGCATAACAGGATGATATGGAAAGTGGCCTGGGAAAAAAGGCTCATTAACGGTAACATTTTTTATCGCAGTTATGTCCTTACCTAGCTCCATACTTATAACTTTATCCACTAAAATAAATGGATAACGATGAGGCAAATGTTCTAATATTTCATGGATATTCATTTTTATTTCATTCATACTTTTTACCAAATTGTTTTAATTTAGCAGCAATTTTAAGCCAATCATCATGTTCAAAAAAGGGTGTAATTGAAGTATAACGTTTACCAGCATTTTTTATAGATTTAGTTATCATAGTGCCAGGGGATATTGTTGTATTATCTGCAATACTGAGATGCCCTAAAATCATAGCTGCACCCCCTATTTTACATTTTTTTCCAATGGATGCACTTCCTGCAACACCAACACATCCAGCAATAACTGTATCTTCGTCAATAAAGCAATTATGGCCTATCTGAACTTGATTATCTATTTTTACACCTGAATTAATAATTGTATTATCAATAGTACCTCTATCAATAACTGTGTTAGATCCTACATCTACATTATTTTGAAGAATCACTGATCCTGATTGAGGGATTTTAACCCATTTTCCTTTATCATCTTCAGTATAACCAAAACCATCGGTGCCAATAGAAGCAGATGAAAAAATCTCACAATTGGTTCCAATTTTTACATCATCTCCAATTGTTACATTTGGATGAATATAGGTATTTTTACCAATAGAAACATTCATGCCAATACTTACATTATTTTCGATAATAACACCTGAATCAATTTTTACGTTATCCATCAAAACTGAGAATGGCCCAATAAAACAATCAGAGGCTATTATGGTGTTTTTTCCTTGAAATGAAAGTTTATCAACACCATATTTTTTTTTCTTTCTAGGTTTGAATAATGCAGATAAAAGAGCAAACGCTAAATGTGGTTTCGGATGATAAATAGAGTTGCCTTTCCATAGCTTAGCATCTTCTTTTTTTAAAATGAGCACTTTGGCCTTGGTATTTTTCAAATCATCTAAATAACCATCACCAGAAAAAAAGGAGACAGAATTTTGATCTGCATTCCCAAGTGATGAAATTTTATTTACCTTTATTTTGGCATCACCTGAAATCTCGCAATCTAAAAATTTACCTATTTCATATATCGAGAATGAATCCATTTCATTTAAATACTACTTACCAAGCGCTTTTATAATTTGATCCGTAATATCTATTTTAGGGCTAGCATATGCCACACCTTGATAAACAATTAAATCAAAGTTTTGATCTTTGGCAATCTCTTCAATTGTTTTATTAACCTGTGTTTGTAATTCGTTTATTTCTTCTCTTCGACGAATATCTATATCTTCTCGTAACTCCCTCTCATCTCGTTTGGCATCAATCTTTCCTTGTTGTAATTTTCGAGAAATTTTTTCTTTTTCAGTATCTGATAATGTGAGGCTATTTTTTGCAAAATCTTTTTCTTCCTTTTGAATTGTTTGTATTGCCTGCTTAAGTGCATCAGTTCTTTTTTTAAATTCTTTCTCAAGTTTTTTATTACTCGCAGCAGTTTGAGGTGCGTTTTTTAGTATTTGATCTACCTGAACAAAACCAATTTTTACTTCAGAATGTGCCAAATTAGTTATTAAACATGTGAATATGACCAACAATATTTTTTTCATAAAACCTCCTAAATTAATTTTTAAAAATTTGTACCCATGCCAAATTGAAACTTTTCTGTTCTATCAAGGCTATTATCATTGAGCGGTGCTGATAAAGAAATATTTAACGGGCCAAAAGGTGATAGCCACGTTGCTCCTAAGCCAGCTGAATATCTCATGTCTGAGCTATTAAATGAATCCTCAAAAACTCCTCCTCCATCCAGAAATGCACTCATTCTGAAACTTTCCGAATTTTTCATGCCAGGAACTGGGAAAAAGGTTTCAGCGCTAAATGTAATTTTTTTCTGACCTCCATATGTAACATAACCTCCATAAGTAGAATCGTATATTTTAGCTCCGATTGACCCCTGCTTATATCCTCTGATTGAAGAGGAACCACCAGCAGTAAAATTTTTAAAGAATGGGTAAATTTCATCGCCATAGCTATCTGCATAACCTAATGAACCCTTAATTCTTGTTGTTACATTATCTGAATAAGGAAAGAATTTTTCCGCAGAGGTATTAATTTTAAAATATTGCATATCAAAAACTGGTGCCGTTATATCGGCATTTATTGCAATTTTGTATCCTGCTGTTGGAAAAATCATATTATCACGCGAATCCGTTTGCCAAGCAGTAAAAAATAACAATGAGTCGCTATCACAGTTAAGAGCACCTGCTGAAGCAACGCTAGCACAGTAATTTCTATAACCTAATGGTGCATTTGTACCTAAATCGAGCTCCGTCAAATCAATGGTCGCTCCAAAAGAAAGAGTGTCATATTCTGAGAGTGGTATACCAAAGTTTAAACCAAAACCGTATGATGCGGTATCGTATGTTCCAGTTCCAAGTTCTTTTGTATTTACATCTCTTTTATAAATATTAAAACCTCTAGAAATCCCATCTTCTGTCCAGTAAGGATCGGTGAAACTTAAGCTATATACTTTATTGATATCACCTGTACTTATCGATGTAGCAAGACGATTACCTGTGCCCAAAAAGTTATCTTGAGATACACTTAATGTTCCAACAACCCCCTCACTTGAACTTACGCCTGCTCCAATTGATAATTTTCCTGTATTACGTTCGACAAGCATAATATTTAAGTCAATTTGATCCGAAACACCCTGAACTGATGGCGTTTCTATGTTCACAGCATCAAAATATTGAGTTCTAGTAAGTCTTGTCTTTGATCTATCAATTTTTTCTTGAGAAAACCAAGAGGATTCTAGCTGTCTTAGTTCTCGCCTGATAACTTCATCTTTAGTTTTTTCATTACCAATAATATTAACCCTTCTAACATATATTTTTTTTCCTTGGTCGACAAAGAAAGTAAAATCTACTATCTTTTTTATTTTATCGATATTAGGAACCGGGCTGACATTAGCAAAAGCAAATCCATAATTGCCTAGCTTTTTGGTGATTTTAGTAGAGCTTCCATTGAGTTTACTTCTATTAAAAGTATCACCTGATCTAATTAAAAGCTCATTCTCGAGCTCTGCCAGACTTAAAGTGTCAGGAAGATTACCTTTTAGCTTTATTTGGCCAATAGTATATTTATCTCCTTCATCAATATTTATGGAGATGTAAATATTTTTTTTATTTTTTGAGATACTTACTCTTGAGGAGTTAATTTTGAAATCCATATATCCTTTATCCATATAAAAAGATCTTAGTTTTTCAAGATCTCCTTTTAAAACTTGCTTTGAATAACGATCATCTTTTTCCCACCATGACATTAGATTAGTTTTTGTTAAGGTTAGGTTTCCAAGCAGTTCTTTTGAGTCAAACGAGCGATTACCAATAATTGATATGTCTTTGATACGAGAAATACTTCCCTCCTCTACATAAAAATTAATATCAACTCTGTTTCTTTCTAGTTGTATGACCTCACTGCTTATAGATGATGTATATTTTCCGTTTGCAATATATTGATCTATTAATTCCTGCTCTGCTCGCAAGATTATAGTCTTATCAAAGACAAGTCCACTTGCTAAATTCATTAAAGATAATCCTTGCAGTAATGCCTCGGGCTGAAATGTTTCTGTTCCGTAAAAGTTAATCTCATTAATAATTGGCCTTTCACTAACTGAGATAATAATTACTGACCCTTCACGCTCAATCGCAACATCCTTAAATTGACCAGTTTTATAAATCAAGCTTATGGATTTTGAGAAATTTATATCATCAATGGGATCATCAATTTCAAAAGGGATATTGTTAAAAACAAGTCCTGGAGCAATTCTTTGAAGACCCTCTATCTTAATATCAGAGACGGTCAGTGATTCAGCATTCGTTGTGAAGGATATAAAAAGAAATAAAAAAAAGGTAACTATTTTTTTCATTAACATTCTTAAAGTTTTAAAATATCATTATATACTGCAATTAGGAATATAAGTAATAAAAATATTACTCCAAGTTGTTGGGAAATAAGCATTTTTTTGCCTTCTACTCTTTTTCCAGAAAAAAATTCAATGCAATAAAATAGTAGGTGGCCTCCATCTAATGTCGGTATAGGTAATAAATTAATTAAACCAACATTAATATTAAGGATGATTAAGAAAGACAAAAAACTTATAAGGCCTGCGTTTACTGAATCATACGAATAATTTGCAATAGAAATAGGACCTGCAAGATTATCAAGAGATATTTTTCCAGTCACTATTTTCCACAAAGCGTCTATGATTGTATTTGTAACCAATATCATCTTATAAATAGATTGAGGAATTATTTCTAAAATACTGTATTTAAATGATTTTATATTATCTTTATAATCCATATTGGACTTAAGTTCCATACCCACAATGCCCTTTTTATCCTGAATAATAGGAATAATCTTATGTATTCGAGTTTCCCCATTAAGCAGACTTGTTATGACTATTTCTTTATTCGGACTATTTTTTATAATATCCACTGCACCTTCAACCGATAACACTTCCTTTTCGTTTATAAAGCTAACGATTGATCCAGGAGCGATATTTGCTTGCTTTGCAGGCATATCATCTAATACAGCTTTGACTAATACAGAGTTTTGTTTGTTGGGGAAAAAGTACAATCCCATGTCATCTATTGATTTATCGGATATTAGTAATGATAAATTTTTGCCTTCTCGATTAAGTTGGATGCTTTGAATGAGCTCTTTCTTGTATGCTCTTTGTATTTCAGTAACCGATAAAACAGGATCACCGTTGATATGAGTAAGTAGGTCCCCTTCTTTAATACCTATGCTTTCAGCAAATGAATTATCTTTTATGTGAGTTAAGGTGGGAATGATTCGTTGTTGGGTTCCACTTACAATAACAACGATAAGCAAAAAAGCAAAAATAAAATTGATTAAGGGTCCTGCTAAAATGACTAAAGATCTATGAAAGAGGTTGGCATCCTCAAATGTAATGTTGCTTTTTTCTTTTATCGCCTGGGAGAACGCTACAAAACCTCCCAATGGGATGGCTCTAAAACAAAAA
>CACEEB010000017.1 GCA_902558495.1 uncultured OM43 clade bacterium | reverse complement strand
ATATGCGCTAGATCTAAAAATTGAATCACCAACTATAAAAGCACCAAGACCTGGACAAGATATTTCTGCAGGTTTCATCACAATAATTTCTTCAACAAATTTACAAATTCAATCTATTGAGTCTGAATTAATAAAAAAAATAGAGGTACACACTATGAAAATGGAAAGTGATGGTTATGGGGGGAAAATTATGAAAATGCGAAAAATTAAAAGTCCTCAAATTATTGCAAACAAACCGTTTATTTTAAAACCAGGTGCCGATCATTTGATGTTCTTTGGAATGGGTGAAAGTATTACAAAGGGAAAAGAAATACCACTAAAATTCAATTTTTTAGATAAGCAAAAAATGATAGAAAAAACAATTATATTTAGTGTTATCTAAGCTTCCCAGATTGCTCTCTGGGAGGCAATACCTATAGCACCTGCATTAAAAGCATTTTCTATATCATCTTGTTTCATCCCTCCTAATGCATAAATAGGGATACTATAATTTTGAGTGATTTTACTAAAACTATCCCAACCAATAGGTGTTGTATTAGGATGAGATTGAGTTTTTTGAACTGGGGATAGCACCACAAAACTTACATCCATTGTCATAGCTTTTTCAATATCACGCGCTGAGTGGCATGAGGCACTTACTATAAGATCTTTGGGTATTTCTGATAATCTATGGAGCAAAGATGAATTTAAATGAACACCATCAGCATTTAATTTATAAGCTAAGTTTATATCTGAATTAATCATTACTTTTGCATCAAAATTTCCAGCCATTTGAATAATTTCTTTTGTAAGTTCAATAAAAGCATTTTTTGAAATAGCTTTCTCTCTGACCTGGATAAGTCCCAATCCATTATTTAACTTTTGTTCAACTTTGTTTAAAAAATTGCCTGAATATTCATATGCATTAGTTATTGCATATATGTCTGGCAAGGAAATAGCTTTAAAGATTAAATCATTAGCGGGAAGTATAGGGGAAACAATATTATTGTCGGGTAATACCCATGATATTTTTTGTTCTTCTTTTGCTTCAATATTACCAGACCATTGAGTTACCTTATAAAAATGTAAAATAACTTCATAGTCTTCATAAGCATACTTTCTAACTATCCATTTTTCAGCATCAATTACTGATATACCAATTTCTTCTTTTAGCTCTCTTTTTAGCGCTTCTAATGGAGTTTCGCCACTTTCAATTTTTCCACCAGGAAACTCCCACCATCCACTCCATGTTTTAGATTGGGGTCTTTCCGCCATCAAAAGCTGAAATGACTCATTAAAGATTATGCCAACAGATGCCTCTATATTCACCTTTATTATGTTCTATATTCAGAATTAATTTTCACATAATCATAAGAAAGATCTGTGGTCCACATCGTTGATGTGGCTAACCCTCTTCCCATTTGGATTCTAAGGCATATTTCATTCTTATTCATTTCTTCTGATCCTCTTAATTCAGAATAATCTGCCGCAATTGATCCATTTTTTGCAAATAATAAATCATTTAAGAAAATATTTATAAGGCTAGGATCAAGACCTTCAATTTGTGCATTACCAAGAGCAGCTAGGATTCTTCCTAAATTTGGATCAGAGGCAAAAAAAGCTGTTTTTACTAAAGCGGAGTTAGCAATTACCTTTGCAATCTCATCACAATCTTTCTCATTCTCTCCTTGCTCAACTACAATTTCAATAAATTTAGTTGCGCCTTCACCATCTCGAATAATTGCTTGTGATAGCTCCATAGCATTGTCCATCAACAAATCTTTTAAGATCTCATAGTGCTTATTTTTTGAGGTAATTTGCTTATGATCTGCTTTATTTGTCGCTACGATAATGAAAGAATCATTAGTAGACGTCTCTCCGTCTACCGAAATTTTATTAAATGTTTTCTCCGTTACTTCCTTGATTAATTCCTGAAGCATCTCAGCGTTTATATTTGCATTCGTTCCTATAAAAGCAAGCATAGTTGCCATATTTGGATTGATCATTCCCGAACCTTTGCTTATTCCTGTCACAAGAATCTTACTATCATCAATAACACCGGAAGTTGATGCAACTTTGGGAATTGTATCCGTCGTCATAATGGCTTCCGCTGCATCCAGCCAATTATCTGCATTTAAATTATCAACTAAAAGAGGTATGGATTCTTTGATTTTATCAGTAGGTAAATAAGCCATAATAACCCCAGTTGAAAATGGCAGTATTTCATTACTATCAATTTTTAAACTACTTGCTAATACATTGCATATCTCTTTTGCATCCTCTAAACCCTTTTTTCCAGTCCCTGCATTAGCCGATCCAGTATTGATTATGAAAGCTCGTTTATGTGGTCCTATATTGAGATTTGATTTAGCAATCACTACGGGAGCTGCTATAAATTGATTTTTAGTAAATACTCCAGCAACCACAGCACCCTCATCCAAAGCTATTAGTGCCAAATCCTTTCGATTATTGTATTTCAGACCTGATTCAGCTGTACTTAATTTGATACCAGAGATATTTAGAATATTCTCTTTATTGGGTCTTTTAAGATTTACTGACATTCTTTACTTTTTTCTCCATATAGTTCCATTAGGGTTATCCTCAAGCAAGATATCGTGATTTTCTAAGTATATTCTAATTTCATCAGCGGTTTTATAATCTTTATTTTTTTTGGCTTCTAGTCTGTCTTGAATGAGCTGATCAATATCTAGATCTTTATCAACAGCATCACCCTTCAAAAAACTCTCAGGCTCTTGCTCTAAAATGCCTAGGATATTTGCAAGCTGCACAAATAAAGTTAAATCGGATTGCTTTGAATTTTTATTAATTTTATTTGATAGAGAAAATAAAACTGAAATTGCTTCAGGAGTATTAAAATCATCATCCAATGCTGCTTTAAATTGCATTGCAAAGCTGTCATCCCAATCAATATTTTTCCCTATCTTTTCTGTAAGCCCCCTTGCTGTTAAATACAATCGAGTTAATCCCTGTTTTGCATCCTCTAAATTTTTATCTGAATAATTTAAAGGACTTCTGTATTGTGCTTTAAGAACAAAAAAACGAACCACTTCAGGATTAAAATGCTTTAAGATTTCTCTGATTGTAAAAAAGTTACCTAATGATTTGGACATTTTCTCATCATCAACCCTTACAAATCCATTATGAATCCAATAATTTACCATCTTACAACCGTTGTGAGCCTCCGATTGGGCTATTTCATTCTCATGATGAGGAAATTGTAAATCTTGTCCTCCTCCATGAATGTCGAAATTTTTACCAAGAAACTTATTACTCATAGCAGAACACTCAATGTGCCACCCTGGTCTTCCTTCACCCCATGGCGATTTCCAAGAGGGTTCTCCAGGTTTAGCAGATTTCCATAAAACAAAATCGAAACTATTTTCTTTCGCATGATCAATTTCAACCCTATTACCTGCTCTCAAATCCTCTAAAGATTTACCTGATAACTTCCCATACCCTTCAAAACTGGATACGGAATAGAAGACATCATTATTTTCACCTACGTAAGCAAATCCTTTTTCAATAAGATTTTTTATCATGTCAATCATATCCTCTATAGATTCTGTAGCTTTAGGCTCCAGATCTGGATTGATAACACCTAAAGCTTTTGCATCTTTATTCATCTCTTCAATATATTTTTGGGTTAACTCTTCTATTGAAATGCTCTGTTCTTTAGCTCGCTGAATTATTTTATCGTCTATATCTGTAATATTTCTAACATAAGTTACGTTATACCCACTCGCTTTAAACCAACGTGTAATGAGATCAAAAACAATTAAGACCCGCGCATGACCTAAGTGACAAAAATCATAAACTGTCATCCCACAAACATACATTTTTACTTCTCCAGGGGTAATAGGATGAAAAGCTTCTTTTTTGTTTGTAAGGCTATTAAATAGGGTAATCATGTTTAATTTTTCATTTAGAATGGGTGGTAATAGATAGTCATTTATGATAAATTTCTTAGCATAATTTTTAAAAATTATACCACGTAGCTCAATCACTAATATTTGGGCATCTTTCTTCAATTAAAAAAAGTTACCACTTTAAAATGAATAAAATTTATATCGTATTATTTCTTATTTTGACATTTATTGGCATTAATATAAAAGCAGAAACTGTGATTATGGAGACTTCAAAGGGATCAATTACTATCAATTTAGATAGTGAGAAAGCTCCAATAACTGTTGAAAATTTCTTAAACTATGTAGATGATGGTTTTTATGATGATCTAATTTTTCACAGAGTCATAAAAGGCTTTATGATTCAAGGTGGTGGATTTGATCGATTAATGATGCAAAAACCGACAAATGATCCAATCAAAAATGAATCAAAAAATGGGCTACGAAATGAAATGTATACCATAGCTATGGCAAGAACTAATGACCCTGATTCAGCAACTTCGCAATTTTTCATTAATCTTGAAGATAATTACTTTCTTGATAAGAATGCGGGTTATTGTGTCTTTGGCAAAGTAATTGAGGGGCAAGAAGTAGTTAAAGAGATAGGGAATTTATCAACGCATGTTTCAAATGGTATGGGTGATGTACCAATTAAAACTGTTACTATCAAATCTATTAAATTGATAAAGAAAGGAAATGATTAAATGATAAATTTTAAAACAAATAAAGGTTCTTTTACTATTGAATTAAACAAAGATGAAGCACCTATCTCCAGTGAAAATTTTTTGAATTATGTCAATAAAGGTTTTTATAAGGGGACAATATTTCATAGGGTTATTGATGGATTTATGATTCAAGGTGGTGGTTTTGATGAAAATATGAATCAAAAAGAAACGGATGCCCCAATAAAAAATGAAGCAAGCAATGGTCTAAAAAATGAAGCTTACACCCTAGCTATGGCCAGGACGTCAATTCCCGATTCAGCAACATCACAATTTTTTATCAATGTATCAGATAATTCTTTTTTAGATTTTCCTGGTCAAGATGGAGCTGGTTATTGTGTATTCGGCACAGTTACTAAAGGTAGGGATGTCATTGATTTAATTAAAAGTGTTACTACTGGATCATCAAACGGTCATCAAGATGTTCCGACTGAATCCATTATTATTGAGGACGTCACACTCTGTTAACTATTAAAGGCTCAGCATTATTTGTATCTGATGTCCATTTATCAGAATCAGAACCAAAAACTATTGAGCTTTTTAATCAATTTCTAACCCAAACATGTACCCAATATCAACAATTATTTATTCTAGGTGATTTATTTGATTACTGGGTAGGTGACGATTCTCTACATTTTAATGATCTGTATGGCATATTTAAGGAAATAAGCAAAAAAACTAGTGTGTACTTTATATGTGGTAATCGCGATTTTCTTGTCGGTGAGGGATTCTTTAAGGCTACTAATATCAAACCACTACCTGACATCTCCCTGCTTCAAAAAAATAATCAAAAAATACTTGTGATGCATGGCGATACATTATGTACTGACGACACAGAGTATCAAAAATTTAGAAAGCTTACACGCACTGCTGATTGGAAAGAAAATTTTCTAAGTAAATCCTTGGATGAAAGGATGCAAATATGCAATGAATTGAGACATAAAAGTGAGGAAGCCAAGAAAAATAAGGCAGAATATATAATGGATGTTAATCCTGACGCAGTTCAAAATATTTTTTCTGAATATGACTTTCCACCTTTTTTGATTCATGGCCATACCCATAGACTCAAAAATCATGAATATATTTTTGATAAACATGAATGTCAACGATGGGTGTTAGGTGACTGGCACGGAGAAGGAAATTACATTTCTTTTAAAGATGGTCAGCTAAAATATAATTTTTTAAGCTCATAATTGAAGCTCTGTTTTGCGATGTTTATTTGCAGCCTTATTTAAAATTCCATTAACAAATTTAAATCCATCGGTACCACCAAAAGATTTTGTAATCTCAATAGCCTCATTTATCACCACTTTGTAAGGAACATCTAAAGAAAATTTCAATTCGTATAACGAACAATACAAAATTGCTAATTCAATAGGGCTTAATTCATCGTAGTCTCTATCGAGATAGGTCTCAATTTCAGCCTTAAGTAATTCAAAATCCTCATAAACTCCATTTAATAGTTTTAAAAATAGAGTCTCATCCGATAATGGGAAATCTGGGTCCTCTTTAATATCTTTTTTTATTTGATTAAGATCAAAATTATTAATTAGGCCCCTATAAATACTTTTCATTACCAACTCTCTTGCTTTGCGTCGGTTATTTAAAGGCTTTTTTTTTCGCTTGTTCTTTGTTGTATTGATTATCATAAGGATTTAATTAGTGCAGCCATCTCTATCGCATTCAGGGCAGCCTCCTCCCCTTTTATTTTAGTTCTAGCATAAGCTTCCTCGCTTGAATTAGTGGTAATAATTGCATTAATTACTGGAATATTATGATCTAACTGGACCCGCATAATACCTTGGGCTGATTGATCAGACACTACTTCAAAATGATAGGTTTCTCCACGAATAACTGCACCAACACCAATGAGGACATCAAACTCTTTTGATAAAGCAAAGGCATTAGCTAATAAAGGAATCTCAAGAGCCCCAGGAACTTCTTTATGTACGATATTATTTAGGGAAATGCCTTGTGATTCTAACTTTTCTATACAAAAATTTAATAACTCGCTTACTACTGGCGTATTAAAACGCGATGAAATAATACCTACTTTTAAATCTTTCAAAGTATCTTTATTCACTTCATATGCCTTATTTTAAAGGAATATGATTATACCCTTTTGCAAAGCATTTAAAATACCCCAAGCTATAGGTATTCCAACAACAAGCCATGCTATGGGTAGTAAGATTTTTTGCAATGCAACATTCGTTGTAACTGAAGATCTTAATGTTTCTGTTTTTTGATTTGCAGCAATATTTTTTTCTACTTTTAATTCTTGCTCACTCATATGAAATTTCTTATTAACTGGTTTAATTAATAAGTTGAGGATAAAGCCAAGCACCAAAAGTAAAGCAAGTATTTTAAAGCTTGAATTATATGCTTGATCCGGTGGTATACCTATAGATAACTGGTATTCACGAAGGTAGGAAATAAGCATTGGACCGATAATTCCTGCTAGAGACCAGGCTGTTAATAATCTTCCATGAATCGCTCCAACGTGTTGTGTGCCAAAAATATCAGCTAAGTACGCTGGAATGGTTGCAAAACCTCCTCCGTACATTGTTAAAATAACTAAATTGATTAACACAAATGTAGCAATATACTGGTTGATACCTGCCCATGGTGCAGAAAGATATAAAGCTGTACCTAGACTAAAAAAGATTGCATATGTTAATTTCCTACCAAGAAAGTCTGAGGATGATGCCCAGAAGATACGGCCAATAATATTTGCAAAAGATAATAAAGCACCAAAGCCTGTAGCAACTGCACCTATAATAAGTGGATCGAAACTACTTTTAGCTATTTCTTGAAACATTGGTTTCGCAACAGCTAAAACTCCAATACCTGCAGACACATTTAGGCAAAGTACTCCCCATAGCAACCAAAATTGAGGAGTTTTATGCGCAACATTGACGTGTACATGATTTGTAGAAATTAATGTGGATGATTTTTTTTCCACAGGCTTCCATCCTTCGGGCTTCCATCCTTCTGCAGGGACACGATATCCAAAAGCTCCAATAGACATTGAAACTACATAAATACAGCCCATAATAAAAAAGGTATTAGAAACTCCATATGCACTAATTAAACTATCTCCTAATGGCATACCAATCATTGCTCCGCCGCCAAAGCCCATTATTGCCATACCGGTAGCTAAGCCTCTTCTGTCTGGGAACCATTTAATTAATGTAGATACAGGAGATATATAACCCAATCCAAGACCTATTCCACCAATTACACCCATGCCAAGCCAAATCAGCCATAATTGATGAAAGGATGCACCTAGTGAAGTAATCATGAGTCCCCCACCCCAGGCGATTGCTGCAGCAAAACCTGCTTTTCTAGGGCCGGCTTTTTCAAGCCAATGTCCAAAGACAGCCGCCGACATTCCTAAAAACACAATGGCAATTGCAAACGTTAATACCACGTCACTTCTAATCCAGTCGCATGAGGTAGTAAAAATTCTTTGGACAAAAGTTACATCAGGACCACATTCTTTTCCAATCAGTTGTGTAAGTTGGACCCAAAAAATACTTACCCCATAAATCATACCAATTGATAAATGAATAAATAAAGCTGCAGGGGGAACCATCCATCTGTTAAACGATTTATCAGCAACTATATTTTCCCTATCCAAAATACTCATTTAAAACTCTCCTGTTAATAATTAACTACTAAAATAAAGTATTTAACTAAATTAATCAATGTAAATATTGAATGGTTAAAATTCTATGCTTTATTGTCATAAAATAGTCATAAAAGTGTCATAATATAGGTTGCATACCATTTTAAAAAGGCAAAAAATATGGCTGCAAATATATTAATAGTGGAAGATGAAGAATCTATTCTTGAGTTAATTGCAATAAATCTTCATCAAGCTGGGTTTAATCCCATCAGATCTCTTAATGCAGAATATGCAGAAACTCTAATTCGTGAAGCTCTTCCAGATCTCATAATATTAGACTGGATGCTACCAGGAATGAGTGGTGTGGAATTTGCAAAAAGAGTGAGAGGAAATCCTAATACCAAAAAAATTCCTATCATAATGCTTACAGCAAAAAGCGATGAGAGTAATAAATTGAAAGGTTTGGATACAGGTGCCGATGATTACATGACTAAACCTTTTAGCCCAAAAGAATTAATAGCAAGAATAAAAGCAGTCTTAAGACGAAAAAGTCCTGAATTGGTGGATGAGCCAATATCAATCAAAGGGTTAGCCTTAGATCCTAATAAACATTTATTACAATACAATAATAAAACAATAACAATAGGACCCACTGAATTTAAGCTTCTTAATTTTTTTATGAAAAATCCTGATAGAGTGTTTAGCAGAAACCAAATCCTAGATAAGATTTGGGGGAATAAATCTGATATTGATGATAGAACGGTTGATGTACATATAAAACGTCTTAGAGATACTTTAAAGATATCTGGGCAAGAATCATTAATTAAAACTATCAGAGGAATTGGATACAGACTTTCAAAAGATTAAGATGTTTTAATTTAATTAATACATATCTTCGTCTTTCATTAAAGGAAAAAATTGAAAGAAATTAAAACACATTTTCTGATGTTTTTAGCATCAATAGCCATAGCATTTATTTTAATTCAAAATATTTACAGCGTGTATGCTGCTGGTCTTTTTCTTATCTGTATTTTTACTCTGATAATTTTATATCATACGTTTTGGATTTATAAGCTCAGTAAATGGCTAAATAATCGATCCATAAAAAATTTACCGAATGGTTATGGTGTTTGGGAAAAATTATTTACGCAAATATATCGTACAGAGACAAAACAAAAAAAAACTAAGCAAGAATTATTTGAGTTACTAGAACAATTTAAATCAGCAGCGGGAGCAATGCTTGATGGAGTCATCGCTATCGATGAAAATGCTGAGATACTTTGGTCTAACAAAACTGCGCAGAAAATGTTAAATATTATCCCTAAAAATGATTATCATCGCCCTATCACTTACATATTTAGAAACAGTATTTTTAAAGAATATATAGAAAATGATAATTATGAAGAAACACTAAAACTAACATTACAGCCCTCCTTACTTCCGCTTGAGATAAAAATTGCTTTTTTTGGTGCTAACCAAAGAATCATCGTATGTAGAGATTTAACGAAAGAGACAGAAAATCAAAATATGAGAAAAGAATTTGTTTCAAACTTCTCCCATGAAATTAAAACCCCTCTAACAGTGATTTTAGGCTTTCTTGAAACTCTCGAAATACAATCAAATAAAAATTCTTCGGAAAAAAAAATGATTTCTATGATGAATGATCAAGCATATCGCATGAAAAATTTAATTGATGATCTTTTGCTTCTATCGCAAGTAGAGAGTAATCAAGATATAAATCGCTCTGAAAAAATTAATATTTCAAGTTTATTAAATAATATAAAAAGAGAGCTTATTAAACCAAGCACAAAAAAACAAAAATTTAAATATTCCATTGATTCTAAGTTACATATCTATGCTGCAAAGCATGAAATTGAGAGTGCCTTTAGTAATCTTATTAATAATGCGATAAGATATACCCCAATAAAAGGTGAGATAAGCGTCCAATGGAACATCATAAATGGTCTTGCAATTTTTGAAGTGACCGATTCAGGTATTGGTATACCAGAAAAAGATCTTAAACGTATAAGTGAACGATTTTATCGAGTTGACCCAGATAGAAGTAGAGAAACTGGTGGAACTGGTCTTGGTTTAGCAATCGTAAAAAATATCATCATTCAGCATCAAGGGGAAATGAAAATCAACAGTGAAATTAATGTAGGGAGTTCCTTTAAGTTAATTTTTCCAAAAGACCGAATAGCTTCAAAATAATGAGGATTTTAATTCTATTTATTATAGTTTCCCTTTTGACAGGATGCAGTGGCTCATCAATAGAGCGAAAAGATTCCACACAATATGACAAGGGCTCTTTTAATCAACTGGCAAAACTTGATCAAGATAGAATGGCTGATTATGAAATTCGAGAGAATATAGAAAGCTTAAAGATATTAATGTTAAAGCTTTATAAAAGAAACCCAGATCAACTTAAAAAAACAACCTCCGATAATGCAGAACAAGCAGTAAATTGGGTTTTTTTTGGTGGACATAAATGGGATTTCGAACAAATAAATAATGCTACCGACTTCGAAGCAGTTTACCAAGCATTTGATCAAAAATTTGAAGGTGACAGAGTGCTATCACTAATAACAGGGCTTTATACTATGCTTGTAAAAGCCCATGGGGATAAAACCGAATTCTTTATAACTGATTCAATTGACCCACAAAATCTTTATAATATGGCTAGGAATATTGAAATTACTATGTGGATGCTTTCAACCAAAAAAAATGAAGAAGGTAGATTGCTTTTATTTAGCAATGAAATTAATGAGGAAGTAGCCAATTTATCATTTGAAAGGGAGTTTGGGAAAATGATAGGAAGACTTGATTATTTCGCCTATACATTATCAGAAAAAACCGAAAGAGTAATAACTAGGATGATACAGAACGTAACAACTGGGATATTATTACCCTTTATTTAAGCTAAAGTAATATTTTTTCAATTCCACCATTGGTCGCCTTTTCAACATACTCCTCAAGCCATTGGTCACCAAGATTATTTTTAGCTAACTCCACAACAATATAATCGGTGGTAGTGCTCGTATCTTCACCATAGCGGGCCAAACCCTGCAGGCACGAAGGGCAGGATGTTAAGATTTTGACGGATTCATTCTTGTTTGTTGGTGAAATTTCTTTTAGTCCTTTTTCAATTTCTTCTTGCTTCCTCATTTTGACTTGCGTCGCTACATCTGGCCTACTGACGGCAAAAGTTCCAGACTCACCGCAGCATCGCTCATTAAGAATAACTTCTTTATCCATTAATGACTTGGTAACATCAAGCGAATTATAAGTTTTCATTGGACTATGACAAGGGTCATGGTACATATAATGTTGGCCGTTAACTCCCTCCATTTTTACTCCTTTTTCCATAAGGTATTCATGAATATCTAGCAGCCTGCAGTCTGGGAAAATTTTCTCAAATTCATATTTTTGCAGTTGATCCATACAAGTGCCACATGAAACAATCACAGTTTTAATATCCAGATAATTTAACGTGTTTGCAACTCTGTGAAATTGGACACGATTATCCGTGGTAATTTCTTGACCCTTGTCGTGATTACCGGATGAGGTTTGGGGATAACCGCAACATAAATAACCTGGTGGTAAAACTGTAATAGCACCCACCTCATAAAGCATTGCTTGTGTTGCTAATCCAACTTGAGAAAATAAGCGTTCAGATCCGCAACCTGGGAAATAGAAGACAGCTTCAGAATTATCGTCAATTATTTGATGATTCCTAATCACAGGCACTGTTTTATCATCCTCAATTCCTAAAAGACCCCTAGAGGTCTTAGTTGGCATGTTTTTTGGCATAGGTCTATTCAAGAAGTGAACAACTTGAGTAGCTACAGATTTTTGACCCACAGTTGGAGGAGGATTTTTCTTAAAATAATTAACTACCTTTATTTTTTTTAAAAAATTATATCCAAATCTTTGAGCACGATACCCAAAATCAATCATAAATTTGCGCATTAATTTAATAGTTAAAGGATCCTTAAGATTAAGATACGACATCCCCAACAATGTTCCTGCATTAAAACGCTTCCTTCCATGCTCACGTAAAAAATTTCTCATTGAAATTGAGACATCACCATAGTCAATATTTACTGGGCATGGATTTAAACATTTATGGCAAACAGTACAATGATCAGCAACATCATTAAATTCATCAAAATGCTTGAGCGAGATACCTCGTCTGGTTTGTTCCTCATATAAAAATGCTTCTATAAGCAATGAAGTTGCAAGGATTTTATTACGAGGACTGTATAAAAGATTTGCTCTTGGGATGTGGGTGGTACAGACAGGTTTGCATTTACCACAACGCATGCAATCACTTATTGAATCTGCTATCTCACCAATTGCAGATTGTTCCATAATAATTGATTCTTGCTCCAAGAGGCCAAAACTTGGTGTATAGGCGTTTGCAAGACCAGATCCAGCCTGTAATTTACCGTGATTAAAATGTCCATTTGGGTCAACTTTAGCCTTATATGTTGCAAAAGTGTCTATAGTATATTCGTCCAAAAACTCCATTTTAGTAATGCCGATTCCATGCTCACCAGAAATAACACCATTAAGACTCTTGGCTAAGTCCATCACTCTTGATACAGCTTGTTGCGCATCCTGCATCATTTCATAATCATCAGAATTAACCGGGATATTAGAATGTATATTTCCATCACCTGCATGCATATGCAAGGCAATAAATACTCTTGATTTTAAAATCTCTTTATGAATTTGAATGATTTTATTTAATACATCTTCATATTCTCTTCCTGCAAAAATTTCCAGGAGTGGTTCTTTTAACTCTACCTTCCAAGAAACTCTTAATTCATAGGATTGGATTGCTTCAAATACAGTCTGATAATAATTCTTAAATTCTGGAATATTTTCTAACTCATGTGGATTACTATCCAAATTATTTAGAAGATTAGTCCATCTTTTTTCTACCGTATTTATTAAATCTAATGCAAGATTTTTTTTAGTGTTATGGGCATCACTATCAATATCATCTTTATTTATTTCAAAATGGTCATCTGATATATATTGAAATATTTCTTTAATGAGTTTGAGCTTATTGTTAATTGAAAGCTCAATATTAATTCGATCAATACCATTTGAATATTCACCCAATGATTCCAATGGAATGACAACATCTTCGTTTATTTTAAAGGCATTAGTGTGTTTGGCTATAGCAGCTGTTCGTGCCCTATCAAGCCAAAATCGCCTTCTAGCTTCGGAAGAAACTGCGATAAAGCCTTCACCATCCTTCGCATTTGCTATCTGAACAGTCCGTGAAGCTGCCTCCCCAACCATACTCTCATCATCACTGGCGATATCAGCAATAAGAATCATCTTGGGTCTCATAGCCCTGCTAGCTTTGGTACTATATCCAACAGCTTTTATATATCTCTCATCCAAATGCTCTAGCCCAGCAAGAAATACATTGTCAAAATTATCTAAGTAATTTTTTATTTCAACAATTGCAGGAACGGCATTAGATACATTACCAAAAAATTCGAGGCATACTGTTCTGATGTGTTGTGGCATTTTATGTAAAATGAAAGTCGCGGAAGTAATTAATCCATCGCAGCCTTCTTTTTGAATGCCTGGCAAACCACTTAAGAACTTATCAGTGACATCTTTTCCAAGACCTATCTTTCTAAATTTATTACCAGGAATTTCTAATATTTCTGGCTCACTAATGGGAGTAACGCCATCTTTTTTTAAGGTAGTAATTTTAAATTTTGCTACCGAAACATCATGTATTTTTCCCAAATTATGGTCAATTCTCTCAATCTCTTTCCAATCCCCATTTGGGTCAACCATCCTCCATGAAGCAAGGTTATCCAGTGCTGTTCCCCATAACACGGCTTTCTTTCCACCTGCATTCATTGCAACATTACCGCCTATACATGAAGCATCTGCTGAGGTTGGATCTGTAGCAAATTCTAAACCTGCCTTTGAGGCAGTATCCATAGCTCTTCTTGTGACTACTCCCACCTCACAACGTATAGTGGGAACTGGATGACTTACTCCTGGTAAATCTTTGTATTCAACTTTACTGTGTGAGTCTAATTTTTCTGTATTAATCACTGCTGAGTATGGCGATAAAGGAATTACACCTCCGGTATAACCTGTTCCACCTCCCCTAGGAATGATTGTTAACTCTAGATCAATGCAAGCCTTAACTATTCCTGGTATCTCACTCTCAGCATCAGGATGTAAGACTACAAATGGTAATTCTACCCTCCAATCAGTAGCGTCAGTTACATGAGAAACTCTAGCTAATCCATCAAATTGAATATTGTGTTTTTTTGTTACTTTTTTGATTTTTGCTACAATCTTTTTTCTTAACTTTTTGGTCGTTTTAAAATCATCAACAAATTTTGATATAGCAGCACTTGCAGCCTTGGTGAGTTGTGCAACCTTCATATTTCCAAAACTTCTATCTTCAATGCTTTGAACTCTGTGATTCATTGCATCTACAAGCTGTTTTAATCTTTTAGGGTTATCCAATAAATCATCTTGAAGATATGGATTGCGAGAAACCACCCAAAGATCACCTAAAACTTCAAACAACATACGTGCAGAACGTCCAGTCTTTCTCTCTTGTCGCATGCCATAGATAATATTCCATATCTCTTCACCAAGAAAACGAATAGTAATTTCTTTGTCAGAAAAGGAAGTGTAGTTGTATGGTATCTCTCTCACCCTGCTATTGTGGTGGGCTTGAGTCTTCAAAAGATCGGTAGATAAAGGTGCGTTCATTAATTTTTTAAGGTGGAATATGTAAAATCATAGCATGTAGCCATCTACCTTACAACGCCAACTCATTAGGGTTATTGATAAATTTATGAGAAAATTAACTCAATAAATTTTGGACATTTAATAAAGAATTAGTTCATGCTTTGGTTAAAAGCTTTTCATATTATTTTTATGGTAACTTGGTTCGCAGGTTTATTTTACCTGCCAAGACTTTTTGTTTACCATGCAATGAGTAAGGATAAAATTAGCCTAGAAAGATTTGTGATTATGGAAAGAAAGCTTTTCTATGGCATTATGACTCCAGGTGGAATAATCACCATAATCCTAGGCTTTTGGTTGCTTGATTATGGCTATAGTGGTTTATGGCTTAACATAAAATTGTTGTTAGTTTTATTGCTTGTAATTTATCATGTGTATTGTTTTAAATACTTAATGGACTTTAAACATAATCGAAATAAGCATTCACATATTTTCTTCCGTTGGTTTAACGAGGTGCCTGTTATTTTGTTAATTGCCATTATTTTGTTGGTAGAATTAAAACCATTATGAAAAATATCTTAATTTGTGGTTCTTTGGCTTTTGACTCCATTATGGTTTTTGAAGATTATTTCAAGAATCATATTTTACCAGACCAAATCCACAAACTTAGTGTTTCCTTTTATGTCCCTGAACTAAAAAGAAACTTTGGTGGCACTGCAGGAAATATTGCTTACAACTTATCCCTACTTCAATCTCCCTCATTTATTATGGCAACGGTTGGAGAAGATTTTCTCCCTTATTCAGAGCGCTTAAGTAGACTAGAAGTAGTCCAAGATTATATTAAAACAATTCCTAATACATTAACTGCACAAGCCTATATCACTACCGATCTTGATGATAATCAAATTACTGCATTTCACCCCGGCGCAATGATGGAATCGCATCAAAATAATATTTCAAGTGTCACTGAAAAAATGTCATTAGCCATAATTGCTCCCGATGGTAAAAATGGAATGATGAATCACTCAAAGGAGTGTCATGAAAAAAATATACCCATTCTATTTGATCCTGGACAAGGTCTTCCTATGTTCAATAAAGAAGAATTAAATGAATTTATTTCTCAAGCTAACTATATTGCACTTAATGGGTATGAGGCTGAAATGTTAATGAATGTTACTGGACTTGACATAAAACAACTTTCTGCAAAAGTTGAAGCATTAATAATTACGAAAGGGTCTCAAGGTTCAATAATATATACTGACCAAGAAATATCTATTGCCCCTGTCAAAGTGGATGCACCTATTGATCCAACTGGTTGTGGGGATGCATATAGAGCAGGTTTAGTTTACGGAATTGTCAATGAATTATCTTGGGAGAAAACAGGCAAACTCGCCTCCGTAATGGGAGCAATCAAAATTCAACAACGAGGTGGGCAAAATCATCGAGCAAGTCTTAGTGAAATTGAATCACTTTTTGGTGAGAAGCTAAGCTAAATCTTTTAAGTCTGCTTTTTCTTGAAAGATTTTTTTTGTTTCTAAACATAATGCGGTTAATTGCTCTCCCCAAACACACCCACTGTCTAATGCAAAACCTAATGGGTGTTTATGAAAATTAATTGCAGACCAGTGCCCAGAAATTAATAATTGGTTATCATTTCTGCTAGTTTCAAATGAAAACCAAGGCTTTAAATTTTCAGGTATTGTATTTAAAGTCCCTTTGTACTTAAAATCAAGGCATTCATTTTTATCTAAACATCGCATCCTGGTCATTACATTTACTGCAATTCTATTACGTTGGTCTTTGTCCAAATCGTCATGCCATTGATTA
The DNA here is from genome assembly GCA_902558495.1 of uncultured OM43 clade bacterium. GTDB lineage: Bacteria > Pseudomonadota > Gammaproteobacteria > Burkholderiales > Methylophilaceae > BACL14. Next base: position 3,630 of record CACEEB010000017.1, on the reverse strand, counting down.
GGATTATTTCCATACATTGATTTCAAAAGAGATTCAGGGTTATCTAATAAGCCATCAGAAAATGAACGGGATAATGTAACTGCATCATCTTTTCTCCATGAGGGTAATAATCCAGCATGGGTCATTACATAATCATCATTCTCGTATAACAAAGGTATAGAAAGGAGCCAATCTATATATGATTTTAATTTAGCTGACGAAAGAAGTTTTGAGAGGGTATCCCTTTTAGATAAATTCTTTAAGGAAAAAGCTATGGCTAAAAAGTGCAGGTCATGATTACCCAGCACTAACTTTATATTTTGTCGATTGTTATAACACCAATCAACTACTTCTAAAGAGTTCTGACCTCGGTTGAGGATATCACCAACCAACCATAGTTCGTCATTACTGGTACTAAAAGAAATTTTTTCTAAGAGTTTATTAAAAGTATAGAAACAACCTTGCAAATCACCAATGGCGTATGTAGCCATTGATAAAGCTTACAAGCTTCCGCCAGATTGATTGGCCATCCATATAACTGCAGCGGCTACCTCTTCGTCAGATAATGCAGCATTACCACCTTTAGCAGGCATCATATTTATACCTTTAATTGCATGATCAATTAACTTATCTTTGCCTTGCGCAATACGAGCCTCCCATTGAGCAGCATCACCTATTTTGGGGGCACCCATTACTCCTGCACCGTGACATAGTATGCAATTAACTTGGGAAATTTTTTCACCCGAAATTAATGAATTTTCTTCGGAATTATTATCTGTAGCAGTTTTATTTTCAGCTACTTTTACCTCTGCAACAGGCTGAACGTTCTCTTCAACGGGTTTATTTTCCACGACTTTAACTGCGGTGTCCTCAGTATCACTTTTAGTTGTCGCAAAAGTAATAATAATGATTGCACCAACAAGAGTACCAATTACGACAAAAATTGTTTCTAGTAGAGACTTTAGTTCACTTTGCTTACTCATAAAAATTTCCTAACATAATAAAATTAAATAAATTTAAACTTGAAATAATGATCGATTAATAGTGCTGTAAAAATTAATCCTAAATACAAAATTGAATATTTAAAAATTTTCATCGATAGTTTATCAGAATAATTCCGATAGAGCATCACCACATAATACAGAAAAAAAGCATTTAGTATTGTAGCAAAAACAAGGTAAATTAGGCCAGTCATGCCAACACTAAAAGGCATCATCGTCACAACAACCAATATAATTGTGTAAAGCACAATATGTAACAAGGTAAATTTTTCTCCATGAGTTACCGGAAGCATAGGCATGCCTGCTTTAGCATATTCTTCCCTTCTATATAAAGCTAGCGCCCAAAAATGAGGAGGAGTCCAACAAAAAATAATCAAAAAAAGAACAATAGCTTCCGGCGCAACATAGTTATTGACAGCAGCCCATCCTAAGACTGGGGGCATAGCTCCCGATGCACCTCCAATCACTATATTCATAGGTGTTGCAGGTTTAAGAAAGATAGTATAAATAACAGCATAAGCAAAAAAGGTAATAAGCGTTAGCCACATTGTTAACGGGTTAACCAAATAAAAAAGAATAAGCAACCCAAGTCCACCAAGAATGGATGAAAATATTACCGTTTCCCTTTGAGAAACCTGACCAGCTGGTAATGGTCTTGCTCTTGTTCTTGCCATCAATGCATCAATCTTTTCTTCAATCAAACAATTAAAAGCAGCTGCAGCTCCACTAACAAATGCAATACCGATACTTGCCGCAATAAGGATATCCCAAGGTACCATGCCGGGGGTTGCTAAAAACATACCTATAATTGCAGTAAATACAATTAATGCTGTAACTCTGGGTTTACATAATGAGTAAAAACTTCTCAAGCTTTCAACTGAATAAAATGACTTATCTAGGACACTTCTATTGTTCATTAACGTGGCGTAACTCTTGAATTTATAATTACTAGTATTATAACTAAAAATGCTGCTCCAAGGTTGTGAGCTGTAGCTAAAGCTAAAGGAAGGTGTAATAATAAATTAGCTACTCCAATTACGAACTGAAAGGCCAAAACAACCAATAGCAGATTCTTATAAAAACGTAAATTTGGATAGGCATTAAGGCTTATTGCCATAATCACTAAATACACACTTAATATAATGGCTCCAACACGATGAACCCATTGAATGGCTTGAAGTGCTTCTAAAGATAAACTTTCACCACTTGCGGTGAAACCAAGCTCTCTAAAGATAGAGAATGCATTTTTAAAATCCATTGAAGGAACCATAGATCCATGACATGTAGGATAATCAGTGCATGCAAGAGCAGCATAATTGGTACTCGTCCAACCACCTAGCATGATTTGTAAAAATAATAAAACCAATGAAAAACGAATTGCAAAAATAAGGCCTGGATTTATTAATAATGATTGATTAATAGATCCTACATGTCTATGAGCAATATAAGTAAGAATACCCAATATAGTCATCCCTCCCAATAAGTGCATTGTTACGATAGCTGGCTGCAATAACATGGTAACAGTCCACATACCCAAAGCTGCTTGCATCAAAAGCAGTAAAACTAGGAAAATAGGTAATGCCACTGGCACAGCTAATTCATCTCTTTTTTTATAAGATGTAAAACCTATGATTAATATTAGCACCCCTAAAATACCAGCTAAATATCTGTGTATCATCTCAATCCAGGCTTTAGTTGATTCTACAGGGCTGTCTGGGTACATTTGCTGGGCTTTTGTGATAGCTTCAATGCTCTGAGGCACTGTCAGAGTGCCATAACAACCAGGCCAATCAGGACAACCGAGCCCAGCATCTGTAAGACGGACATACGCCCCGAAAACTACCACGCAAAGAGTTAAAATTACTGAAACTAAAACAATCTTTTTATACCAAACCATAATATATTTAACACACCTTATTTATAAGATAAAATATTTCGCAATTATAATTAAAAAACTTAAATGTTGGACAATGTATGCTGAAAAAATTCTCTATTATTGTATTTATATTAATGAGTATCACACTTATTTTTATGAGTACTCAAAAGAAACTTGTACCTCAAATTGATATGCTCACTATCTCAGGAGAAACTATCTCAACTAAAGACTTAAAAGGAAGTGTTTACCTAGTTAACTTCTGGGCAACGGATTGCCCAGGTTGTATTGAAGAAATGCCAGGCTTAATTGATACTTTTAATAAATATAAAAATAAAAATTTCACAGTCATCGCAGTATCAATGTTTTACGATCCGCCAAGCCGGGTTCTAAGTTATACTGAAAAAAATAAATTACCATTTCCAGTTACATTAGATTTAGACAAAAATATCATGAATAGCTTTGATGATATAAAGCTCACTCCCACCTCTGTGCTTATCAATAAAAAAGGGCAGGTGGTTAATACCATCATTGGGGTTTTGGATTTTAAAGATCTCCACGAGAAAATTGATCTAATGCTTAAAAATTAAGGTGCAACTCTTATTAATCTTTCAATATCTTTAATAATACCTTTTGGTTCCGTATCTTTTGGATATTTCATTATTAGTGAACCGTATGCATCTACCAAATAGATAGCATTCTTACTATATCCTTGATATTCGCTAAATACCTGATTGAGTGCTTGATACGAATCACTATTTACATCAATAATTTTTT
>CACEEB010000016.1 GCA_902558495.1 uncultured OM43 clade bacterium | reverse complement strand
CTGATTTTTATACAAAAAATCCTGATAGTTTTCCAATAAAGCTTGGGGTAGATTATCCTCATCCTATTGTCGATCATGCAGAGCAAAGAAAAAAGGCTCTTAAAATTTATGAGAACGCATTAAAGTAGTAAAAAAACAACAAATTTTTTAGTTTTTTTAGATTTAAAGTTGAAAAATATTAGGCAAAAAAGCAACAATCAAGGATAATATAAGGAAATATGCATATATATATCAAAAAGTTATTTCTGTTAGTGTTGCTACTTCAGCTATTTGGATGTGCAACCCAACAAAACATTGATCCCCTTGAAGGAATGAACCGTTCAATTTATGGATTCAATGATACAGTTGATAAAGCTGTAATGAAGCCAGTAGCAAAAGGTTATAAGAATGTAATGCCAGATGTTGCAGAAAAAGGTGTTAATAATTTCTTTAATAACATAAAAGATGTAATTACCGTTATCAACGATTTACTCCAATTTAAACTTGAACATGCAGCGAATGATGCAGGTAGAGTCCTCGTCAATACAACAGTAGGAATATTAGGAACAATAGATGTCCACTCAATGTCTGGAGGCGAACGAAGAAAAGAAGATTTTGGACAAACTTTAGCACATTACGGATGGGATAATAGCGCATACCTAGTCATACCATTCATTGGACCGTCCACCGTCAGAGATGCTTCTGGATTAATGGTTGACACCCTATTTCTTGATCCAATTACATATATTGATGATGTTAGAACACGTAATTCCCTGCGTGTACTTCAATTCGTAGATGCTAGAGCTGAATTACTCAATGCTTCAGCAATTCTTGATCAAGCTGCGCTGGATCCCTATGCATTCCAAAGAGATTCATACCTACAATATAGAGATAAATTAATTAATGATGGTGATGCAGGAGAAGTCGATTACAATAGTTCTGCTGAAAGTGATTTTGAGCCTTTTGAAGATTTAATTGATAACAACGAAAAAATTACCGATAAAGACCTTGAAGTTTTTGTTGGAAAATTAGAAGAAGAATTAGCTTATTAAATCAACTAATTTGACCCCACTGTCATCCCCTCAATAAGAATTGATCCAGTATATTTTCCACTGTTGGTATATCTGTCGGTTGCTATGCCCTGAATATTTTGAAGCATATCCTTAATATTTGAGGCAATGGTTATTTCCTCTACAGCAAATTGAACCTTACCATTTTCAACCCATAACCCGGCAGCCCCTCGAGAATAATCTCCAGTAATCATATTTAATCCATGACCAAGTAACTCCGTAATAATGATTCCTTTGTTCATCTTTTTTACCAGGTCATTAAAACTAATACTAGAATCTTTAATAATTAAATTATGAGGTCCCCCTGCATTCCCAGTTGTTTTCATCCCCAAACGTCTTGCAGAATAAGATGATAAGAAATAGCCCTTTAATAATCCTTCCTCAACTACCTTTCTCTTTTTTAAAGCCACTCCCTCATCATCAAAAAAAGTACTTGCATTACCCCTTAAAAGAAGAGGATCCTCTTCAATTGTAAGTAAAGTGGAGGAAACTTTTGTATTAATTGAATTAAGTAAAAATGAATTTTCCCTATATAAATTACTCCCTGAGACAGCAGAAACCAAAGAAGAAATAATAGAGGTGGCAATGGGAGCTTCAAATATTACAGGATAGACTCCTGTGCTTATTTTTTGTGGATTAAGTCTTTTTAAAGTTCGACTTGCTGCTTCTTTACCAATTTCATTTGGACTTTTTAAATCATCATACGACCTTGCAGATGTGTATGCATTATCTCTTTGCATAGAGGAATCTTTACCACCCAATACCGAACAAGCCAAAGAATAACGTGATGATGGAAAGCCGTTTACAAATCCATTAGAATTAGCATAAATAAAAAGTGACTCAGAGGTATTTAATTGAGCGCCTTCAGAATTATTGATGGACTTGTCAAACTCCAGAGCACTATTTTCACAAGCTAAAGCCTCATTTATTATCGTATCTTCACCGGCATTCCATGAATGATAAAGCTCTAAATCTTTGTTTCCTTTTGCTAATAATAAAGGATCTGCTAAGCCAAAAGCTTTGTCCTCTGCGGTATATTTTGCAATTTGACAAGCCGCTAGAACACAATCTTTTATGGCTGATGAATCAAAATCTGAAGTTGAGGCTATTCCTCTTTTATTACCCACATATACGGTAACGGTCAAAGCTTTATCATTCTGCTGTTCAATGGTTTCAAGTTTTTGAAGTCTAACAGAGATACTCTTACCAGAGGAAACCGTTATGTCAACCTCAGCACTTGAAGCGCCATTTTCAAGAGCTATTTTTTTGGTAAATTCAGCTACATCAGATAAAGACTCAACAGAATAATCTAAGATTTTTATTGGCATTTTAATAACGCAATTATAAAAACTGATATCATACAGAAAATTATATAAAAAAGTATTCGGCTTAATATGGATGAGGAAAATAAAGAGTTTGTCAGTAAAACTGAATTAAAAAAAGACTCCAAAAAGATTCAGGCCTTCGGAAAAAAAATAAGCGAGCTGAGTTCAGAAGAAATTAGTTCTTTTAATTTTCCCGATACTATCTTAAAAGCCATCAAAGATTGTAAATCTATTAAATCCAATATAGCAAAGAAGAGACAAGTGCAATACTTGGGTAAACTTCTAAGAGAAATTGATCTCTCAGAAGCTTACTTGCAGATGAATCAAATTAATAGTAATTCACAACTTGAAGTACGTAATAATCACAAGGCTGAAATTTGGCGTGAAAGACTTATCCAAGATAAAGATGCTGTAACTGAACTTATAAGATTGTGTCCTGATGTAGATAGGCAGAAAATTAGGCAGCTTATTCAAAATACACTTAAGGAAATAAAAGCTTCAAATCATCCAAAATATTACCGGCGATTATTTAAATATATTAAAGAACATATCGTATAGCTAAAGATTTACAGACACAGATTCTTTCTTACCACCTCTGATATATTCCACATTGACACTTTTACCCTTACTTTTTCTAACAACAGCTATTAAATCGTCTGGTGTATTAACATCGACTTGATCGACTTTAATGATACTGTCGTTTCTTGATATACCTGCCTTAGCTGCAGGAGATCCCTTAATAACTGCGATAACTAAAGCCCCAGGAACTTCTACCTCATCGCTTCCTTTTTCCAATTTTATAAAGTGAGTACCAAAAGTTGGTTTTGGTAACTTCACCCAGTAGGATGCATAAAAAACGTATAAAGCATTTGAGTCTGCAAGATCTTCTTCAGTTATTTCAATTTCAGTAACCTCCCCTTTATTTTCTGCTCTTTCAGCAGCTAAAACTTTTTCTCTAGCTCTTTGAATAGCAGAAGCTCTTGAGTTTTCATTGACTTGACGATCATATATTAGAATTAAATCAGCTTTTAATTTTTCCCCATGTACCTTAGCAAGATTTGGGGAAACATTAGGGCCACTAAAGCCTGAAAAACCCATTAAATCATAGCCCTCCTCAAGCATTTTTATTTTGTCTGTATCTTGATCCCAACCTCGCTTAATTATTGTCTGAGGATTTTGTTCAAATGATTGAAAGTCTTTAGGACTTTGCCTTTGAAAATTTTTCTCAAATAAATTTTCTTCTGCTTTCACTGATAAATTAAGGCTACAAAGGATGATAGTTATGAAATAAACAAAAACATTTTGCATGGGATGGCCTTTTAGAAGTGGTAAGATATTTATTTAGCAATTATGACATAAAGATGAAAAAAAAATTCATTAAAATCGGTCTTGTATCCATAAGTGATAGAGCAACAAAAGGAATTTATGAGGACAGAGGTATTCCGTCTCTCAAGGAATGGTTGGCGCATACCTTAATTACTCCATTTGAGACGGAGGAACATATAATTCCAGACGATCTTTCCACCATTCAAGATACACTTAAAGGATTATGTGATTTGTCTGAATGTGACCTTGTTCTTACAACGGGAGGAACGGGTCCATCGCCAAGAGACGTTACACCTGATGCAACTTTAAGCATTGGTGATAAAGAAATGCCTGGTTTTGGAGAACAAATGAGGCAGATTAGCCTTCATTTTGTTCCTACCGCGATCCTTTCAAGACAGGTTGCGGTTGTAAGAAAAAAAACATTGGTCATCAATCTTCCTGGGCAACCTAAAGCAATAAAACAAACCCTAGAGGGGTTGAAGGATCAAAATAATAATATAAAGGTACCTGGAATTTTTGCTGCAGTGCCCTACTGCTTGGATCTTATTGGCGCAGGATACATAGAAACTCATCAAGATATAGTGAATACATTTAGGCCCAAAAATAAATAATGAATAGAGAATTTACTCTTATTGAGAAGCTCTTTAAAAAGCGTATAAAAAATGCTCCATTGGGTGTGGGGGACGATGGCGCACTTATTGAGAAAAACAAACAAACCTACTATGTATTATCCCAAGATACAATGAATGAAGGAACACACTTTTTTCCAAACCATGCACCCAGAAAATTAGGTTGGAAAGTTTTAGCGACTAATATTTCAGATATTTCTGCGATGGGTGGTACGCCCAAATATGCTTTACTTTCCTTGTCTATCAAAAAGATAAATGAATTGTGGTTGAAAGAATTTTCGAAAGGCTTTTTTTCATGTGCGAAACATTATGGAGTAGAGCTAATAGGTGGAGACACAACCAAAGGTTCAACCTCACTAAGTGTCACTATTATTGGAGAAGTTAAAAAAAAATATGTGCTCAAAAGAAATGGTGCCAAAGTGGATGAAGATATTTGGGTAACAGGAGAATTAGGTTTAGCTGCTCTTGGTTTGTCATATAAATTAGGAGAAACATCTCTATCAGGAAACATATTAGCTAAAGCGCTATCGGCAATTGAAATACCAAAACCGATAAAAGTTAATATGGAAAAATTTGCTCCTCTCTTCTCTAGTGCAATTGATACCTCTGATGGGTTAGTTCAAGATTTACAACACATACTAAATCAATCTAATATTGGCGCCTTAATATATTCTCAAAATATTCCAACAGCCCCATGGATAAAAAAATATAATGCCTATGATTTTGTACTTTATGGAGGTGAGGACTATCAATTAGTCTTAACGGCTTCGCAAGCAAACAGAAAGAAAATAATAGAAGTAGCTATGAAGAATCAAATTAAATTAACCAGAATTGGAGTAACCACTAAACTCAAAAAATTTCAATTATTTGATAAAGATAGTAAATTAATTACGACGATAAAAAAAGGGTTCACACACTTTGGTTGATACAAAATTTTTATTGTTTAATTTCTGGCATTTCCTTGCTTTAGGTTTTGGGGCAGGTATGTCTAAAAAGGCACCAGGAACCTTAGGGACCCTAGTTGCATTCCCTTTATTTTTTGTAATTACGCCATTGGCTTTTGAGTTACAAATAGGGTTTGTTATAACCCTATTCTTTCTTGGTTTTCATGCATCAAACATTACGAGTAAAAAGCTAAGAATAAAGGACCCATCTTGCATTGTTATTGATGAGATTGTTGCGATGTTATTAATCCTTATCCTGATCAATACTGATCTTATTTCTTTTGTACTAAGCTTCATACTATTTCGTTTTTTTGACATAAAAAAACCTTTCCCAATTAATTGGGTAGATAGGCAAGTTGGAGGTAGCCTAGGAATTATGCTGGATGATATTATTGCCGCTCTTCCACCTATAATTATTATTAATATTGGGTATTTAATTATTTATGCAAACTAAAGAAATCCATTTACTTACTCAAAACCTTGGTAATCAATGTATAAATAACGGCTATAAATTAGTAATTGCTGAGTCATGCACTGGTGGTCTAGTATGTAGCACTATCACTTCAGTTTCTGGAAGCTCAAAATGGTTTGAAAGGGGATTCGTTACCTATTCAAACCAATCCAAATGTGATCTCTTAGGAGTTGCAAAAAAAACTTTAACCAATCATGGTGCTGTCAGCCAGAATGTAGCAAATGAAATGGCAATGGGAGCCCTTCAAAATAGTCATGGCAATCTATCCTTGAGCATTACTGGCATTGCAGGTCCTAATGGAGGCACCAAAGATAAACCTGTTGGCACTGTATATTTTGCCATTTGCAATCAAAATTCTATCCTCTTTGAAAGGAGATCAAATTTTGCTGGTACAAGGGGAGAAATTCAAGAAAAAGCATTGTTATTTGTCCTTAATAATCTCTTAAAGGTTACCTTGAAGCAGCAAATATGAAATAATTAACTTAAATAAAATTTACACAAATAAGGCAAATTAAAATGGATGAAAATAAGCGTAAAGCGTTAGATGCTGCATTAGCACAAATTGATAAACAATTTGGTAAGGGATCAGTAATGCGCATGGATGATACCCAGGTTGTCGAGGGGATTCAAGCAGTATCGACAGGATCGCTTGGCTTAGATATAGCTCTAGGAATTGGGGGTCTGCCTAAAGGAAGAGTTATTGAAATATATGGACCAGAATCATCTGGGAAAACGTCTTTATCACTTTCTACTGTCGCGCAACTCCAGAAAATGGGGGGGACTGCAGCATTTATTGATGCAGAACATGCATTGGATATTCAATATGCTGCAAAATTAGGGGTCAATATTGAAGACCTTTTGGTTTCCCAGCCGGATACAGGAGAGCAAGCATTAGAAATTGCCGACATGCTAGTACGAAGTGGGTCGGTCGATATTGTGGTGATTGACTCAGTAGCTGCATTAACTCCAAGAGCAGAAATAGAAGGTGATATGGGAGACTCGCACATGGGCTTACAGGCGCGACTTATGTCTCAAGCGCTACGTAAATTAACAAGCAATATTAAGAAGACCAATACTATGGTAATTTTTATTAATCAATTACGTATGAAGATTGGAGTGATGTTTGGTAACCCAGAAACCACGACAGGAGGAAATGCATTAAAGTTTTATGCCTCAGTACGACTTGATATAAGAAGGATTGGTGCCATCAAAAAAGGTGATGAAGTTATCGGTGCGGAGACACGGGTCAAAGTGATTAAAAATAAAGTAGCTCCTCCATTCAGAAAGGCAGAATTTGATGTACTTTATGGTGAAGGTATATCTCTTGAAGGCGAAATTCTTGATCAGGGTGTTATTTTAGATATCGTAGAAAAATCTGGTTCCTGGTATAGCTATAAAGGAGAAAAAATTGGTCAGGGTAAGGATAATGCCAGAATATTTCTAAAAGAGAATCCAGAAATTTCCAATGAAATTGAACAATTGGTGAGGGATAATGCAAATATTTCAGCCGAGATTAATGCTATAGAATTAGCCGAAGAGGATGAACCAAAGTCTGCAGAATAATAATGCTGAGAAAAATCTAGTCTTATTAAAAAAAAGGGCTTTATATTATTTAGGCAAAAGGGAGTATTCAAAAAAAGAATTACATGAAAAAATCACTCCTTTTTCCGAAACCCTTGAGCTTACAAGACAACAAGTCAATCAAATCCTCACTGAACTAGAAAGTAAAGATTGGTTGTCAGACAGACGATTTGCGGATCAATTTATATTTTCTAAAAAAAGAAAGCTTGGCTTAAAAAAAATGGAATATGAATTAAAGATGCGTGGCGTAAATGAAATAATCATTCATAACGCGCTTAATGAGATAAAATCAGAAGAATACAATTTAGCTAAAAATATATGGGAGAAAAAATTTAGGAAATTACCGGAGAATCCTGAGGAAAGACTCAAGCAAATGCGCTTTCTTCAAAGTCGAGGTATTAATTCGGCATTAATTCATCAGATTCTATCGGGGAAATTATCCGAATAATCTTACTATGTTATCTAGCCAACATATACGCACGCAGTTTCTAAAATTTTTTGAAGAAAAAAATCATACGATTGTTCCTTCGAGTAGCTTAGTACCGCATGAGGACCCCACACTCTTATTCACCAATGCCGGAATGAATCAATTTAAAGATATTTTCCTAGGACATGAAAAAAGACCTTACACAAAAGCCGCATCAAGCCAAAAATGTGTACGTGCGGGCGGTAAACATAACGATTTAGAAAATGTTGGTTACACCGCAAGGCATCATACCTTCTTTGAGATGTTGGGTAATTTTAGTTTTGGTGATTACTTTAAAAAAGAGGCTATCAATTATGCTTGGGAATTATTAACAGAAATCTATGCTATTCCCAAAGATAAATTATTAGTAACTGTGTATAAGGATGATACAGAAGCATATGATATTTGGGCAAATGATATCGGGCTTCCTGCAAAAAAAATTATTAAAATTGGGGATAACAAAGGTAGTAAATTCGCTTCAGATAATTTTTGGATGATGGGTGATACTGGACCTTGTGGGCCTTGTAGTGAAATTTTTTACGATCACGGTGAAGCAATTGAAGGGGGTCCTCCTGGGTCGAAAAATGAAGATGGAGATCGCTTTATAGAAATCTGGAATTTAGTCTTCATGCAATACAATCGTGATGAAAAAGGAAAAATGCATCTCCTCCCAAAACCTTCAGTGGATACAGGAATGGGTTTAGAGCGCATTACCGCAGTTTTACAAAATGTTCATTCAAACTATGATATTGATATATTTAGTTCCTTAATCAAAGAAGCAGCAAAATTAAACAAAAATACTCCAATATCCCATCCATCCCTTAGAGTATTATCTGATCATATTAGAGCCACTTCCTTTTTAATAGGAGATGGAGTTATGCCTGCCAATGAAAGTCGAGGATACGTTTTACGAAGGATTATTCGTAGAGCAATTCGACATGGATATAAGCTTGGAATAAGAGTGCCGTTTTTCTATAAATTAGTTGAGCCACTAAGTAAAGTGATGGGATCTGCCTTTAATTTCTCTAAAGAAAGAAAGCAAATAATTATTGATGAAATTCATCTGGAAGAGCAAAATTTTTTTGAAACTATTGAAAATGGTATGGCTATTCTTGATAAGGCTATCGACGAATTAAAGTTAAATAAAAAATCAGAAATCTCAGGTCAGGTTGCTTTTAAGCTGCATGACACATATGGCTTTCCATTAGATTTGACTGCAGATGTATGTAGGGAAAATAATATAAAAATAAATACAAAAGAATTTGATAGCGCAATGGCCAAACAAAAAAATATGGCACGGAGTGCTGGAAATTTTAAAGCTAAAGTAAGTATTGATTATAATGGCCCGAATACTATATTTCTAGGATACGAGAATACTTCTGCAACCGCAAAATTAGTACATATTTTAAAAAACGATAAGTCTGTTGAAAATCTAAAAGAAAAGGAAAAGGGTATTCTAATTTTAGATCAAACTCCTTTTTATGCTGAGTCAGGTGGGCAAATAGGTGATAAAGGAATCATAATTACAGAAAAAAAATGAATTTGAAGTTACAGATACTGTAAAAATTAAAGGTAATATTTTTGCTCACATTGGCTGTTTAAATCATGGGCAATTAAATGTGAACGATAAAGTAACGGCAAATATTAATGTTGAGCATAGGCAAAATATAATGCGTAATCACTCAGCTACGCATCTGCTTCATAAAGCTTTAAAAATCATATTAGGAGATCATGTTGAGCAAAAAGGTTCTCTTGTGGATAGCCAACGAACACGTTTTGACTTTTCGCACCCTAAGCCACTCACCATTAATGAAAAAAAATCTATCGAGCAGCTAGTGAATGATGAAATTTTAAAAAATAAGGCAACGCAAGCCGAAGTTATGGATATTGAAAAGGCTAAGAAATCTGGAGCAATGATGCTCTTTGGTGAAAAATATGATGAAAAAGTTAGGGTATTAGATATTGGGCATAGTCGAGAACTTTGCGGAGGAACTCACGTATCACAAACGGGAGATATTGGTTTATTTAAAATCCAATCTGAATCTGGAATAGCCTCTGGTATCAGAAGAATTGAAGCTACTTCAGGTTTCAATGTGATTAATATGGTAAATCAACAAGAGATGATGCTTGGAAAAATGGCAAAAGAGCTCAATGTAGGTACTAACGAATTAGAGAATAAATTAACCCAAGTCATCAAACAAATGAGAGAAAATGAAAAAATTATTGGCCAACTCAAATCTAAGATTGCAGGTAGTCAAGGTAATGATTTAATGAATCAAGCAATTGATTTTGGTGACTATAAATTCTTGGGAGTACTAGTAAATAGTTTGGGTGCCAATGAATTAAGAGAAATGATTGATAATTTAAAAGAAAAACTACAATCTGCCGTTATAATACTGGGTTCGCATGTCAATGGTAAAGTTTCTTTTGCCGTAGGCATAACAGATAATTTAACGGAAAAGATCAAGGCAGGTGAAATTGCGAAACAACTTGGAGAGGTTGTCGGAGGAAAAGGTGGTGGTAGAGATAATTTTGCAATGGCAGGAGGCTCTAACACTAACTCCATGAATATAGCAATTCAAAAAATTAAAGATCAGCTGCAAAAATAACCTATGGCGCTTATTATACAAAAATTCGGTGGGACATCCGTCGCAAACCCAGAACGCATAAATGATGTGGCTGAACGTATTGCAAGATATCATAAATCAGGTCATCAAATTATCGCAGTGGTGTCAGCAATGTCCGGAGAAACAAATAAATTAATTGGTTTAGCTGATGAAATGATGCAAAATCCAGACCCAAGAGAATTAGATATGGTCATATCTACTGGGGAGCAAATAACTGCCGGACTAACTGCACTATCTTTAATTGATAAAGGTATTCAGGCTAAAAGTTACACAGGGCATCAATTAGGCATTACGACAGACTCCAGTTTTGGTAAAGCACGTATTATGGATATCGATACCAAAATACTTAAAAAAGATTTAAAGCAAGGTTTTGTTGTAGTGGTGGCTGGATTCCAAGGACTTGATAAAGTCGGCAATATCACTACACTAGGTCGAGGTGGATCTGATACTACTGCCGTAGCAATTGCTGCTGCAATAAAGGCAGATGAATGTCAGATATATACCGATGTTGATGGAATTTATACTACTGACCCAAGGGTTGTGCCAGAGGCACGCAAATTAAACTCCATCACTTTTGAAGAGATGCTTGAAATGGCAAGTCTTGGATCAAAAGTATTGCAAACAAGATCTGTTGAATGTGCGGGCAAATTCAAAGTGCCAATAAGAGTTCTATCAAGTTTTGATATCAAGGGAGATGGAACAGTAATAACTTTTGAGGAAGATAAAAAAATGGAAAACCCGATAATATCAGGTATTGCTTTTAATCGTGACGAAGCTGAAGTAAGTGTTCGAGGTGTCCCTGACACACCTGGAGTTGCTTACCAAATTCTAGGTCCCATTGCAGATGCTAATATTGATGTTGATATGATCATTCAAAATGTGGGTGAAAGTGGTGCTACTGACTTCACTTTTACTGTACATAAACGTGATCTTAAAGAGACTATGGATATTCTGAATGAAAAAGTAAAAGCTAAAATTAACGCCAGAGAAATTATGGGTGATTCTAAAGTTGCAAAACTATCACTGGTTGGAGTTGGGATGCGGACTCATGCAGGTATAGCTAGCAAAATGTTTAAAGTTTTGTCCGATGAAAAAATAAATATAAATACTATCTCTACAAGTGAAATTAAGATCTCAGTTATTCTAGAGGAGGCAAATCTTGATAATGCTGTTAAAGCTTTGCATAAAGCCTTTGAATTAGAAAAAGGTTAAGTCATTGATTTTTTTAAATATTTAAAGTATTGTTACGGCGATATAATGGAGAGCTGGCTGAGTGGTTGAAAGCGCTTCCCTGCTAAGGAAGTATACGGGGTTAACCTGTATCGAGGGTTCGAATCCCTCGCTCTCCGCCACTTTAAAGCTCTAGAACCCTTTTAAGAATATAAAAATACCTGAGCCACCTACTAAACCACACAATATTTTTAAAGGATTGGGGGTTGACTCTTCCATCATAAAAAAAAGAGCATAAATTATCACTGTTGTAAGAAGAAATCCGGTTGCAAACGTCTCTCCAGCTGCAACAAACCTTTCCATACTTCTCTCCAAAATTTTGTAATCTTTTATTAGATAATATCTTAAAATCTAAAAAAACTAAGCATACTAAGTATATAATGATATTAAGTAAAATAACTATTTTAATAAATAAAAGGAAATTCAAGTGTGGAAAATAGCTAGATTAATCTTACATCCTAAGCATAACCCTTTGCGATACGCACCAACAGAATATGCGTATATGGCTACTCTAATATTAGCCTGTTTTTGGTGCCTAGCCTTTGGTTTATACATGGGCGAATTGGTAACAATTGGCCACAGCATGCTAGGACACATAGCCATTATTACAATGGTTTTTGTTACCTTGCTAACATTTCAATGGGTCAAAAGAAAATATAAGCCTAAGAAAAAAAATTAAATACTATTTCAGTTTGAATTGATATTGATATAAAATTTTGTGGATAATTACAGACAAGAAATAGTATAAGCACTTTGAAAAATTTAAAAAAGCTTGAAAAAAAGAAAAATGCGATACATGAACTTCTCAAGAAAAAAAATTTTGATATTGCATTAAAAGAAATAGACAGAGTTTTAAGAAAAAATAAAGAAATTTATTTTTATAATTTAAAGGGTGTGGTTTTAATAAACCAAAAAAAGTATAAATTAGCAATCCAAGCCTTAACTAACTCAGTAAATTTAAATTCAAATTTCCCAGATGCATTCAATATGTTGGGTATTGCTTATTTAAATATTGGCAATAAACAAAAAGCGATTGAGTTTTATAAAAAAGCGTTGGCTTTAGATAACTCTTACTTGCAAGCACATTTTAATTTGGCTTCCTATTATCTAAATGAAAAGGATGGACCAAAGGCCTTAAGCAAAGCTCAAGAAATATTAAGTATTGATCAGAAAAATATTTTGGGAATAAAATTTTTAGCCAATGCTCATCGTTTAATGAACAATATGTCCGATTCAATAATTTGCCGAAAAAAAATTCTAGGCTTAGAGGAAACTAAAGAAAATTTTTATGAATTAGGAATGGATTATATTAATGCTGGTAAGGTTAACGAAGCTCTTGAAACATTAAAAAAAAGCTTGCCCTATACCTACAGCTATAATGCTTTGACATTACATACACCATATGATTTTACTGAAGATGACATTCTTTTGATTAAAAATTATTGGGATTATGGCGATGATATGCATCAAAAAATAATATGCGGATTTTCTTTATCAAAAATTTATGAAAAAAAAGGTGATTTTAAACAATCCTATGAATTTTTAGAGTTAGCTAATGATTTAAAAAGCCAAACTAACCCCTTTAATTCGGAAAATTTCTCATCCTTAATTGATACTATTAAAAGTTCACATTTAGATTTTAAACATTTATCTTGTAATACTGAGAAATCGGATGTTATTCCAATATTCATTGTAGGCTTACCTCGATCAGGTACTAGTATTATTGAGCAATTAATCTCAAATCATTCTAATGTTTATGGTGGTGGTGAAGTGGATAAATTAAGTAGACTTTTTGAGAATATTTTATTCAAAAATCATAAACCAAATATCAAAAAAATTTCTGAAGTAAGAAATAAATATATTGCAATTATTAAAAGCTTAACGGACAAAAAGTATTTTGTTGATAAAACTCCCATAAATGGTATCTATTCAGGATTAATTAGACTTGTTTTTCCAGAATCGAAAATTATATACATAACAAGAGATGATTTCTCTACAGCTTTTTCAATTTATCAAAATAATTTTCTAGACCATGGTCTTAATTATTCTTACAAACAAGATTATATTGTTCAATTCTTTAAGATTTTTAAAGAAATGATGCTTTACTGGAAAAATATGAATTTTGATAGTTATGAGGAAATAAAATACGAAAATTTGATAGATGATTATGAAAATCAAGCAAGAAAAATTTTTCAGTTTATTGGATTAGATTTTAATAAAAATTTATTAGATTTAACCAGTAATGAAAAACCCGTTTTTACTGTAAGCACCTCCCAAGTGAGGAATAATATCAACAGGGAAGGAATAGGTAAATGGAGAAAATATGGCTCACTAATTGACAATTTTAGAGAAAAAATAAGTAAGATATAAATTTGTAAAACACAAAAAATTCTAATAAACATCAGTGAGTTCTTTTTCACGTCCTCTAGGATCGGATGCAACATTAATCTCATTTTTTTTACGGCTCCATTGAATTACCTGCATATTCCCAAATTGCCTATTAGATTTTTTTAATTTATGTCCCATTTCCTCAAGATTATTTATTTCAATTTGGGAAAAAGCTTTCTCCTCGTATAGCACATAATCAGGATGATATTGATGATGAAATCTTGGAATTGTCACCATGGATTTTGCATCTCCCCCGCTTATCCAATCCAATGCAGAAAGTAAAATCATACTTATAATTCTTGATCCTCCAGGGGTTCCTAAAATAACAAAACCTTTATCTGACTCTAAAAATGTTGGGGTCATACTGGATAACATTCTTTTACCAGGCTCGATAGCATTGGCATTGTAACCAATCAGACCATAACCGTTTTCGGTACCAGGCTTAATAGAAAAATCGTCCATTTCATTATTAAGTAAAATACCGCTACCCTCAGGGACAAAAGCGGACCCAAACCAAAAGTTTATTGATTGCGTAACCGCAACACGATTACCAAATTTGTCGATTACTGCAAAATGTGTTGTATCACTTCCTTGACCTTGATAAGGCGGTTCAGCAAGCTCCAGAACTTTGTTGTCAGTTGCATAATTTATATTGATACTCTCTCGTTGTTTTGCGGAAAAACTCGGGGTTAAAAGAAATGCTAGTGATTCGTACATAAAATCTGGGTCTCCCATCTTAATAGCTCTTTCATAATAAGCTCGCCTCAATGCTTCGATAATTAAATGCTTTTGAATGGTTGGGCTAAATTTATCTAAATCAAAACCTGATAAAATATTAAGCGCATTGGATAACACTAAACCGCCTGATGATGGAAGACCTGGGGCAATAATAGAAACCCCATTATAAGTCGATCGAACTGGCTCTCTTTCAATAACTTGATATCTGTTTAAATCCTCTTCGCTCCAGATACCACCATTATTTTGAACAGATTCGACCATTTTTTTAGCAAAATCTCCTGTATAAAAACCTTTGTGCCCCTCTACCATTATTTTTTTAATTGTATTTGCTAAATCAGGTTGCTTTAGAATCCATCCTTTTTTTGGGACTTGGCCATTATTTAGAAAAATGCTTGCTGTTTCTTCATATTGATTTAACCACTCCTTTTTATACTTTGCACCTCTTATATATCTATTATTTACGGGGAAGCCATTTTTTGCAGCATGATATGCGGGAGCTAAAATTGTATTCATTTTTTTTGATCCGTATTTTGTATTAACATAACTCAATACAGCAGGAATACCTGGTATACCTGCAGCCAAAGGGCCTATCCTCGAGGCATTTTCAATGACATTATTATTTTCATCAAGATACATATCGTTATGCGATTGAAATGGAGCAGTTTCGCGGGCATCTAGTACTTTATATTCTTCACTTTCAGCATCGTAAATTAACCAGAATGCCCCTCCTCCAAGTCCTGATGCAAAAGGCTCCACCACCGAAAGCATCGCACTAATAGCTGTGGCTGCATCATAAGCATTTCCACCATCCGCTAAAATTTTTTCGCCTACTTTAGTTGCTAAGGCATTGGAAGTTACTACTGCGCCATCAGACTGAGATAATTCATCAGAAAAAAGAATCCCAGAATAAAAGAATAAAAATGATACGAAGAACCAACTAATGCAAATTTTACACGTCTTCATTGAATAGAAAGATTTATACATTTAAGTGAAATTATAATACCTAAAGGTAAAAGAGTATTCACCTTAATCATAAAGTCTTGTTTTTGATTAATAATCAATTAATATTAACTAATAACTTAATCTTTTCTAAAAGTACATTCTTAAAAAAATGAGTAAAATAATTATCCCTAAACCATCTGCAAGTGAGCTTGCCCTAGTTTCTTTAATAGCTGGGGAACATCTTTTAATTGAGGATATACCAGGCACAGGCAAAACTTATTTAGCAAATAATCTCTCCAAGCTATCCAAACTTAAAAGTAATCGTATTCAATGTACAAATGATCTGATGCCCGCTGACGTAATTGGATATAACAAATCAACATCAAGTAAATCAATAGAATTTATTAAAGGTCCTATTTTCACCAATATCTTACTGGTAGATGAAATGAACCGTGCGCCATCAAGAACCCAATCAGCCTTGCTTGAAGCAATGGAAGAGTCACAAATTTCAATCGAGGGAAAGACATTTAAATTACCTGAACCCTTTTTTGTTATTGCCACACAAAATCCCCGTGACCAAGTTGGAGTATTCGATCTTCCCGAATCGCAAATTGATAGATTCAGCCTATGTATCAATATGGATATATTAAATTCCGAAGATTATTTAAAAATTTTGAACGAAGAGCGTATGCATACCAAAATCATAAATTCCTCTTACGCAGCAGTCAGAAAATCTTTAAAAAAGGTGCATTTTGATCACAAATTACAAGTCTTTCTTCTTAAAGTTCTCGATGAAATTGAAAAAGTTTCAGGTAAATACCTTGCTATAAGACCCCGCGTGCAACTTCAAAATTTAGCAAAAGTTTATGCTGCACTAAAATCAAGAACATTTGTTGTACCTGAAGATATCTTGGCTTTGCTTTTATCATCTATGCGACATCGATTTCATGAAATGTCAAAGCAAGAAATTGAGCGGATGATATTGGAGTCCGTTAGCTCTATAAAACTTCCCTAATAGAAAATGGCTTTAATTAACATTGAAAAATTAGTAGGTAAAATAAATTCTAAGAAAAAACTTCAAAGTACTATTTTTTCTATAAAACAACTTTATGCTCTTCCCTCTCGGTTTGGCATATATTTAGGTTTTGCAATTATTGGTGGGATTGGTTTATCAAATAGGCTTGAAAATAACTTCTTATTACTTATTTTATTATTTCAGATGGTTATCTTCTTTCTATCTATTATTTGGTCTGCAAGAAACTTAATTGGAATTGGGTTGCAAGTCAAAAAAAATTTTATTTTTATACCTACCAAGCATAAATTCATTCCTATCAACATAAACCACCAACATAGTAAATTTG
The DNA here is from genome assembly GCA_902558495.1 of uncultured OM43 clade bacterium. Lineage (GTDB taxonomy): Bacteria > Pseudomonadota > Gammaproteobacteria > Burkholderiales > Methylophilaceae > BACL14. The sequence continues at coordinate 4,014 of CACEEB010000016.1, read as the reverse complement.
ACATCAAAATTAAAGATGAGGAAATACTCCAAAAAAGATTTCATCTACCTTACGCATATATAAAGCGAGGTAAAAATAAAATTAAAAAAATTAAAATTAGCTCGCGCTTTCCCTTTGGTATTATTTATTGTTGGACTTGGCTTACTCCAGGCCAAATCATAGTTGCTCCTAAACCCGTTAAAATTAACTCTACTGATGACATATATAAATACTTAAACCAATTTTCAAATAAGCACCCAAAAAATGATAGCTTTGATTATTACCGAAATTCTATTGATCAAGATAGCCCTAAAAGAATTGACTGGAAAAAATATTTATCCAAACAAATTAAACTTACAAAAATTTCATCTCAAATGAATAACGATCAATGTGTAAACATAGAAGCAAATCATTTGATGAACAATAATAAAGAGATAGGACTCCAAATTATTTGCGGAATAATTCTTTTTTGCCACCAAAAGAAAATACATTGGAATCTTATTTTTAACTCCCACCAGTTTTTTTCTAAAAAAAATGATTATGAAAAAGCCATTAAACATATTGCACTGGTTTAATCAAAATCAACTGTTCGTTGTTTTATTACCATTGATTGCATTTTATGCATTCATACTCCCCTCATGGGCAATAGTCAGTTATTTTTTGTGCTGGATAATTACCTATTTAAATTTAAAGAATAAAATCTTATTGAATGTAATTTATATCGCACTTATATCAGTTAACTTAATTCTATACCGAAATATTTTTGATGCAGATTTTTGGATTATTCTTTTACTTCTATGCATACCGATAGCTCATTTATACGACCATGAAAAAGACCGATCTTTATTGTTAACCATTATTAGCTTTATCACTGCTGCTATATTTATTTTTAAGCCTAATTTTTTCATTGCTATTCTTGCATTCATATGGATAAATATTTTTTTAATTTACTTTATTAAATATAAATATCATTTCAACTTTGATTTTCAAACCATAAATTTCAGAATCATTGGAATGATGTTATTTTTTATATCCTTACTCACCGCTATTATTTTTCTTTTACTACCAAGATTTCAAATGACTATGCTTGGCGAGGCGTCAAAAGGAAAAAACCAAGGAGTCCAAGATTTTATTGACTTATATCAACATGATAAATTTTATGCTGCTGATCCTTACGATGTTTATAAAATAAAAATGGATCAAATGGCAAGTGATATGCCTTATTGGAAAGTTCATGTGCTGACTGATTATAAAGACTTTAAATGGGTAAAGAGTAGGAATGTAACGTTTTTTAAAGCTCCAAAACAATCATATCGAAGTTATTCTATTATTGAGAATAATGCTTATCAAAATCAATATCTTCCTGTCTTAGGTAATGCAGCAATAACTATTTCAAAACATAAGTTTTGGGCAGGTGCAAATGGTGAATTATCTCTCCAAAAAAACACTAAATTCTGAGTATGAGCACATAAAAATTAAAACCTTTAATTTAAAACCATTCAAAAGAACCATAAATTTAAATCATGATTTAAATTCAAAATATACAAACTGGGCAAGAAAGCAATATAGAAAATTTAACAACGATCAAGAATTTATCAAATTTTTAGAAAATTATTTTGGGCAAAATTTTAGTTACAAAATTAAAAATCTTAATTTGAATAAAGAAAAACCTTTGGATAGTTTCTTTTTTGATATAAAAAAAGGTAGTTGTACTCATTTTGCAGTAGCAATGGCAAATGCATTAAGGGCTAATGATATTCCTGCGAATATAGTGACAGGTTATTTAGGCGGGCAATGGAATATTTATGGTAACTATTACACGATAACTTCCGAAAATGCCCATGCTTGGGTTGAAGCAAAAGTCAATGGTGAATGGATTTATATCGACCCTACACTTAAAATTGAAAATATTGAGTCTGATGCAGAGTCTGTAGCATTCAGAAATTTATCCAATTCAAAAGCAAGTTTTTTTAAAGAAGTAGCTGCTTATCTCGATAACATAAATACCTTAATTAGTTTTAAAATTTTAAATTATGGCTACCAAAATAGAAGTATCAATATAACTAATAAAGCTTTAATAGAAATAATTTTATTTATAGCAACTCCAGGCGTCATTTTTCTTCTTTTAATCTTTATATTTAACAAATCATCGTTATTCACCTCTAGTAAATTGCAAAGAGTAGAAAATAATTGGCGAAAATATCTCAATCAAAAAGGTTTCTCTTTAAGTGATCATAATAGTTTGGAAATTTTTCCATATGAAAATAAGCATTTTAGTAAAAACCAAATTACGTTTATACGAAAAATAAATAACATTTTTTTACAATTACGCTATGGGAAAAATAAGGGCAATAAAAATTTGTTTATTGGTTTAAAGCAAAAAATAAATGAATATAAAAGAAAATTCTAAAAAGTGTATTCAGCACCAATCATAAAACCTTGCCTCTGACTGTAGATCTGCCTTATGGGAAAATCCGAAGTAAAATCAGGTCCAAATGCAACTACTGCATTTCTGTCCTCGAAACGCCAATATCGATATCCTACTTCAAAGCCAAGATTATTGTCGTAAGCATATTTGCCTATTAAATCAATCATCCAACCTCGACCCTCCCCAGTTGAAATCACATTGGGAGTTGGTCCTAAATCACCTCTCAAAACATGGCTATCTTCATTGCGAACACTCATATTTTCAACATACGCTATATTTGCTAAGAAATTTGCTTTTGGATTAATGTTCCAATCAACTTCTGTACCAAATCTTTGGCCTGCCCAGAAAATTTGATTTTGAATGACTAAGGTATCCTCACCAATTGTTAAACCACCCCCCGCGCCTAAATCGTCAGGAAGATCAAAAAGGCCATATGCTGATGCCATTTCGTTATATCGTACGTATCCTACAAAGGGGGTTACCGAGATATTGATCCCTTTAAAATAACTACCCATATCTACCTTGTACCCTATATCCCACACTGAATATTTAAGGCTTACATCTTTCACCGGGCTAATCGTGTCACTAAATTCATAGACATCACCGTCACCTGGTAAACCAGATGCACCATCCGTAATCCAATCAAAATCTCTGAACTTTCCTGTGTCACCTTTATCTCTTAGGCCAATATTAGCCTGTAAGACAACATTACTTACTTCCAGATCACTTGTCAGTTCAAATGCACGATTTCTTAATGATGTGTATTCAAGTTTGGAAGTTGGGTCACCTAATGATCCTGTAACGGTACCAACCGTGGTAACTCCTCCACCACACGCAACACTTGCACAATGTGCAAATTCAGTTTCACCCTCACTAAACCAATATCTTGTTCCGACCTTAAAGGTGTAGTCTAAATTATCCATGGATAATTTCATTCCTGCATATGGTTTTTTTGGCGCTTTTCTATTAATTTTAGTATTTTGGGTAGCCTCTTTAACCTGCTCCTCAATATTTCCTGATAATTTTTTGGGGGGTTTATCTATTTTATTTTGAGTAATTTTTTCAGTTGATATACTTGTTTTTTTATTATTAGTAACTCGAGTAGAAGCTTTAAATACCCTTGGTGTTTTGAGCTTCGAACTTGCTGTTGGTCGGAAGTTATCATCTAATGATTTTTTTTCATTAATAATGCCATTTTTGTTAATTACGTAATTTCTCTTGTTACCTTTGCGGTCTGTAAATTGAAAGTTTGTTAATCCTCTTTTTTTGGCATTATTTAAAGAGCTCTCAAATGGAGATAATGATGATGATTTATCTTTGGTGATCTCGTTAATAATGCCGTTATTAATTTCATAATGTCTCTCCCTTCCTTTACGATCAATAAATTTGAATCTTTTAACATTATTAGCTTGTGCATTTTCAAGTGCTTGCTGGAACTTTGATTTTGGAGATGGATTCTTTTCTTTAGCTGAAGCCATGGATAACAGACCCTGACAAATAAAAATCAATGCTAGAAATAGAAATGCATTTGATAGATTTTTTGAGCTCATCCTATTTATCTTTTAAGTAATATATCCTGAGTTTATCTAAAATGAGTAATTAAGCAA
>CACEEB010000015.1 GCA_902558495.1 uncultured OM43 clade bacterium | reverse complement strand
GGTTTGGCTATACTCTTGGTAATGCTCTAAGAAGAGTATTACTTTCTTCAATTCCTGGTTATGCTATTACTGAAGTTAAAATTGATGGAGTAGTTCACGAATACTCAACTCTTGAGGGCGTTCAAGAGGATGTCGTTGATGTGCTTCTAAATTTAAAAAAAGTTGCACTAAAGATTCATGAAGGGACAGATGCAACTATTACATTATCTAAGTCAGAGGAGGGGCCGGTTACCGTCTCAGACTTTGATGTTGGTCATAGTGTAGAGGTCGTAAATCCGGAACATATCATAGCTAATCTTAATAAAGGTGGCAAATTAAATATTGAAGCTAAAGTTGAAATGGGTAGAGGTTATCAACCTGTACCTCAAAGACGAAAGGGTCCCCAAGAGGACAGTACATTAGGTTACATTATGATTGATGCATCATTTAGCCCAATAAATAAAGTAAGTTATTTTGTTGAAAGTGCCCGTGTTGAGCAAAGAACAGACTTAGATAAACTTATATTAGATGTTGAAACTAATGGTGTTGTTGATGCTGAACAAGCAATAAGAGATGCAGCTAGAATTTTGATGGGACAGCTATCTGTTTTTGCTAATTTAGAGAGTGAATTAACCGAAGTTGAGGTTCAACAGGCACCACAAATAGATCCAGTATTACTTCGACCTGTTGATGATCTAGAATTAACTGTAAGATCAGCAAATTGTTTAAAAGCTGAGAGTATTTATTATATTGGTGATTTGATACATAGAAATGAAAGTGATTTATTAAAAGCACCTAATTTAGGAAGAAAATCTTTAAATGAAATTAAAGATATCCTTTCATCAAAAGGATTATCTTTAGGAATGAAAGTAGAAAATTGGCCACCAGCAGGTGCTGACAAAGTATAACTGATAGAATTTGGAGTAATGAGATGCGTCACGGAAAAAGCCATAGAAAGCTAAATAGAACCAGCAGTCACAGAAAAGCAATGTTTAAGAACATGGCATCATCTTTGCTTAAACATGAAATTATTAGAACTACATTACCAAAAGCAAAAGAGCTAAGAAAGATAACAGAACCTTTAATAACATTAGGAAAAGTATCTTCTGTTCATAACCAACGTATTGCATTTGGAAAATTAAGAGACAGAGAAATTGTATCTAAATTATTTGGAGAAATTGGACCAAGATATAATTCAAGAAATGGTGGTTATACAAGGATACTAAAATGTGGTTTCAGGAAAGGTGATAATGCTCCAATGGCATATATAGAGCTTGTTGATAGGCCAGAAGAAAAGCAAGAAGAAATTGTATCTAAACCAGAAGATAAAAAAGAAGCGAAACCTGCAGTGAAGAAAGAAGCGAAACCTGCAGTGAAGAAAGAAGCGAAACCTGCAGCTAAGAAGTAGAATGTTTTATGAATTATAAAAGCCAGTTTTACTGGCTTTTTTTTTATTTATTTGAATGTAGAATGTAGATAAATTCCTTCAATTTTAAAAAATAACCAGATGAAAAATGAGAGCGAAAGAAAAGAAAGCTTAAGTATAGTAATTGAGCAAATAAATAATTTGCTTGAGAAACATAAAATTGTTGAGACTTTGGTAGAGAAACAAGATGCCCCAAAACAAAAAATCATTAAAAATTTAGTAAATAAACAAAATATTAATAAACTTGAGCGTTTGCTCGCTAACTTACATCCAGCAGATATAGCAGACATACTAGAATCTTTACCAATTGAGGGAAGATTAATTGTTTGGGATTTAGTTAAGGTAGAGAATGATGGCGATATTCTTGTTGAGGTATCAGATGTAGTAAGGCAAACATTGATTGCAGACATGGATTCTACTGAATTATTAGCTGCTGCAGAGTATTTAGATACTGATGAAATAGCTGACATCGCTCAGGATCTTCCAGAAGATGTTTTACAGAATTTGTTAGAGAGTCTTGATGTACAAAATAGAGAGCGACTCGAGTCAGCTTTATCATATCCAGAAAGTACAGTAGGAGCTCTAATGGACTATGATGTTGTTACTATTCGTGACAACGTAAATCTTGAGGTTGTTTTAAATTATTTAAGGAAATTAGGAAAATTACCTAGTAATACAGATAAATTATTTGTTGTTAATTCGAATGGTATTATTTTAGGCATCCTTCCACTTAAGGCTATTGTAGTTAGTGATCAAATGGCTAAAGTTAAAGATGTTATGTCATCAGATCCTGTACTGTTTGGTCCTGACGATTTAGCTGAGGAGGCATCTGACGCCTTTGAAAGATACGATTTAATAACGGCACCAGTCGTAGATAAAAAAAATAAGCTTATTGGTAGACTTTCAGTGGATGCAGTTGTTGATTTTATTAAAGAAGATGCAGAAAATGAAAAACTATCAATGGCCGGCTTAAGAGAAGAGGAAGATCTATTCTCATCTATTTGGAAGTCAGTAAAAAATAGATGGGCATGGTTAGCGATTAATCTTGTCACTGCTATTGTCGCTTCTAGGGTTATTGGTGTTTTTGAGGGTTCCATTGAAAAAGTTGTTGCCCTTGCTGCTTTAATGCCTATAGTGGCTGGAATTGGTGGAAATTCAGGCAATCAAACTACCACCATGATTGTAAGAGGACTAGCCCTTGGTCAAGTAAATTTAACAAATATTCAAAGATTAATTTATAAAGAACTTGGGGTAGCATTACTTAATGGAATTTTATGGGGTAGTGTGCTTGGTACCTTTGCATTTATTCTTTATGAGAATATATATTTAGGACTTGTGATGACAGGTGCAATGATTTTGAATTTACTTTTATCAGCCGTTATGGGAGTCATGATTCCACTTTTATTAAGTAAATTTGGAAGAGATCCAGCTGTTGGATCAAGTATATTGATCACAGCAATGACAGATAGTGGAGGTTTCTTTATATTTTTAGGATTGGCAACATTAGTTTTGCTATAGTACTTATATGAATAAATTTGAAATTTTAAAAAATAATTTTAATCTTGAGTTTTTATTATCTTTTAGCACTCTGATGGAATTAGGTATTATTATTGCCTCAGGAATCATAGTTTTCTTCTTACATCAATGGTCAATTGCATCAATAGCTAATTCAAGTAAAGGAAATTGGAAATTTGCTGGAGATGCTTTTAGCAAAATTGTTAATCCAATTATCTTTTCAATTATTATCTTAATATCTAGTTATATTTTAAATGTATATCAAGATACAAATTTGTTAGATATCGCTCAAATATTGGCAATGGCATTAATTCTTATTAGATTGGTAGTTTACTTAGTAAGATATATTCTCCAACCAAATCCTTTATTAAACGCTTATGAAAATATTTTAAGTTTTATTTTATGGATTTTTGTCGCACTATATTTGTTCGGCATATTAAAACCCATTCTAAATACTCTCGAATCAATTACATTCAGTTTTGGAGAAAAAGATTTCTCTATTTTACTTGTAATTCAATTACTTATAGGTATTTTTGTATCAATTATTGTTGCAATGACTTTGGGCCGTTTTATAGAAAATAGATTAATGAAAATTAATCAGTTGAGCCTTAATGGAAGAGTAATGATTAATAAAGTTTTGCGTATTGCACTTTATGTCATTGCTGTTGTTATTGCATTAGACACAATAGGACTTGACCTTACGTTTCTTTCAGTGTTTGGTGGTGCCTTTGGTGTTGGCCTAGCTTTTGGCATGCAAAAAATTGCAAGCAATTATATTTCAGGATTTACAATTTTATTGGATAAATCTGTACAGATTGGTGATATTTTGACAATTGGAGAGCACTATGGAATTGTAAACTCAATTCAGTCGCGTTACACAGTTCTTAGAAAGTTAGATGGTGTAGAAGTTATTATCCCGAATGAAACTTTGATTGCTGAAAATATAGTTAATCATACATCTTCAGATCGTAAAGTAAGAGTGGCTATTGATATCCAAATTGGTTATAACTCGTCGGTTGATGAGGCAACTAAGATTATGCTTGGTTGTTGTAATGCTCAAGAGCGAGTTATAAAAGAAAATCCAGAACCCACTGTATATTTAATGAATTTTGGTGAAAGTGGCATCGATCTCAAACTTGTTTTTTTCATCTTAGATGCTGAAGAAGGAACTTATCGTCTTAGATCTGATATTAATAAGGAAATCTGGAAACAATTTACTGAAAAGAATATTGAGATCCCTTTCCCGCAACGAGTTATTCATATTAATAAAAATGATAATATAAATTGAGGACAAAAAAAAACCAGCTCTAGCCGGTTTTTTTTAAAAAATAGAATTTTATTTAATTTTATTCTCTTTATACAAGACGTGTTTTCTTGCTTTAGGATCAAATTTCATTATTTCCAATTTCTCGGTCATGGTTCTTTTATTTTTAGTGGTGGTATAAAAGTGCCCAGTACCTGCGGTTGAATTTAAACGTATTTTCTCTCTCATCATAATTCCTTAGATTTTTTTACCTTCAGATCGCATCTTTGCTATGACTGCATCAATACCAAGTTTATCAATAGTTCTTAGTGCAGCACTTGAAATTTTCATAGAAACCCAACGATTTTCACTTTCAACCCAGAATTTACGGTTCTGTAGGTTTGGAAGGAAACGTCTTCTAGTTCTATTGTTAGCGTGAGATACATTATTTCCTGCAACAGGTTTTTTACCAGTTACTTCGCATTCTCGAGTCATCTTAAATTACCTTTAATATTTCTTAAAAAAGACGCCTATTAAACCATATAAAGCACTTTCTTTTCAAGTCTTTTTTATGTTTTTCCTGTGCTCCCAAAACCACCTTCACCCCTCTCAGAACTTTCAAAATCATTTACTAAATTAAAAGAAGCTTGATAAACAGGAACAAGTACTAATTGTGCAATTCTTTCTAATGGGTTAATGATAAATTCTTTATCTCCACGATTCCAGCAAGAAATTAGAAGTTCTCCTTGATAATCAGAATCTATTAAGCCAACAAGATTTCCAAGAACAATTCCATGTTTATGCCCAAGTCCAGAACGTGGAAGAATTAGAGCTGCATAACCTGGATTTTTTATATAAATAGAAATACCGCTAGGAATAAGTTTAGTTTCACCTGGATTAATTACCAACTCTTTTTCTATACAGGCTCTTAAATCAAGTCCTGCAGATCCAACAGAACTATAACTTGGAAGATGCTCCTTGATTAGGGGATTTAGAATTTTATAGTCAATTGATAAGCTCATTTTCTTTTTCTTTCGAGTAAATTTTAAATATATGTTCAAGGATCATTAAAGATAAATTTGTTTTAGTACCCACTTGTAATTTTATTTCCCCGCTTTTATCGATAATAGCAACTTTTGAGCTTGTCTTTCCCATTGATTCTTTTATGAGGTTGCCTACAATCATATCTAATCTTTTCTCAACTAATTTTTTCTTGGCATTTTTTTCCAGATCTTCCGATTCCGCTGCAAAGCCCACTAAAAAAGTTTTTTTATTCTTTAATCCTATTGTTCCAAGAATATCCTCAGTTTTTAATAGATCTATAGTAATTTTAGACTTTTTCTTAATTTTTCCGTATACAGGTTTAGGCTTGTAGTCTGAGATTGCAGCTGCGCTAATATATATATCACTCATCACAATTTTAGTATTAACAATCTTTTGCATTTGACTATGGTTATCAGCTTCTATTGTTTTTATGCAGGATGGAAAATTGTAGTTACTCTTACCTTTAATAACGGTAACTTCAGCGCCAAATTTATAGGCAGCTTTAGCCAGATTTAATCCCATTAATCCTGAGCTTAGATTAGTTATGACTCTTGCCTCATCTATTTTTTCAAAAGTAGCACCTGATGAAATCAAAATATTTTTACCTTTAAATAAATTTTTTACCATCGATTTTTCTACATCAAGAATCAAAGTTTCAAAATTTATAAACCTTCCCATGCCATGATCCCCACATGCATGTTCTCCACTCTCAGGCCCAGAAATCAAAACCCCATCCTTTTTTATAATATTTATATTTCTTTGGGTGGCTTGATTATCATACATCTCTACATTCATAGCTGGAGCCACAAGAAGTGGACACTTCCTAGCAAGGCACAAGTTAGATAGCAAATCATCGGCATTACCATTCGCAAGTTTTGCAATAAAATTTGCTGAAGATGGTGCTATTAATATTAAGTCAGTATTTCTTGACAGATTGATATGCGCCATACCATTACCTTCAGATGGATCCCACATATTCTCAAGTACAGGATTTCCAGATAATGCTTGCAAGGTTAAGGGGGTGATAAATTCTTTAGCAGATTTTGTCATAATTACTTGTACAAAATAATCATTTTGACGCAGTTGCCTTATTAAATCTGCAGTCTTATATGCAGCAATACTTCCAGTCACTCCAAGTAATATCTTCTTTTTAAGCATAGTTAAGATAGTATAAGGTATTTGAAAGACTAAATTATAGCAAATATGGATACAATTTTTGGTATTGATGGATGTAAATCTGGATGGTTTGTTGCTCAATTACTAGATAATAAAACCATAAACTTCATGCTGATTAAATCTTTAGATAGTATTAATGACTTTACTAAAAAATCTGCAGTTGTGGGTATTGACATCCCACTTGAGCTTCATGAAAAGGGAACAAGAATGGCGGAAAAAGAGGCAAGAGTATTCTTAGGCCGACGAGCATCTACAATTTTTTCTCCTCCAGCAATTAAAACATTAAATGCTAAAACCTATTTCGACGCCTGTCGAATTAATTATAATGAGGAAGGAAAAAAAATTTCAAAACAAACATGGTACATTTTTAATAAGATAAAAGAAGCACGTAAAATTTACCTTGATAAATCTTCCAATAAAAAACTTTTTGAGATACATCCTGAACTAAGCTTTATGTCTATGAACCATATGCAGGTTTTAATCGATAGTAAAAAAACCATCAAGGGAAGAAAAAAGCGACTTAAATTAATCAATGATTATTACCCATCTTTCAGTTTTGATGATGTAAGAAAAAAATTCTTAAGAAAGGATGTTGCTGACGATGATATCTTGGATGCAATTGCAGTATTATGGTCAACACAAAAAATAATTGATAACATAGCTTCCTATGTCCCAAAAAAACCTGAGACTTCAAAGAGTAAAATATATTTTTAATAATTTAAAAAAATACAAGTGATGCTTTTATGAAAAAAATTGGTTGGATTATTATTTCGCTAATTGGAGCTTTTGCTTTTGCACTTATTGCTTTGCAAAGAGAAGAATCCATAAATGCTATTTGGTTTATTACTGCTGCAATCTGCATTTACATGGTTGCATATCGCTTTTATGCTGCATGGATTGCCACAAAAGTTTTTGTTCTTGATGAGTTTAGGGAAACCCCAGCGGTAAGACTGAGTAACAATAGGGATTTTGTACCAACAAATAAATGGGTATTGTTTGGCATTCATTTTGCAGCAATTGCGGGACCTGGACCACTAATTGGTCCTACACTTGCAGCGCAATTTGGATACTTACCTGGAACAATTTGGATTCTTATTGGAGCTGTTGTTGGTGGGGCAGTGCAAGATATGACAATCCTGTTCTTTTCGGTCAGAAAAAATGGAAAAAGTTTAGGACAAATGGCAAAAGAGGAATTAAGTCCGCTTGCCGGTGTTGCATCACTTATTGGTACTTTTGTAATTATGATTATTTTAATTGCTGTTTTAGGATTAGTAGTTGTAAATGCAATGAAGCACAGTCCATGGGCAACTTCAACAGTTGCTGCCACTATCCCCATAGCAATATTGGTGGGCTTTTATATGCGATTTTTAAGGCCTGGAAGAGTTCTTGAGGCATCTCTGTTGGGAGTAACTTTACTTTTAATGGCAGTGTATCTAGGCGGCGTAATTGACCAGTCAGAAACTTTGAGAGTTTACTTTGATCACGGAGGTCTTTTCTTGGCTTGGTCTATTATTATTTATGGATTTGCTGCTGCAGTTCTTCCAATATGGATGCTATTAGCTCCTAGAGATTACTTATCAACCTTTGTGAAATTAGGTACCATTATTTTTCTTGCTATAGCAATTGCAATTTTACAACCAGAGATACAAATGCCAGCTGTAACTCAATTCGCTGATGGGTCAGGACCCATTTTTGGAGGTAGTATATTCCCCTTTGTTTTTATCACAATTGCTTGTGGAGCTATTTCAGGATTTCATGCTTTGATTTCATCTGGAACTACCCCCAAATTAATTGATAATGAAAAGCATATCCCAATGATTGGATACGGGGGTATGTTGTTGGAATCTTTTGTAGCAATTATGGCAATCGTTGCAGCATGTGTGTTGGAGCCTGGAATTTATTTTGCAATCAATAGCCCTGGTGGTGTTGTTGGGAATGAACCATCAGAGGTTATATCAAAAATTAATTCATGGGGATTCTCAGTTACTCTAGAGCAAATGAATCAATTAGCTTCTGATGTAGGAGAATCTACATTGTTTGCTCGTACGGGAGGTGCTCCTTCTTTAGCCGTTGGCATGGCAACAATTTTTGCTAATGCATTTGGGAAACATTTATTGGCAATGTGGTATCACTTTGCAATTATGTTTGAGGCTGTTTTTATTCTCACGACATTAGATGCAGGGACAAGGGTAGGAAGATTTATGCTTCAGGATATGTTTAGTAACATACACCCTAAATTAGGGGAAACATCATGGTTGCCTTCCATAATATTATCAAGTGCTATTGTTGTTTTATGTTGGGGATATTTTTTATACATTGGTGTTATTGATCCCAATGGTGGAGTTAATATTCTATGGCCATTATTTGGAATAGCCAACCAGATGCTAGCGGCAATTGCCTTGAGTGTTGGAACAGCTATACTTATTAAGACCGGTAGAATCAAATTTGCCTGGATAACTACAATACCATTAATTTGGCTGTTAATTATTACAACATCAGCTGCATATCAAAAAATATTTAGTGATGATGTTCGTATAGGATTTCTTGCATCAGCCCAATCTATGTCAAATAAAATAATTGAGGGCAATCTGTCCTATGATGAGATTGATATTTTAGAAAAGTTAATTTTTAATCTTAAGCTTGATACCGGAATAACTATATTTTTGGTTTCTATTTTATGGATAGTTGTATTTGATGTATTAAGGATAGCTACAAAACAAAAAAATTATGAATTGAAAGAAGTGGCTAATGTTTAATTTTAAAAAAATATGGAGTGTCATTAGAACAATCAGCGGAGATGATGCTTATGATATTTATTTAAAGCAACACCAAAGCTGTGAAAAGCATCAAAAAAAGGAACCACTGACAAGGCAACAATATTACCTGAAAAAATTAGAAGAAAAATGGAGTGGCATAAATCGGTGTTGCTAATTAAGCTTTACTGCGATTAAAAATCCAAAGACCAACCAAAATCATCGGTACAGATAAAAGTTGTCCCATAGTCAAATCAAAGAAAACATATCCTAGAAAGGAATCGGGAGCTCTTGTAAATTCGATGCAGAATCGAAAGAATCCATATAGGATTAGGAAAAGCGCTGATACTTGTCCTGTAGACCTTTCTTTAGATGAGAAAATCCATAAGATAAGAAACAATACTATGCCTTCAAAAAAAGCCTCATAAAGTTGAGATGGATGTCTGAGGGTATCATCTATACTTGGAAAAATCATACCCCAAAATAATTCAGTTGGCCTCCCCCATAGTTCCTGGTTAATGAAATTTCCAATGCGACCAAAGAATAGTCCCAGAGGAACCAGGGGGGCAATAAAATCCATAGTATGAAGCCAATTGGCTTTATATTTTCTTGTTGCCCAATAAATGCCAATAAGAACTCCTATTAAGCCACCATGAAATGACATACCACCATGCCAAAATGCAAATATTTCATCTGGATGTGTAATATAATATACTGGTTGATAAAATAAAACGTATCCAAGTCTTCCTCCGAGAATGACGCCAAGTGCACCATAAAAAAAGGTATCATCAAGCATTTTTTCGTTGAGGTTAAACCAAGGCTTGGTAACAATTTGTTTTTTTCCAAGATATATGAAGCTTAAGAAACCAAAAAAATACATAAGTCCATACCAATGAACTTTTAAAGGCCCTATACTTATTGCTATAGGATCAATTTGGGGATGAATAAACATAATACATAGAAGTATAAGTTAAAATGTAATTAATAACATTAAGGAAAATGAATGCCGGCCTATAGATCAAGAATAACTACACATGGAAGAAATCAGGCAGGAGCCAGAGCTTTGTGGCGTGCTACCGGTATGTCTGAAAATGACTTTGATAAGCCAATAATTGCTGTCGTAAATTCATTTACACAATTTGTTCCAGGACATGTGCATCTTAAAGATATGGGACAGTTAGTTGCAAGGGAAATTGAGAAACATGGTGGTGTTGCTAAAGAGTTTAATACTATTGCAGTAGATGACGGAATTGCTATGGGACATGATGGTATGTTGTATAGCCTTCCTAGTAGAGATTTAATTGCGGATAGTGTGGAATATATGGTAAATGCTCATTGGGCAGATGCAATGGTGTGTATTTCTAATTGTGACAAAATTACACCAGGTATGTTGATGGCTGCGATGCGAATAAATATTCCAGTTATATTTGTTTCAGGTGGACCCATGGAAGCCGGCAAGGTAAATTGGGGAGAAGGTATTCAAAAGGTGGATTTAGTGTCACCAATGATTGGTGCTGGGGATTTATCTATTTCAGAAACAGAATTAAAAGATTTAGAAAATTCTGCGTGCCCCACATGTGGTTCCTGCTCAGGAATGTTTACCGCGAATTCGATGAATTGTTTGACTGAGGCGCTTGGCCTAAGCTTACCTGGAAATGGAAGTACTCTTGCTACACACGCCGCCAGGAAAACTCTTTTTTTAGAAGCAGGTAAGAATATTGTTGAGATAACTAAACGTTTCTATGAGGGTGATGATATCAATGTTTTGCCCAGAAATATTGCATCAAAAGAAGCATTTGAAAACGCTATGAGCCTTGATGTATCAATGGGGGGATCAACAAATACAGTTCTTCATTTACTTGCCGCTGCCAAAGAGGCTAAGGTTGACTTCACAATGGAAGATATTGATCGTATCTCCCGCAAAGTACCTTGTTTATCAAAAGTTGCTCCAGCGACCCAAAAATATCATATGGAAGACGTTCATCGTGCAGGAGGTGTTTATGGAATTTTGGGGGAATTAAAGCGGGCAAATTTAATCAATAATAATGTACCTTGTGTGCATAATACCAGCATAGGGAAGGCAATTGAAAAGTGGGATATTGTCACCACAGCTGATAAATTTATCAAAGATTTTTATCTAGCTGCTCCCGGAGGAATAAGAACTACAAAGGCTTTCAGTCAAGAAAAGTTATGGCCATCTTTAGATTTAGATCGTAAAGAAGGTTGTATAAGGAGTAAAGATTTTGCTTATAGCAAAGATGGTGGCTTAGCTGTTCTTTATGGAAATATTGCGGTTGATGGTTGTATCGTTAAAACTGCTGGAGTCGATGAGGAAATTTGGAAGTTCAAAGGCAGAGTAAGGCTATTTGAGTCACAGGATGCAGCAGTTGAGGCCATACTAGGCGATAATGTGGTGGCAGGTGATATTGTACTCATAACTTATGAGGGTCCTAAAGGTGGTCCTGGAATGCAAGAAATGCTTTATCCTACAGCCTATCTAAAATCAAAGGGACTTGGAAAGTCTTGCGCCCTATTAACTGATGGAAGATTCTCCGGTGGAACATCAGGCCTTAGTATTGGACATGTTTCGCCAGAAGCAGCAGAAGGAGGAGCTATTGCGCTTGTTAATGAGGGGGATATTATAAATATTGATATTCCAAATAGAACGATTAATGTCGAAATTAGTGATGGCGAGCTTAAATTAAGAAGAGAAGCAATGGAAAAAAAGGAAAACAAATGGCAGCCCCAACCAAGAAAAAGAAGGGTAACAGATGCTTTAAAGGCTTATGCAATGATGGCAACAAGTGCCTCCAAGGGAGCAGTAAGGGATATAGCTCAAATAGAAGTTAAGAGCTCAAAATGACTAATGAGATAATGAATGTTACTAAAGACAAGAGCGGTCTTGAGTATATTGAAATTGACAATGATTTAGCCGAAGCAAAAATAGCTCTCCAAGGCGGCCACGTTGTTTGGTGGCGACCAAAATCAACTGCACATGATGTTCTATGGCTTTCAACCAATGCAAGATATGAAAAAGGACGATCTATAAGAGGTGGCGTTCCTATATGTTGGCCTTGGTTTGGTCAGCATCCTACTGATGGATCTTTTTGCAATCATGGCTTTGCAAGAGTTATTCCATGGAAACTTGAGGATTGCGTAAAGCTTAAAAATGGCGCAGTAAAAATTATTTTAAAAATGTTACCAACGGAAGCAGCGACTAAACAGTTGACATATGATTATGATCTTGAGCTCACTATTATCGTTGGACATACGCTGTATTTAAATTTAAAAACTACCAATTTATCAAATAATCCATTTACTATTGGTGAAGGCTATCATACTTATTTTTATATTTCAGATATTGAAAATATCAGGATCACAGGTCTAGAGAATGCAGTTTATACTGATAAATTTGATAACTTTAATCGAAATATAGAAAAAAATGCGATTACTTTTAAGGGGGCATTCGATAGAGTGTATTCAAATACTAGTAATGATTGTTATATTGAGGATGAAAAATTTAATAGAGTTATAACAATTAAAAAATCAAATAGTAACTCCACAGTAATATGGACGCCTGGAAAAGACAATGCAATTGAGATGGGGGACATGGGAGAAAAAGATGAGTGGCGCAGAATGGTCTGTGTGGAGACAGCAAATACACTTGAAAATTCTATTGTAGTTTATCCCCAGTTATCCCATAGCATTGCAACCGAGTATTCAGTCCATGATTATTAAGAAAAATTATTTTTTTAAAATATATTTTGCTTAATTAGTCTATAAAGTAGGGCGGAACTTTTAGTTAAATTTAATAACTAATCGACTATGAAAAAATTCGTATCTTCATTAATTACCTTTTTGGTATTTATCACACATAATGGGTTGGCTAATGATGCAAAAATACTGATAAAAAAGAATGGTTGCCTTGCTTGCCATAGTGTTAAGTTGAAAGTTCTTGGCCCTTCTTTTATTGATATTGCCAAAAAATATGAAAATAATATTAGTAATCAACAAATACTTGCACAAAAAATTAAAAAAGGTGGAAGTGGAAATTGGGGAAATATACCAATGATGTCTCATCCCAACATTACAAATGATGAGTTAAACTTGATGGTGCGATGGATTTTAGATTTATAGTTTTATATCCAAGATTTCTTTACGAGAAATTTTGTATAAAGCTTTTCCTCGTCACTATCTTTTTCAGGTCCCCAATCATAACTCCACTTTACAAGAGGGGGCATAGACATAAGGATAGACTCTACCCTTCCTTTGGATTGGATACCAAATAGCGTTCCTCTGTCTTGGAGGAGGTTAAATTCTACGTACCTACTTCTTCTATATAACTGAAAATCTTTTTGTCTTTTGTTATAAGATATATCTTTACGTTTTTGTAAAATTGGCATGTATGCGTTAAGGAGATTATCACCAACAGATTTAGTAAAATTGAATGAGTGATTAAAGTTTTTTTCATTAAAATCATCAAAAAAAATACCACCTATACCCCTGGGTTCATCTCGATGTTTTAAATAGAAATAATCGTCACATTGTTCTTTGAACTTTACATAAAGATTTTTTCCATAGGGTGCTAATGCGGTTTTAATTGTCTGATGAAAATGAATCACATCCTCGATAAATGGATAGTATGGCGTCAAATCCATTCCTCCGCCAAACCACCAAATATCAGGATATCCTTTTTTAGATGCAATAAAGAAGCGAACATTCATATGCACTGTAGGAATAAATGGATTGTTTGGATGAAAGACTAGCGAGACACCCATTGCCTCCCATTTTCTATTAGCTACTTCTGGATGCGCATCAGTAGCAGATTTAGGAAGTTTCGATCCAACAACATGCGAAAAACCAACCCCAGCTCTTTCAAAAATGTAACCATTCTCCATAATACAGGTTGTGCCACCACCACCTTCTTTTCGCTGCCATGAATCATGAAGAAAATTCTTTCCATCTGCTAATTCAATGGTGCCAACAATATTATTTTGTAAATCTATCAAATAATCTTTTACTTGGCCCTTGTTTACTGATTCTTGCTTGCTAGTCATGACCTAATAATTTTTCCCGTTTGTAAATCTTGTATGGTTGATGGTTTTTTACTATAACCAATTCTACCTTTCATTATTTTGCTTTTGTTATAAAAAAGTCGACATACATCCCTATATTTCTTTAATGATTTTTGACCACTTATATTTGCACTAGTTGAAATTAGAGCAATACCTAATGATGCACATAAATCCTGACAAGGTTTAAAACTCGGGAGTCTGAGAGCAACTTTATCATTTTTTTTGAGCCACTTTGGACAATTTTTTTGAGATCGCATTATCCAGGTATGCGGCCCTGGCCATTTTTTATTAGCTTTTTTTAACTCTTTTTTAGTTAACTTTAGAATATATTTTTTAGTATTCTTAATCGATGAAGATATTAGTATAAAGTTTTTATTAGTATTTCTTTTTTTAATGATCATTATTTTTTTAATAGCCATTAAATTAGAGGGGTCACAACCAATGCCAAAGCAGGATTCTGTAGGGTAAATAATAATTCCTCCAGACTTGAGGTACCTAAATAATCTATTATTTTTCACTAGACTTAATGAGTGCTTTTTGACCGATATCATTTCGATATTGCGCACCACTGAACTCTATTGTGGAAGTTAGTTTATAAACTTTATCTTTGGCAGCCTGCAAGGATTTTGCTCTGGCAGTTACACCAAGAACCCGTCCGCCTGATGTGAAAATTTTGTCATCTACTTTTTTGGTACCAGCATGAAACGTGTAGCAATCATTGTCATTGTCAATGTTATTTATATTATATATCTGATCATCTACTCTAGGTTTGTTGGGATAATTATGTGCTGCCATTACAATTGTGATGGAATATCCATCATCCCATTCAGCCTTGATATTGGATAGATTTCCACTCTCTGCAGCCATAAGAATATTAAATAAATTACTTTTCAAGCGGAAAAGTATGGGTTGTGTTTCAGGGTCACCCATTCTGCAATTAAATTCAAGTGTTTTAATGTTGCAATTATCATCTATAATCACTCCGGCATATAAAAAACCTTGAAATTTTATCCCATCCTTTTTCATACCTTTCATTGTTGGAAGAATAATTTGATTCATTATTTTTTCATGAATTTCCTGATTTACTATTGGTGCTGGGGAATAAGCTCCCATTCCTCCTGTGTTTGGACCTAGATCATTATTTTGAAGTCTTTTATGGTCTTGGCTTGATGCTAAAGGGAGAACATTTTCCCCATCACAAATTGCTATAAAACTTGCCTCTTCACCATCCAAGAATTCTTCAATTACAATTCGAGCTCCTGCATCACCGTACTTATTTTGGCTTAACATTGAGTCTACAGCTTGGTAAGCCTCTTCTTTGGTTAGGGCAACAATAACTCCCTTACCAGCAGCCAACCCATCAGCTTTAATAACAATGGGAACTCCATTTTTTTCTATGTATTTATTAGCTAATGTAATATCCGTGAATGTTTCATATTGAGCAGTGGGTATACCATGCTTAATCATGAATATTTTTGCAAAATCTTTTGAGCTCTCTAATTGGGCCGCTTGTTTTGATGGACCAAATATTTTTAGGTTATGTTCTTTAAAAAGATCGACTATTCCTTGAGCTAGCGGAAGCTCAGGACCAACAATCGTTAAATCGACTCCATTTTTTTGGCAAATTCAGCAAGTTCATTAAAATCTGATAAAGGAATATTTTCAATTTTTTTTGTTTCACTGGCTGTACCCCCATTTCCAGGAGCCACATATACTTTTTTTACATTGGGTGCTTGCGCTATTTTCCATGCAAGTGCATGTTCTCTTCCCCCACTTCCAATTATCAGCGCAATCATTTAATTAATGCTTAAAGTGTCTAATTTTTGTAAAGATCATTACTAATCCATGTTCATCTGCAGCTTCTATAACTTCTTTGTCTCTTAAACTTCCTCCGGGTTGGATAACACATTTAGCCCCATATTTTGCGAGTTGATCGACTCCATCTCGAAACGGGAAGAAAGCATCTGAAGCAACGATGCTATTCACTAAACTAAGTCCTGCATTTTGTGCTTTTATTCCAGCAATTTTAGTACTATCGATTCTACTCATTTGTCCTGCGCCCACACCAAGTGTTTGACCTTTATTACAAAAAACAATAGCATTTGATTTTACAAATTGCGTTACTTTCCATGCAAACAGCATATCCTCTAACTGTTTTTTTGTTGGTTTTAATTTTGAAACCACCTCACATTCGTTAATATCTAGTTTATGGTCGTCTATCGTTTGAACAAGCCATCCCCCAGCAATTTTTTTATAATCATATAAATCATTTTCAGGACCTATTGGTACAGTAAGTAATCTTACGTTATCTTTCTTTTTAAAAATTTGCATTGCTTCATCGGAAAAGCTTGGTGCAATAATTACCTCAACAAATTGGTTCATAACTAGCAAAGCGGTTGCTTCATTAATTTCTCTATTGAAGGCAATAATACCTCCAAAAGCTGAGGTTGGATCAGTTGCAAATGCTCCGAGATATGCATTGTCAATTGTTGAAGCAGAACATACGCCACATGGATTTGCATGTTTAACGATCACGCAGGTAGGTTGATTAAAGCTTTTAACACATTCCCATGCATTATTTGCATCATTAAGATTATTAAAAGATAGTTCTTTGCCATGAAGATGAGAGAAGTTAGATAAACTAGCATTTGGTACGTTTTTATCGTAGTAAAAAGCTGCTTTTTGATGCGGATTTTCACCATATCGCATGTCTAATTCCTTACGCAAAACTTGTATTTTGAATTTTGGAAAATTCTTATCGGAATCTTTGTGGAGATATGCACTAATGGCAGCATCATACTCCGCTGTATGTAAGAATGCTTTTTTAGAAAGATCAAAAAGAAAATCCTTGCCTAACAGGCCATTTTTATCTTTTAATTTTTCAGCGAAAAGATTGTAATCATCAGGGTTGGTTAGAACTGCAACAGATGTATAATTTTTTGCAGCAGCTCTTATCATGGTAGGCCCACCAATATCTATATTCTCAATAGCCTCTTCAAGTCTACAATGAGGATTTTCTATAGTTTTTTCAAAGGGGTATAAGTTAACAACTACTAAGTCTATTGGAGGAATATCGTTTTCTTGCATTGTTTTGATATGGTCTTTATCTTCTCGAATACCCAGGATACCTCCATGGATTTTTGGATGAAGCGTTTTTACCCTTCCACCTAGCATTTCAGGAAAGTTAGTATATTCTTCAACCTCAATTACTGGAATTTTATTTTTTCTAAGAAGTTTGGCAGTTCCACCAGTAGATAGTATTTCAATATCTTTAGAAGCTAATAAACTGGCAAGCTCAACCACATTCTTTTTATCTGATACGCTTATAAGAGCTCTTTTAATTTTTATCATTGAATTTAAGTATCAATATTGTGATTTTTTAATTTTTTTCGCAAAGTATTTCTATTCAGCCCAAGTATTTCAGCTGCTTTACTTTGATTTCCCTCTGCGTAATGCATTATATATAATAACAATGGTTTTTCGACATTGGCTAATACTAGGTCATATAAGTCGTTTGGAGATTCCCCAGCTAAATCATTAAAATACTGATCAAGAAGAGATTCAATATTATCGGCTAAGCCATTTTTATTCATTAAGCTGATACCATGTCAGGTTCGTTTTCAGGTTCGTCATAAGGTATAAATTTGGAAAACTCTTTTAAGCCCTCAAAGTAGAAATTAATAGCAGCAATTTGTAGTTCACAATTCTCAATTTGATTCATTGATGCTCTGAATTGAGCTGAATTTTTCAAACCTTTTGTATACCATGATATGTGCTTTCTAGCGACTCTTAGTCCTCTTTCATCTCCATAAAATGCATATAAGTCTTGAACATGTTTAATGGTGGTGATTTGAATTTCCTCAATAGTAGGAAGTGGAAGATGTTCTCCAGTTTTTAAAAAGTGATCAATTTCTCTAAAAATCCATGGCCTTCCTTGTGCTGCTCTTCCAATCATTACGGCATCAGCTTTAGTGTAATCAAGAACATATTTTGCTTTTTCAGGAGATGTGATGTCACCATTTGCAATTACTGGTATTCGGATATTTTGTTTTACCTTTGCTATAGTGTCATATTCTGCATCCCCTTTGTAGAGACATGCTCTGGTTCTTCCATGAATACTGAGGGCTTTAATTCCTGCATTTTCTGCGATATTTGCAATATTTAGTGCATTGCGATTATCTTTGTCCCACCCAGTTCTTATTTTTAAAGTCACTGGAATGTCTACAGAATTTACGACTGAATGTAATATATCTTCTACTAATTTTTCGTGTTTAAGTAAAGCTGACCCTGCCATAACATTGCATATTTTCTTTGCCGGACATCCCATATTAATATCAATTATTTGAGCACCATTATCTTTGTTATATCTTGCAGCATCTGCCATCATTTTGGGATCTGCGCCTGCAATTTGAACAGATATTGGATCTACTTCACCTTCATGATCAGCACGCCTTTTTGTTTTTTCACTTCCGTATAACAATGAATTTGAAGTAACCATCTCACTTACCGCTACACCTGCACCAAAACTTTTGCAAAGTATGCGAAATGGTCTGTCAGTTACTCCAGCCATGGGAGCTAAAAACAAATTATTCTTAATACTAAGGCTACTTATTTTCATGAGGTTTCTAATGATTAAAAGAGGTGCCTATTTTATAATCAAAATTGAAATTGGGAAAGTGAAATTTTTTAATTAATTTTCATACCATTTGTGATTCAGAGTTGATAAACCCTTTTTAATTTCTTTTATTGCTTTTTTTACTTCCAAAATATTTCCCTTTACACCAAGCTCGACTTTAATTTTAGGCCCTAATTTAGGTAGGCTATATATCTTTATATTTGGATTATTTTTAGTAACTTCATTCATAAGATCAATTAACATACTTTCAGGAACATCATCTATCCACACAGACGAATCTAATTTTTTATTGTTAAGCTGATCGCTATAATGAGTCCTTAAAATCCAATCAACCATTGGCCATGACATTTCCGGAAAACCAGGCATAAAGAAATGTTCATTCATGAAGAAACCAGGAATATTATTGATACTATTAGGAAGTAAATGTGCTCCTTCAGGAAGATCTGACATCATCACTCTTTTTGGAAAAGCATTATCACCAAACTTATCAACTATTAGTTTTAAGGCTTCTGGATTCCTTATAATTTTTTTGTTATGAGCTTTAGCAGCTGCTTGTCTTGTGCAGTCATCAGGAGTTGCTCCAATTCCACCAAAACAAAAAACGATACATTGTAATTTACTTTTAATGGTATCAGCTATAACTTCTAAGTCATCTGGAATAAAATCAGCTTTTATTAGTGATAAACCATTAGAGGTCAATACTTTTGATAAATGATTTAAGTGTTTATCGTTTCTTTTTCCTGAAAGTATTTCGTCACCAACTATGATGGCATGAATAGGTTTAATCATTTAATGTGCTTGCTCCCAATTTATTCCGCTTCCAATCTCAACAATCAAAGGAATATCAAGTTTCGCTATGTTTTCCATTATCTTTTTTACATTAACATTAAATATTTCAATCTCCTCATCAGGAACCTCAAAGACAAGTTCGTCATGAACTTGCATAATCATTTTTCCTTTTAAAGCGTCTTCTTTTTTAATCCAGCCTGCAACTGCAACCATTGCCATTTTAATGAGATCTGCGGCTGTGCCCTGCATAGGACCGTTTATTGCTGCTCTTTCAGCAGCAGCTCTGCGCATTCCATTAGAACCATTTATATCAGGAACCCATAACTTTCTACCAAAAAAAGTTTCAATATAACCATTTCGTCGAGCCGCTTCCTTGGTGAATTCCATATATTGCCTCACGGATGGATACTTTGAGAAATATCTTTCAATGTAATTTTGGGCTGCTGCTCTCTCTATATTAAGATTTTTAGCTAATCCGTAAACACCCATTCCATAAATTAAGCCGAAGTTAATAACTTTTGCGTATCTTCTTTGTTCAGCAGTAACTGATTGAATCTTACAATTAAATATTTCACTTGCAGTTATGGTATGAACATCCTCATTATTTTTAAAAGCTTTAATAAGCCCTCTATCCTTTGACAAATGAGCCATAATTCTTAATTCAATTTGTGAATAATCGGCAGATAATATTTTGTGACCTTTGGGAGCAATAAAAGCCTCTCTAACCTTTCTTCCCTCCGATGTTTTGATGGGAATATTTTGTAAATTTGGATCTGAGCTTGCTAATCGACCGGTTATAGCTACTGCCTGGTTATAACTTGTGTGAACTCTTTTGGTATTATTATTAATCATCCTAGGCAATTTATCTGTGTAAGTAGATTTTAGTTTAGCTAGACTTCGGAATTCCAAAATAATTTTAGGAAGAGGGTAGTCTTGAGCTAGCTCGACGAGAACTTCCTCACTTGTTGACGGAGTCCCACTTGGAGTTTTTTTAATTGGTTTTATACCTAATTTTTCAAATAATATTTCTTGCAGTTGTTTTGGTGAAGAAAGGTTAAAAGGTTGACCTGCAAGTTCAAAAGCTTTTTTTTCTAATAATAATAATTGTTCTCCTAATTCATTACTTTGTTGCCCTAAAATTTTTGATTCAACTAAGACTCCATTTCTTTCAATTTGGATCAATGCCTCCATAGCAGGTATTTCAATAGTTTGATAAATTTTATTTAGAGACTTATCTTTTATTAGTTTTTCGCGCATTATTTTATATAATTGCATCGTTATATCTGCATCCTCCGCTGCATAAATTACCGCATCTTCAAGAGCTACTTGATCAAATGTGAGCTGATTAACCCCTTTACCAACTAGAGACTCATAGCTGATGCAATTATGATTTAAGTACTTACTGCTTAATTTGTTCATCCCATGATTTTGATTACTCTCTAAGACATAACTCATTAGCATTGTGTCATCCGTTATACCCTTAAGGGAAATGTTGTAATTTAAAAAAATATGAGAATCATATTTTATATTTTGCCCAACTTTTTTTATGGAGGTATCTTCAAGTAAAGGCTTTAATGTGCTTAATACATCATCGAGCTTCAATTGTTCTTGGGAAGCATTTTGATGTTTTATGGGAATATAACAAGCACATCCAGGACTTATACATAGTGATATTCCTACAAGCTCAGCTTTCATGGTATCGAGTGAATTTGTTTCAGTATCCACAGCA
>CACEEB010000014.1 GCA_902558495.1 uncultured OM43 clade bacterium | reverse complement strand
AAATGCCAAAATGGCAAATGTTATGCCTGCTTTATATAGAGGTCTTGCTGTTGCAGGTGTTTTATCAGCTATCGCATTTTATTATGTAAGTATTGATATGTTTCCTCAAGGAATAACTATAGATGGAGAGACTTTTTCTGCGACTGATTTGTTTGGTTCAGCTGTTGTAGGTCTTGTGCTTACTGCTCTTCTAGTTTGGATTACAGAGTACTACACAGGTACCGAATATAAACCAGTGCAGCATGTAGCAAAGGCTTCAGAAACTGGTCATGCCACCAATATAATTGCTGGTATTGGTATATCAATGAAATCTACAGCGCTCCCTGTTTTATCAGTGTGTGCTGGTATTTATGCTTCATATGATTTTGCAGGACTTTATGGAATTGCTGTGGCGGCAACTTCAATGTTAAGCATGGCTGGTATTATTGTTGCGCTGGATGCTTATGGTCCAATTACTGACAATGCAGGCGGAATTGCTGAGATGTCAGGTCTTCCCCAAAAGGTTAGAGATATAACTGACCCACTTGATGCTGTAGGTAACACAACGAAGGCGGTCACTAAAGGATATGCTATTGGCTCAGCAGGTCTTGCTGCTTTAGTTCTTTTTGCTGATTACACTCACAAGTTAGATCATTACAATATTATGGCCTCTTTCGACTTAAGTGAACCTATGGTAATTATTGGCCTATTTATCGGAGGACTTATTCCTTTCCTTTTTGCCGCTATGGCTATGGAAGCAGTTGGAAGAGCAGCAGCTTCTGTTGTTGAGGAAGTTAGACGTCAGTTTAAAACAATCAAAGGTATTATGACTGGTAAAGGTCAGCCAGATTACGCTAAAGCTGTAGATTTGTTAACCACATCTGCCATTAAAGAGATGGTGATTCCATCAATTCTTCCAGTAGCAGTTCCAGTTCTTGTTGGTGTCTTCTTAGGACCACAAGCATTGGGTGGACTATTAATGGGGACAATCATCACTGGTCTTTTTGTAGCTATCTCAATGTGTACAGGTGGTGGAGCGTGGGATAATGCTAAGAAACATATTGAGGATGGTAATCATGGCGGTAAGGGTTCTGAGGCACATAAAGCTTCAGTGACTGGAGATACTGTAGGTGATCCTTATAAAGATACTGCAGGCCCGGCAATCAATCCTTTAATCAAAATTATTAATATTGTTGCATTGCTCATTGTGCCAATCTTATAAGTCACAAAGAAAAATTAAAAAACCTGCTATTACGCAGGTTTTTTTTGGCTAAAAAATATTTAATTAATTATAAACATTAAATAACTCACAAAAATAACCCATACTGGTATGAGAAAAGTAAGGAATGATTCAAGTTTATAGAGAGTAAATAGAGCACCTGAAATGAAGCTTGCTAAGGCTATGGTAAATAAATTTCCAAGTATCATATTTGGTAAAGAAGAAAAACCAAGGGTGTAAA
This sequence comes from uncultured OM43 clade bacterium, assembly GCA_902558495.1. Lineage (GTDB taxonomy): Bacteria > Pseudomonadota > Gammaproteobacteria > Burkholderiales > Methylophilaceae > BACL14. The sequence continues at coordinate 22,126 of CACEEB010000014.1, read as the reverse complement.
TTGGGTAAAGTATACATATCAGAAATAATCCAAAAATCCATGCAGCAAGTGTTGTATTTTGTTTTACGACTCGTGAAAAACTAAAGGCTAAGCATGCCACTAAAAACGTCCAAACAGATCCAATGATTTTAGAGGAAGGGAAGAAAAATTCGCTGTTTTGTGCATTTATCCCCGTAACACCATCTATTTGATAAGAAAATATTATTCCATTTATGAGACCCGTAATCCCTAATGCTAAAAGAATGGCTTGAAGGGCAGATATCTTTTTTATATTCACAAGCGATTTTATTTACTTAAACGTGAATAAACTTCAAGATATTTAGCAGAAGTATTGGCTACTATCTCTTTTGGTAGATTAGGTGCTGGCACACTTTTATTCCAGTTTATCGACTCCAACCAGTCTCTTACATATTGCTTATCAAAGCTTGGGGGTGATATGCCCGTTTGATAATCCTCTTTGGACCAAAATCTTGAAGAGTCAGGGGTAAGCACCTCATCAATTAAATGAAGGGTGCCTTCTTTGTCTAAACCAAACTCAAATTTCGTATCCGCAATAATAATGCCTTTAGATTCTGCAAACACTGAGGCAGCTTGGTAGAGCTCTAAGCTTATTTTAGAAATTTGCTTTGATAAATCTTTTCCGATTAATGCCTCACACGTCGATATGGATATATTTTCATCATGCTCTCCCTGAGAGGCCTTACTTGATGGAGTAAAAATAGGGTTTCGTAATTTTGATGCCTGTTGTAAATCATTGGGGAGATTAATACCGCAGACAGTATTTGATTCTTGATATTCCTTCCACCCACTTCCTACCAAATATCCTCTTACAATTGCCTCAACAGGTATTGGGGATAATTTTTTTACTACAATCGAACGGCCGTCAATTTGTTCAATCTCACCCTCACTAACAAAGCTTTTTGGATCATCTTCAAGCAAATGATTAGGAATTATATGTGCTAACTTCTCAAACCAAAAATTAGACATCTGCGTTAAAACCCTACCCTTACTTGGTATAGGCTCGGACATAATGACATCGAATGCTGATAAACGATCCGTTGTGACAATTAAAAGCTTATCATCATCAAGGTCATAGATATCCCTCACCTTACCTTTATTGATAAGTGATAAATTTTTTAATTGAGATGAGTGCAGCGCCATATCAATTTGTTCGTCGCTCAAGAATTTCAATGGCGGGTAATTTTTTTCCTTCAACAAATTCTAAGAAAGCCCCACCAGCAGTAGATACGTATGAGAGGTTATTTTCCATCCCATATGACTCGATCGCAGCTATTGTATCGCCCCCTCCCGCCAAAGAAAAAGCCATAGAATTAGCTACAGCGTGAGCTAAAGTTTCCGTCCCACTTGAAAATTGTTTGAATTCAAAAACTCCAATAGGACCATTCCATAAAATAGTTTTTGCTTGCTTTATTTTTTCAGAGATAGAAATCATTGACTTAGGTCCTAAATCAAAAATCATATCATCCTCCAATACTTCATGAATACTCTTAATGACTGCAGGTTCTTTTTCGTTCAAATTTTTACCACACACAACATCTGTTACCCTAGGAAGTGAGGCTCCCCTCGACTCAAGTTTATGGATAATTTTTTTGGCTGAGGGAATAAAATCATCTTCACATAGTGATTTACCTATATTGAATCCTTGGGCTTTTAAGAAAGTATTTGCAATACCTCCTCCTAGAATTAATTGATCTACCTTATCGGAAAGTTTATCTAAAATAGTTAGTTTTGTTGAAATTTTGCTACCACCAACAATTGCTACCATTGGTAATTTTGGTTCAGAGATAACCTTTTCTAATGCCTCAAGCTCACTTTTAAATAATAGGCCAGCACACACTTTGGGACAAAATTCTGCAATGCCATAAGTTGATGCTTGTTTACGATGAGCCGTGCCGAACGCATCCATCACGAATACATCGGTTAGCTTTGCATATAACTCTGCAAGCGATTTATCATTGGCCTTTTCTCCAACATTAAATCTACAATTTTCTAAAACAACTAATTCTCCAGACTCCACCGTGAATGATTTTTGTGTCCATTCTTTAATGAGTGAAACTGGTTGACTTAACTCTTTACTGAGATATTCTGCAACAGGTGCAAGGGAATCTTTCTCAGTAAAATGACCCTCCACAGGTCTGCCCAAGTGAGATGTGACCATCACTTTTGCCCCAGCCCTCAAAGCATATCTAATAGTGGGTAATGAAGCTTTGATTCGATTTTCTGATGAGATAATTCCTGATTGCATTGGCACATTCAAATCAGCCCGGATGAAAACACGTTTGTCTTTAATTATGAAATCCGAAATTTGATTCATATTTAAGGTAAATTTATTTTGCGCCCATCATCGCTATGGCTGTGTCAATCATTCGGCAACTAAAGCCCCATTCATTGTCATACCAGCCAAACACTTTTATCAGCTTTCCATCACTGCTAACTTTGGTCAAAGTAGAATCATAATAACTAGAACCTGATGTGTGATTAAAATCAATGGACACCAAAGGTTCTTGGTTGTATATTAAAACTCCTTTGAGATTTGTCTCTGATGCCTTTTTCATCAAATCATTAATTTCATCTTTACTTGTTGATTTCAAAGTTGTAAAAGTTAGATCGACCAGTGACACATTTGAGGTCGGTACTCGAATTGCAACTCCATCTAATTTGCCCTCTAAAGCTGGAATGACAAGCCCTACTGCCGAAGCTGCACCAGTTTTAGTAGGTATCATTGATACAGCAGCTGAGCGTGCTCGTCTTACATCATTATGCATATTATCTAAAATAACTTGATCATTGGTGTAAGAATGAATTGTATTCATAAGTCCAGAATGAATACCTATTCCATCTTGTATAACTTTTACAATTGGAGCTAATCCATTAGTAGTGCAAGAGGCATTTGATATGACTGTGTGTTCTTTTTTTATTTGACTATGGTTCACACCATAAACTATAGTTGCATCAACATCCTTTTCACCAGGCGCTGAAATTAAAACTTTTTTAGCGCCATTATCTAAATGAAATTGACACGATTCTTTTCCACGAAACGCTCCAGTGCATTCCATTACTAAGTCAACCTCAAGCTCACCCCAAGATAATTCATTAGGATCTCTGGTATTAAAATATCGAATACGATCCCCATTTACAACAAAAGAATCATCTGTGGTTTTAACGTCCACGTTAAATCTTCCATGTTGGCTATCGTAACGTAATAAATGAGCATGTTTTTCGATATCACCTCTGCTACAATTAATAGCGACAACCTTTATGTCCTTATAATCCTGTTCATATATAGCTCTCAGGACCAATCTTCCAATTCTTCCAAAACCAGAGATTGCAATATTTATTGCCATATATTATTCACCTATACATTCATAAGGTATAAGGGTGCAAATGCGCACCCTTATAAAAGATTTAAGAAATTAGAGTATAGATTTTGCAGTTTCTACAACGTTATCAACTGTAAAACCAAAATGTTCAAATACTACTTTACCAGGGGCAGACTCGCCATAGGTATCTATACCAACTGATGCGCCATCAAGCCCAACATATTTACTCCAAAAATCTGTAACTCCTGCTTCAACTGAAACACGCTTAACACTTGGGGTCAGGACGCTATCTTTATAGGTTTGATCTTGACGGTCATATGCATGGGTACAAGGCATAGATACTACACGCGCATGAATACCCTCTCCTTTAAGAACTTCTTGAGCACCCACAGCTAAATCAACCTCTGATCCTGTAGCTATTAAAATAATCTGAGCATCTCCATCACAATCAGACAATATATAACCACCTTTCTTAATATCAGCAATTTGGTCCGCAGTTCTGGTATGAAAACCCATACCTTGTCGACTTAACACTAAGCTAGTAGGATTTTCAGCATTTTCTGCTGCAGCAACCCATGCTGTTGCAGTTTCAGTAGCATCACATGGTCTCCATACCTCCATACGCGGAATGTATCTTATACCAGCTGTGGTCTCGATAGGCTGATGGGTAGGTCCATCCTCTCCCTGACCTATGGAGTCGTGAGTTAAAACATAAACAACTCTTTGCTTCATTAAAGCAGCCATCCTCATACCATTTCTCATATAGTCAGTGAACATATGGAATGTTCCTCCAAAAGGAAGAAACCCACCATGAAGAGCCATGCCATTCATAATGGCAGCCATACCAAATTCTCGGACGCCGTAAGAAATATAATTTCCTGGCTTGGAACCACTTACATGTTCAAAGCTTGGGCAACTTGTAAGATTTGATCCTGTAAGATCAGCTGAGCCTCCAAGAAACTCTGGAAGTGAGGATGCTAATGCAGTAATAACATTTTGAGAGGCTTTCCTGGTTGCAACCTTTTCAGCACTATCATTTGCATCATTAATAACGCCCGCAGAAAGTTTATCCCAATCCGCAGGTAATTCACCTGCCATTCTTCTTTTAAACTCAGCAGCCATCTCTGGGAATTCTTTTGCATAGGCATTAAATTTTGCATTCCATGCATCCTCTTTAGCTTGCCCTTTTTCTTTCTGATTCCAGCCATCATAAATATCTTGAGGAATAACAAATGGATCATGTTCCCAACCAATTTCTTTTCTTACTAATGCAACTTCGTCTTCACCGAGGGCAGCCCCATGACAATCATGTGATCCTGATTTATTAGGTGAACCCTTACCAATGACAGTCTTACAACATATCAATGTTGGTTTGTCAGTGACTTTTTTTGCTTCCTGGATTGCTTTATCCACTGCATCTGGGTCATGACCATCAACATCTCTTATTGCGTGCCATCCATATGATTCAAAACGTCCAGCAGTATCATCTGTGTACCAGCCCTCAATATGACCATCAATTGAAATACCATTGTCATCCCACAAAGCAATTAATTTTCCGAGACCCCATGTACCTGCCAATGCACATGTTTCGTGAGATACACCTTCCATTAAACAACCATCACCCATAAAGACATAAGTATAGTGATCGACAATATCATGACCTGGTTTATTAAATTGATTAGCCATAAGTTTTTCAGCCATTGCAAAACCAACCGCATTACTTATTCCTTGTCCTAAGGGTCCAGTAGTTGTTTCAACACCAGGCGCATATCCATATTCTGGGTGTCCTGCACATGCTGAATGTATTTGACGGAAATTTTCAATTTCTTTCATAGGAAGATCATATCCAGTTAAATGCAGTAAAGAATAAATTAACATGGAGCCATGTCCATTGGATAATATAAATCGATCACGATCTGCCCAGTCAGGATTAGAAGGATTATGCTTTAAATGATGATTCCATAGGACCTCACCGATTTCGGCCATTCCCATTGGCGCTCCAGGATGTCCAGATTTTGCCTTCTGAACTGCATCCATTGATAGTGCTCTAATTGCATTTGCTAATTCTTGTCGTGTTGCCATGATATCCCCCAAATTTGATGACGTGCTTTTTAATAATTTATTTCAAAGCAACGATTAGTATATAGTCGTGTAACGAATCTTAAATTATTCCCTAAACTTGTTATTCAATCAAGGCATCTTGCGTTTAAATTGAACATCATTTCCACTTAATTGAACAACCTATGCTTGAAATTTGCTCTTTTGGGCCTTGTTGAGTATTGGCAATAAGCTTCATGCCCTCATATAAATCCCTTTCATTATTAATAGATGGCTCTCCTCTTCCAGTTGAGTCAAAACGCCCCCTATACTGAAGTTCAAGTGCAGCATTAAAACCAAAAAAGTCGGGAGTGCAAATTGCATCATAAGCCTTTGCTACCTCTTGATTTTCATCAAATAAATAAGGAAATGAGAACGCTTCTTTTTGACTTATTTTTTGCATATTTTTATAGGAGTCGTCTGGATAATTCACCACATCATTGCTTGAAATAGCAACCGCATTGATGCCTATTTTTTTTAATTCAGCTAAATCATTTACTAAACGCGGTAGAATAGCTTTTACATAAGGACAATGATTACAAATAAACATGACTATTAAGCCACTTTTACCTTTTGCTTTAGATAGATTCCATTGCTCTCCATCTACACCTAGAAGGTTAAATTCTTTTGCTTTCCACCCAAAATCACATATGGGGGTATTTAAACTAACCACTTCGACTCTCCGATAAATATATGTATCGATTTTACCATCCAAGCCCATTAGAATTAAAGCAAAAACTTCATCTATCTAATAAGGTAGCGCACCATGCTGCTCATGTTTTAAGATTAAGAACCGATGATAAAATTATATTATTTCATAACGACCTTTATGATTATTCTGCAGTCATTACTGATATCAATAAAAAAACTATAAAGGTTTTCATTGATAGTAGATTTGAAAATCAAAAGAATCCAACTATTCATTTAAGATTATTTCAATCATTATCATCAAGTGAAAAAATGGATTGGATTATCCAAAAAAGTGTGGAGTTAGGGGTAGGTTCTATTATTCCAATGTATAGCAAAAGAAGTAATATAAAATTACAAGGTAGTAGAGCTGAAAAGAAATTATCTCATTGGCACCAAGTGATTATATCTGCCTGTGAACAATCAGGTAGATCATCATTGCCCAAAATATCCCTACCAAAAAAATTAGAAGAATGTCTGAATCAAGAAAATGGAGAAAATGCCAATCACCTTAAATTAATTCTCTCACCAAAAGAAAAAAATACTATTCAAAATATCAACAATACATCCCAAAAGATTATTGATATTATGATTGGTCCTGAAGGCGGCTTTACTGAAGAAGAGCTTAACCAAGCAATCAAATCACACTTTGTCCCAATAGGTCTTGGGCCACGCATATTAAGAACCGAAACAGCACCATTATCTATATTGTCAATATTGCAATATAAGTACGGTGATTTTGCTTAAATTACAAAAATTTATTATAATATAATTTAATTATTAGATAAAATTGTATTATATGCAAAATATTGTAGCTATTAATATAAGAAAGTTACGTAAATTAAATAAATTAAGTCTTGATGCTTTTGCAAAAAAATTAGACCTAAGCCCTAGTAATTTATCGCGTATTGAGCGTGGAGAACTGAATATAAGCGTTCAATTACTGCAAAAAGTATCAGATTGTTTTAGTGTATCTATACAATTTTTCTTCTCTGACCAATCATCCGTTGAGACTTTAAAAAATAATCATAATAATTTTATTAAACAATTTCGTGAAGCCTCCAAATATATAAATGAATTTTCAATGCAAACTTTTGTTATTGCATTCAGCGGAGATATTATTCATGACAATCAACTAGACAGTATTGTGCAAGACATTAATCTTTTGCAAAGTTTAAATATTCGCATAGTAATTGTTTATGGTATTCGTCCTCAGATAAATCATGAAATAAATGATCAATCCTCTGTGTCCTTAGTGCGTAATATTCGTGTGACTGATCAAGAAACGCTTGAAAAAGTCATTGATGTAAACGGTCGGAATAAAATTAAAATTGAGTCTGCATTGTCATCCAAAAGTTTAGATTTATCATCCGGCAATAAGGAAAATAAAGTTGCATCTGGGAATTTTATTACCGCAAGACCTCTTGGGGTAATTGATGGTATTGACATGCAATTTAGTGGTCAAATTAGGCGTATTGATGCAACATCTATTAAGAATAAGCTAGATAATAAAGAAATTGTAATTATTTCCCCTTTAGGCTTTAGCCCTATTGGGGATATATTTAATCTTTCTTATGAAAAAACAGCGGCCGACGTTTCATCGGCCATTAAGGCAGATAAGCTAATTTACTATATGAATCATAATGGGATACTTAATTTAAAGGGTGATCTCATTTCTGAACTAACAACACTCAAAGCAGAGAACTTAATTAAAAGCATAGAGAACAACTCCTCTCCAGAGAAAGCACCAAATATATCAATTAATGACTTTAATATTTTAAAGAGCAGTATGTATGCAATAAAAAATAACGTTCCCAAAGTTCACCTTGTTAACAGAAGTTCTGATGGTTCTGTCATCGAAGAACTATTTACTCAGAGAGGATCAGGGACAATTTTTACAGAGTATCCATTAGAAATAATACGTCAAGCAGAAATAAAGGATGTAAAAAAAATATACCGATTAATTAGTCCTTTGGGTAATAAGGGTATCTTACTGAGTAGAGCAAAAGAACAAATAGAAAAGGACATAAATCATTTTTATGTTATTGAACACAATCATGACCTAATTGGTTGTACTGCATTATATAAATATGATTTTATGGCAGAAATTGCTTGCTTTGCAATTGAAAGAGAATATCAAAATAAAGGGTATGGAAATAAATTATTAAAATTTTGTGAAAAACATACTAAAAAAATGGGTATCAGTGAGATTTTTCTATTTACAACGCAATCCGAGCACTGGTTTTTAGAAAAAGAATTTATCTCTAGTAAAAAAGAGGGTATGCCCATAAAAAGAAAAAAATACTATCAAACGGAACGAAATGCTAAATTCTTTACAAAAAAGCTATAAAATAAGATGAATTAGTAAATATGCCAAAAATATGACTCCTAACGAAAAAGCAAAAATATTAAGTGAGGCACTGCCTTACATAAAAAAATTCTACGGAAAGACAATTATTATCAAATATGGTGGTAATGCCATGGTTGATTTGAGTCTCAAAAGTTCTTTTGCGAAAGATGTTGTTCTATTGAAACTGGTTGGTATGAACCCTGTTATTGTGCATGGGGGTGGGCCTCAAATTAATGATAGCCTTAAAGCATTAGGCAAAGAAGGAAAATTTTATAAAGGGATGCGAGTTACTGATGAAGAAACAATGGCCGTTGTACATAATGTTTTAAGTGCTATAGGTATGGATATAGTTAATCTAATTAAGAATAGTGGTGGAAAAGCAAATAGTCTTACTCAAAAGGAATCACTTAGTTTTATAAAGGCAAAAAAATTAAATATTACAGACGAAAAAACACATGATTCTATTGATCTTGGATATGTGGGTGATATTGAAAGTATTGATCCATATTTTATGCATGATCTTGATGAGCATGGAATTATTCCAGTAATCGCACCTATTGGTTATGGTGAGGACAAAAAAATTTATAACATAAATGCAGACGTTGTTGCGGGCAAACTTGCTGAGGTTGTTAATGCAGAAAAGCTAGTGCTAATGACGAATACAAAAGGAGTATTAAATAAAAATAACAATCTTATTACTGGTTTGATTCCAAAAGAAATAGAAGATTTGATCGAAGAGGGTATTTTATCAGGAGGGATGTTGCCAAAAATAAATGCTGCTCTTCATGCTGCAAAAAGTAGCGTAAATAGTGTCCATATTATTGATGGAAGAGTTGAACATGCCTTATTGCTTGAGATACTTACTGATCAGGGTGTTGGGACCTTAATCAAGGCGCATTAATTGAGGGTTACTTGGATATTTGATCTCGACAATACGCTTCACGATACCGGAAGAAAGTTGTTCCCAGTCATTAATAAAAAAATGAATAGATATATACAAAATCTATTAAAAATCAACGAGTATCAAGCTGACAAAATAAGACAAGATTATTGGATGTCTTATGGCTCAACCCTAAAAGGATTAATAAGGAATTATGATGTTAATCCAAATAATTTTCTAAACAAAACGCATGATATCAAAAACTATAGCGACTTAATTTTTCCAGCATATAATTTGGTGAGAATTTTATCCAATCTTGATGGTAGAAAAATTCTTTTTACTAACGCACCTAAAATATATGCTCTTAACATAATCAATCACTGCAATATTGGTAGATTTTTTCAAGATTTTCATTTTATTGAAAATTCAAATTTCAATGGTAAGCCTAGCAAAGAAAGTATGAAGAAATTCTTATCTAAATATAGAATTGAACAAGCATATTTTGTAGATGATGAAAAAGAAAATCTTAAGGTAGCGAAGTATTGCGGCATTAAAACTATATGGATAAATAAGAGCAAAAAAAAACCAATCTACATTGATAAAAAAATATCTTCCCTCAAGGAGTTACAAAAATTAAGATCACTATAATTTCTTAATTAATAATAGCCTTTCCTCATAAATGGCTTTTTTGATCTGCTCACCTGATAATGACTTATCAATTTCGTTTTGGTTATTTCTAATTAACTTTTGAAAGTTCTTAATTAATTTTCTTGAAAGCTCTATAAGTAAGGAATGATTTTTGTTATCTTTTTTAATTAACTCTAAAAGCTCAAAAGATTCATTCAATATTTCTGGTCGTCGAAAGAAATCAAAACTATAAAGTAAATCTAGCTGCTTGCTATTTTCTAAACTCGAAAATCGGACAAGCTCACTAATATTTTTTTCTATTAATTTAATGAGTCCTTTTTCGAATGATGGTAAAGATATTTTATTGATATTTTCATAAATTCTATTATCAATATTGTTGTCAATAGAATTAGCAGCTAATAAGAACAGGAGTAGTCTCTTATTTGGGGCGGACTTACATAAGTGATGGGACGCATCTAAAACATTCTTAATTTTATCCTTATTATTTTTAAATTCTATTTTTGGGAAAATATAATCTATTGCACCACAATCATTAAGAACCTCCAACATGCTAAATGCATGCTCTTGCTCGAAGCCCTTTTTTAACTCAATCATCATACGTTCAGCTGATAAATTATTAATTTCTCCACTACGAACAATCCCACTCATCAAGTCATAAGTTTTTTCATGAATTTTGAAAGAGATAAGTTTTGCCTTAAATCTCGCAACACGAAGAACTCTCAGAGGATCTTCTTCAAATGCAGGGCTTACATGTCTAATAACATTATTCTTTAAATCATCAATGCCATTGAATGGATCTATGTAATTATTATTCTCATCAAGTGCAATTGCATTTATTGTAATATCTCTTCGCTCTAAATCTTGCTCGAGTGTAACCTCTGGAGATGCATAAAATGTAAAACCTTTATGTCCAATACCAACCTTTTTCTCTGTTCTTGCCAATGCATATTCTTCTTTAGTTTTTGGATGAAGGAATACAGGAAAATCTTTACCAATTGGCTTAAATCCTGAATCAATCATTTCTTGAGGTGAGCTTCCCACCACTAAATAATCTTTATCAACAACTGGAATATTTAATAGTTGATCCCTAACTGCTCCTCCTACCAAATATATCCTCATAATTAGCCCTTTGAACTTTTAGTTGTCAAGTATGCGTCAAGTGTTTTTAATCTTGGCTTAAATTGATAAGCATCATTAGTTTTTGTTATATTATCGATTGACATTGACTTTAAATTATCGCGAGTAATAATTTTTAATGGTAAGCATTCGATAATTCTTACCATGATATAAGATATTTTATTGCTTAGAGGTAAAATCCATACCCTCCTTTTCTGAAATAAAGCTATAAGTTTAATTATTTCAAAGAAAGAATATATCTTTGGACCACCAAGATCATAACTTTTATTAAACGTTTTTTTGTCATAAAAACTTTTAATTATTATCTCGACTACATCATTCACGTAAATAGGTTGAAACTTAGCAAAAGGGGATATTAATAAAATAACCGGAAGATATTTAACCATTGTATAAAACAGATTTATAAATTTATCCTTAGGACCAAATATAATTGATGGCTTAAAGATTGTCCATGTACATTTTATACATTCCTGCCTTATAAAATGTTCACCTTTTGCTTTAGATTGTAAATACTTGCTTGGGGCATTTTTTAAGGAACCCAATGCGCCCACATGTATAAATCGCTTTACCCCGGCTCCTGAAGCAGCATTTGCAATATTTTTTAATCTTTTTGCATGTATGTCATCAAAGCTTTCACTTTTACTTTCATGCAATATGCCAACCAGATCAATAACAATGTCAGATCCAACTAATGCCTTTTTTAGATTAGTTTTTTTTGTTATTTCAATGATTTCAAGCCTAGGAACAACTTTTAAATGATTCGCGTTCAATTTGTTCCTGGTAAAAAGTCTTATTTGAATTTCTTTCTTTTTGAGACTCTTAATTAATTCTGAGCCTAAAAAGCCGCTTCCACCAAATACTGAAATTACTTTCACAATTTAAATATGCACAAATTTTAAAAAAAGAAAAATTAAGACAATAACTATTAATAAGCTTAATGAATAATTAATGACTTTCTTTATTGCCTCGAGGTATTTTTGTTTTCTTGTAATAATGAACAATATGGTAAGAAACGATAATACTAGCACTGCAAAAACTAAAACAATTAGAGTCAGTCTTGTCATTGTAGGTTCTTTTGAGTAGATCTATTAAGCTCTTCATTAATTTTTAAAAAGCTTGATAAATTATGACGATCAATATCATCAATGCTTAAAGATGTCACTTTCCATTTATCTCTATTCTTTATTAACTCTCTTAATAATCTATTATTTAAATCATGCCCCGACTTATGAGCTATAAATTTTCCAATAATTGGATACCCTAAGATATAGAGATCGCCAATAGCATCCAGAATTTTATGTCTTACAAATTCATCTTTGTATCTTAGGCCATCCTCATTTAAAATTTTATATTCATCTAGTACAATAGCATTTTCAAGAGAACCACCTCTCGCCAAGCCGTTTGATCTAAGATATTCCACCTCTTGCATAAATCCAAATGTTCTAGCTCTACTTATTTCATCAATATAAGAATCCTTAAAAAAATCAATGGAAACTTGACTATCATTTGATTTAAAAGCAGGGTGTGGAAAATCAATAGTAAAATCTACCAAAAATCCCTTATAAGGTTCAAATCTAGCAAATTTATCTCCATCAACTATTTCAATTACATCATTTATAACTACAAATTCTTTCTCTTTTGTTTGCTCTATAATTACTGCTGATTTTATTAAATGAATAAATGAAATGGCACTACCATCCATTATAGGAATCTCTGAACCATCTAGCCTTACTAGAATATTATCTACTCCTGTTGCAGATAGAGCAGACATCAGATGCTCAACAGTAGCTATTGAAAAATCTTTTGTACCAAGAGTTGAGCAAAGCTTTGTCTCTGTTACAGCTTGTGGATTTACAGTAATTTTTGGCTGACCTGTAATATCGTCTCTTTGAAAAACAACCCCGTGTCCCTCAGATGCGGGGCAAAGTATTATTTTAACCTTCTCTCCAGTATGCAGACCAACTCCAACAGTACTTACCTCATTTTGAATTGTTCTTTGTAAAATCATTTTTTTCTTAAAAATGCAGGTATGTCATATTCATCATCATTATCTGATGAGAATGTTTGGTTATTATTGGAATTATCAGCGAATACATTTAAGGATTCGTCATCCTCAGAATTATTTTCATCTTCAGTGGTACTTTTATCTTTATCATCATAAACAAAAGATTGCATAACATTTTCATTTTTTTCATCTATTTGATAGCTGCCAGTTAATCCAGTAGCAACCATAGTAACTCTTATGGAATTTGACATAGATTCATCTATAACATTACCAACAATAATAGTGGCATTTTCAGATGCATATTGTTTAATTATGTCCATGATTTCAAAATATTCTTTCATTTTAAAATCTTTGCTTGTGGATATATTTACCAGTATTCCTTTTGCATTATTAAGATTAACATCCTCTAATAAGGGACATGCAACCGCTGATTTTGCCGCAATTTCTGCTCTATCTGATCCCTCCGCAAAACCAGATCCTATCATTGCCATACCCATTTCACTCATAACAGTTCTAACATCAGCGAAATCTACATTAATCATACCTGGGTTATTTATAATCTCTGCTATACCCAAAACTGCGCTATATAAAACTTCGTTAGCTGCACCAAATGCATCAACAAAAGTTACCTCATCACCCAGAACTCCCATCAATTTTTCATTGGGAATCGTTATCAAAGAATCTACATAGTTAACTAACTCATCAATGCCATCTTTTGCAACTTGAGTTCTTCTTCCTTCAAATTCAAACGGCTTAGTCACAACTGCAACTGTTAGTATTCCTAGCTCTTTAGCGATCTGAGCAATAACTGGCGTTGCTCCAGTTCCTGTACCTCCTCCCATGCCTGCGGTGATAAATAACATATCTGCGCCATCAATAGCCTCTACTATCTTCTCTTTATCATCTATAGCTGCTTGTTTTCCAGTATCTGGTCTTGAACCGGCACCTAAGCCTTGTGTAAGCATTTCCCCAATTTGAACGATAGTACTTGCTTGACTCTTTTGTAAGGCCTGAAGATCAGTGTTGGCACATATAAAGTCTACTCCCATTACATTTTTTTCTATCATGTAATCTATTGCATTACCCCCACAACCGCCAACACCTATTACTTTTATGATAGCTTTTTGTTTTTTATTATCTACAATTTCAAACATATTATTTCCTATTAATCATCTTAAAAATTACCATGAAACCAAGTCTTAATTTGATGTGATAATCTTGATAAAATATTTCCATCAGTCCAGGTGTCTTTGTCATCTTCTATTTCATCTCTTCCCATTTTTAACAAACCAATCCCTGTAGCATACCTTGGATTCTCAACAACCTGAAGCAATCCATCAACATCTCTTGGCAAACCAATTCGTACAGGCATATTAAAAATTTTCTCTCCCAAATTTACCATACCCTTCATCATGGATGATCCACCAGTTATAACAATACCTGAAGCAATCTCATTTCCTAAACGACTTCTTTGTAATTCATTTCTTATTAATTCAAAAAGTTCAGAAACTCGGGGTTCAATTACCTGAGACAATGCTTGTGTTGTAACTTTTTTTGGCTCCATACCACTCACAAGAGGAATCTCAATAATCTCATTAATTGATGCCATAAAACTTACAGCAGAGCCATGATTTATCTTAATATCCTCTGCCGATTGATAGGGCGTTGTAAAAGCAACAGCTATATCATTTGTTATTTGATCTCCAGCTATAGGAATTACTGCTGTGTGTTGAATGCTACCATTTTTAATTATAGCGATATCAGTTGTACCTCCTCCAATATCTACCAAACATACTCCAAGCTCCTTTTCATCTTTGGTTAAAACTGCCTCACTTGATGCCAAGGGTTGGAGAACTAGTTCCACAACATCTAATCCACATCTTTTAATACATTTAACAATATTTTGGGCGGCTGCGATCGCTCCAGAGACAATATGAACCTTTACTTCCAACCTCATACCACTCATTCCCAAGGGCTCTTTTATGTCATGTTGATCATCTAAAATATATTCTTGTGTTAGAACGTGCAAGACCTGTTGATCTGGCGGAAGGGTTATTGCTTGAGCTGTTTCAAAAACACGATCAATATCCATTTGTGACACTTCAGAATCTTTAACTTTTACCATTCCATGAGAATTTAAGCTCTTAATATGATTTCCAGCAATACCTGTATAAACATCTTTAATTTTACAATCAGCCATTAACTCTGCCTCTTCAATAGCCCTTTGAATAGCCTGAATAGTTGAATCTATATTTATCACTACTCCCTTTTTTAAACCTTTTGATAAATGTTGGCCCAATCCAATAATTTTTAAAATACCATCTTCTTGAAGTTCAGCAACGATAACAACAATTTTTGAAGTACCCACATCCAAGGCAACTAAAAGATTCTTCTCTTCCTTTCCATTAATCATAAAATAATTTTTTCTTTCTTAAATTTACGTGAACTTTCATTTATTACTTTCACAGAAAAACCATCTTTATATCTCAAATCAACGTACTCAATTCGTTTCTTTACCTTGAAAAGTACATCTTGATAATGAGTGATAAATAAACTTAGTTTTTCTAACACATTATCTTGGCCAAGTATAATTTTAAGCTGATTATCTGTAACAATCTCCCAAGATAATCTATTAGATAAAGAGATTGTACCAATTTGTATAAGCTCCTTACTGAGTATTTTATTTATTTTGTAATATTTTTTTGTTATGTCCATTACAAATTTTTCATCACCATTAAATACAGGAAGATCATCTTGAAAGGCTGCGTTAAAAATTTCACCATAATTATTTACTAACCCAAGATTTCCCCATCTTGCAAGTACATTATGTTCTTCAATTGTAATAAGTAACTTATCTGGCCATTTTCTTCTTACACTTACATCTCTTATCCATGGTAACTTTTTAAAAGCATTTTGAGTGCTTTTTAAATTTACTGTAAAAAAATTACCAATTAAGTACTTATTTGCAATTAAATGTATTTGTTCATTATCTATTGAATCGTATTGTCCTTTAATCATAATTTCATTTATAGGAAGATCTGCTCTTGAGAGCATCTGCCATATTAAAAAAATACTTGAGCTAAAAATTAAAAAATAAATCAGTAATGTTATTTTTTGTAGGCTCGAAATTGAATTAAGCATAAGAGGTATCCAATATACTTAAAACAAGTTCTTTAAATGAGATTCCAGAATTGCTTGCTGATAAAGGGACTAAACTATGACTTGTCATTCCAGGAATAGTGTTTACTTCAATTATAAAAATGTTACCTTTATTATCAATCATAAGATCAACTCGCCCCCATCCAGAACAGCCTAAAAGATTGAAAGAATCTATTGATAATTTCTTTATTATACTTATTAAAGACTCATTAAGATCAGTAGGGCATATAAACTCTGTATCATCTCTATGATATTTTGCCTCATAATCATAAAAATCTGTTTTTGTGCGAATCTCTATTAATGAAAGTGGTATATTCTTCAAAATTGGTAATGTAAATTCTCTTCCATCAATCATTGCCTCTGCTATTACCAATGAATCAATTTTATATGCTTCCTTGAAAGATTCATAAAACTGACTTTCATTGAAAACTTTACTTATACCTAAACTTGATCCAGAATTTACTGGTTTCAGAAAAAAAGGTAGCCCCAATTTTTGCTCTATAGATTTAAATTTTGTCTCTGAGTCTATTTTAATAAATGCTGGCGTCTTTACTCCCTTTTCACTCCATATACTTTTTGATAAAAACTTATCCATTCCCAACCTAGAAGATTTCGCATCGCTTCCTGTATAAGGTATATTAACCTTATCTAAATAGGCTTGAATTTTTCCGTCTTCCCCATCCTTTCCATGCAAACAAATAAATGCTCTATCACTTTTTTTTATTAAGTTTAAAGAATCTATTTTGGGATCGATTAAAAAGCTTTCAATATTGCAAGATTGCAATGCTTCAAATACTGCTTTTCCACTTTGGATAGAGATTTCCCTTTCATTTGATTCACCTCCTAATAAAACTGCGACTTTTCCATATTTATTTGGGGGCATAATTATCCCCAATAAATTTGATTTCTGTTTCAAGCATAATTTTTTTTAAATCAAAAACCCTTTTCCTTACATACTCAATAAGTTTTTCTATATCTATCGCAGAAGCATTTCCGAGATTTATTATAAAATTTGCATGTTTCTTCGATATCTGCGCACCCCCAATTGTATATCCCTTTAAATTACACTCTTCGATTAGTTTTGCTGCATAATTATTATGTGGATTCCTAAATGTTGATCCTGCTGTTGGCCAATCCAAAGGTTGAGTTTTTTTTCTTTTAAGTAATAAATTTTTTATTTCATTTTGTGCGAGATCTGATTGTCCTTTTGGGAAATTAAACCATGCTCCTAAAAAATATTCATTTTGCTTTTTTTTGTTAATAACCTTTCTATATCCTGTCTTAAATTCATCCTTAAATCTTATTATCTGATTACCTTGAGTATCTATCACAAGAACTTTTGAAACGTAATCCCATGTTTCTGCTCCATAACATCCAGCATTCATTGCAAGAGCCCCACCTATTGTGCCAGGTATACCAGCTAAAAAAGCTGATTTAGCAAAACCTGCTTTTGCGATTTGTTTTGCTAATTTTGAACAGCTAACTCCAGCATCTGCATAAAATAAATTAATTTCTTGAAAAATATCACCTATTCCTTTGTGCATCATAATGATAGTTCCTTTAATAACACCATCTCTAAATAAAGTATTTGAACCTAACCCTATGAAATATAGTGGGAAAATTAGCAAACCTTTTTTAATATTGTTAGACAATATCTGCTTATCTGCACAAATATAAAAATTTTCTGCGACACCTCCAACCCTCCAGCTATTAAAGCTTTTTAATTCAATATTATGGTGAATTATATTTTTTTCCATAATTTAACTAACAAACTCCTCCACAAATCCACCAATAGATCCTGCACCCATAATAAGAACGATACAATCTGAAGTTATATTATCAATAATAATTTGATGTGCTTTTTTTCCTTTAGGTAATAAAAAGCATGAGTTTCTTTTAAGATCACTAATCATTTTTGAAGTTGATATATTCTTTATGGACTCTTCTCCAGCTGAATAAATATCAAATAAAAAAACTTTTTTGGGTAGTTTGAGCACCTTTAAAAAATCTTTATAACAATCTCTTGTTCTCGTATATCTGTGCGGCTGGAAAACAAGAAAAATATCTTTTTTTGGAAATCCTTTTTTAGTTGCTTCAATTACCGCTCTAATTTCAGTTGGATGGTGGCCATAATCATCAACCACAGTGAAAATCTTATTACTTTTACTAATATTTCGATACACGTCATATCGTCTTGCAACTCCATTAAATTTCTCTAGAGCCTTTTGAATAACTTTCACAGAAACTCCATACTCCAAACCTACCGCTATTGCTGCAAGAGTATTATTAACATAATGAATCCCTGGTAAATTAATATTTATATTGAATTGTGATTTGGTGTAAACATTATCCTCTACCACAAAACTCATCCTTTCCTCTTTATGAACCAATTTTGAAGCTTTTATTTGTGCTTTTTCTGATATCCCATAAGTAACAATAGGTCTTAAAATTAATGGGATTAATTTTCGTACCTCATCATCATCAATACATAAAAAAACATTATTATAAAAAGGGACTTGATGTATAAAATCCAAATATGTAGCTTTTAATCTTTCAAAGTCTCCTTGATAGGTTTCTAGATGCTCTCTATCTATATTGGTTAAAATTGTGCTCACAGGATTTAAGTGTAAAAAAGATGCATCAGATTCATCTGCCTCCACCACAAATAGATCTCCTGTGCCAAGTTTTGCATTTGCTTTCATGGAATTTATACGACCCCCAACAACAAAAGTTGGATCTAACTTCCCTTCGGATAAAATACTTGCAAGGATGCTCGTAGTTGATGTTTTTCCATGTGTTCCAGCAACAGCGATACCCTTCTTAAAGCGCATCAGCTCTGATAACATTTCTGCCCTAGGAATAATTGGAATATTTTTTTTCTGACCTGCTTTAAGCTCAATATTTCTTTTTGAAATTGCTGAAGATACAACAATTACATCAACATTATTGACATTCCTAGGGTCATGCTTTGAAGAAATTTTAATACCCATTTGTTTCAATTCTCTCGTAACTTTTGATGATGCAGAATCTGATCCTGATATATTAAATCCTAAGTTATGCATAACCTCTGCAATACCCGACATCCCAGATCCACCAATTCCAATAAAGTGAATTTTTTTTATTTTATTTTTCATGGGTACTTATATATTCATAAATTTTCTTACTTGCTTCTTGCCTTCTTCTTACCTTAGCATTTTCAGCCATGCTCAAACATTTTTTCCGATTAAGAGATAACATGTATTCTTCTAACTCATCTTCTATTTTGTTTTCCATGATTATTTTAGTACCATCTCTGTTGTTCAAAACTTTTGCGTTAAAGTATTGGTGATTATCTACTGCATAAGGAAAGGGTATTAAAATACTAGCAACTCCAACTTCTGCTAACTCTGAAACTGTTAGAGCCCCTGATCTTGCAATAACAATATCGGCCCATGCATAATTTTTTTCCATGTCTTGAATATACTTTATTGGTTTAGCCTTAATTTGATATTTTTCATATTCTCTAAGTAAAAAATTATAGTAAAAATCTCCTGACTGATGGGTAATTTGAAGATCCTTTTTCTTGGCAACTTTTGATAAAATTTCTGGTAATACTTCGTTAAATTTTTTTGCCCCAAGACTCCCTCCAAAAATTAATATTCTTAAAGGTCCCTTCCTACCTTTAAATCTTTCAGCTGGTTCAGTAACCTTATATAAATTCTCTCGAATTGGATTACCAACAACTATAGAATTCTTAAGATCATTTTTAAAACCAAGAAATATTTTTTTTGCAATAAAAGCTAATAATTTATTAGATAATCCTGGTATTGCATTTTGCTCGTGTATGATAATTTTTACTCCCATTAATTTCCCAGCAATCGCAATTGGAAAACATACATAACCCCCCATCAAAATTAAATATTTAGGTCCTTCTTTATGAATAAAAAATAAAGATTCAATAATGGCATACAATAATTTGAATGGGATACTTAACCAGCTTATCAATCCTTTACCACGAACCCCTTTCATTTTAATAGCATAAAAATTATATAAACTTTTATTTACAAGCTTATTTTCCATACCATGATGAGTTCCTACCCAAGAAATCTTATATTTATTTTTATAGAAATATTCTGCAATAGAGAGTCCTGGATATATGTGCCCACCAGTTCCAGCTGCTGCAATCATAAGACTATCTTCTTTAATAATATTGTCCTCTCATGTTTCGTCTATTTTCATGATCAATTCTTAAAACTATTGCAACCGCTATCATATTGAGCAAAATGCCACTTCCACCAAATGATAATAATGGCAAAGTTAAACCTTTGGTTGGAAATAATCCAACATTAACTCCCATATTGATTATTCCTTGAAATGCAAACCACAGAGCCACTCCCTGGGCCATAAGTGCAGGAAAATGTTTTTTATTTTTTATAGACTCTTTGGCAATACCAAACATCCTTAATACTAAATAAACAAATAAACCTATGACAATGGTGACGCCCAACAAGCCAAACTCTTCACCAATTACTGCTAATATAAAATCAGTATGCGCCTCAGGAAGATAAAGCTGTTTTTCTACACTTCCACCAAGACCTACACCAAAATACTCCCCCCTACCAAAAGCTATTAATGAGTGGATTAATTGATATCCCTTGCCATATGGATCTGCCCATGGGTCTAGAAAAGCAACGATTCTCTCCAATCTGTAGGGTGAATTTATTATAAGAAAATAAATACTAATTGGAGTAAAAATCATAAGCCCAAAAAATATTTTATAAGATAGACCACCTAAAAAAAGTATGCCCAGAGCAACCATAGTTATTACTGCAAGAGCTCCAAAATCTGGCTCAAGTAATAAGAGAAACCCTGTGAATACGATAACCCCAAGCATTGGC
Organism: uncultured OM43 clade bacterium; assembly: GCA_902558495.1. Taxonomy (GTDB): domain Bacteria; phylum Pseudomonadota; class Gammaproteobacteria; order Burkholderiales; family Methylophilaceae; genus BACL14. Next base: position 945 of record CACEEB010000014.1, on the reverse strand, counting down.
AAGAATCCCTTTACTAATGTTCTCATTTGTTTTGATTTTCTCAAAACATAATCAGACGCATATATTATGGTGGCTAACTTTACGAATTCTGAAGGTTGAAAATTTGCTACTCCAAGTGAAATCCATCGCTGACTTCCATTCACTTCTTTTCCTATACCTGGAACTAGAACAAGTCCCAACAAAAGTAATCCAAAAATGAATATGTACGGGGCCATTTTTTGCCAAAAGTATATTGGTATTTGAAGAGCTATGTATCCACATATAAAACCTATAATTATGTATATTGACTGCCTAACTAAATAATAATAATTTTGATAGTTTAATGATTTGCTTGCGGCTGCAATGTCTATTGAGGAGGAATAAACCATTACAAGACCTATACCAAGAAGTAACAAAGTTACCCATATTAAATTGTAATCATATATAGGTAAGTTATAATTTTTCTGTGATGAAAATATTTTCATGAAATAATCTGATGAACAATTTCTTTGAAATGATTGCCACGTTCAATATAATTAGAATACATATCAAGGCTTGCACTTGCTGGTGATAATAAGACTACCTCTCCCTGATTTGCTAACCTATATGCTTTTGTAACTGCCTCCTTCATTGATTCACAGATTGCAATTTCTAAGCAATCAATATCCTTAAAATTATCCATGAATACATGTGCATCTCTTCCAATCAAGATAAGTGCTTTTACATTATTTTTAATACTATCTTTTAAAGGAAGTAAATTCTGGTTCTTAACATCCCCGCCAGCTATCAAAATAATTCGTTTATCACCGAAACAAGCTAAAGCTGCATTAGTTGAGGCAACATTTGTTCCTTTTGAATCATTAAAATAGTCAACATCATTAATATTCTTTATCCATTCCATTCTATGAGCAATACCTTGAAAACTTGAAAATGCTTTTTCGTAATCATTAAATTTAATTTCGTAAC
>CACEEB010000013.1 GCA_902558495.1 uncultured OM43 clade bacterium | reverse complement strand
AATAACTCCCATGACATTAGCTTTATGGTCCTTATTGGTATTCTTATCTTTTTCACCTTAGAAAAATTATTTATTTGGCGTCATTGTCATGGGCCTAATTGCGACAAGCACGGGGATTGTGAAACTTCTTCTGCAAATAAAATTAATGGAAAAGGAAGTATTGTATTTATTGGTGATTTATTTCATAATTTTGTCGATGGTATATTAATTGCAAGTGCTTTTTTGGTAAATATCAACCTTGGGCTCGTAACTGCACTTTCGATGTTGCTCCACTGTTTACCTCAGGAAATGAGCACTTTTTCAGTTTTACTCCACTCTGGTGTGTCAAAATTTAAGGCCTATACCCTAAATATAGCCTCAAGCATTGCAACATTGGTTGGTGCTTTGCTATCTTTTTTCATATTAAGCATCATGCAAGAGTTTATTCCATATGTCCTTGCTCTTGCAGCATCAAGTATGATTTACATAGCAATTTCTGATCTTATGCCAGGCCTTCATAAAAAAACTGAGATTAAAGACTCTATCAAGCAAATCTCTATAATTTCCCTTGGTGTTATACTGGTGTTTTTTATCCATTCATTTCTTCATTAAATGATAACGAAACAGAATTATCATTCACCAAAAATTGGTTTTGTATCACTTGGATGTCCTAAGGCTGGCTCTGATTCTGAGAAAATGCTCAGTAAAATAAAGGCTGAGGGCTATGAGATTGCACAAAATTATCATGACTCAGAACTGGTTATCGTAAATACATGTGGCTTTATAGATAGCGCGGTTGAGGAGTCCCTTGATGCTATTTCTGAGGCAATTGATAAGAATGGAAAAGTAATTGTAACAGGGTGTTTAGGAGAGAGAAGGGAAGTTATAGAAAAGCGTTTTGATAATCTATTGGCAATAACAGGTTCCGAAGCTTACAAGGAGGTTATGGACGCAGTCCATATGCATGCACCTAAACCTATTGACCCTCATATCGATCTTATACCCCCTCAGGGCGTGAGATTAACTCCGAAGCATTATGCTTACATAAAAATTTCAGAGGGATGCAACCATACTTGTACTTTTTGCATTATCCCGTCCATGCGAGGAAAATTAGTAAGCAGGCCAATAGGTGAGATCATGCAGGAGGCAGAAAATTTAGTAAGATCAGGGGTTTCAGAGCTTATTATAATTTCACAAGATACAAGTGCTTATGGCGTTGATATGAAATACCGTCCAAGTTTTTGGAATGGTAGACCTATTAAATCCGATTTATATCACTTGGCAAAGAATCTAAGTCAACTAGGGGTATGGGTAAGATTTCATTATGTATATCCTTACCCAAATGTCGATAATTTAATAACATTGATGGCTGAGGGTAATATTCTTCCATACATAGATGTGCCCTTTCAACATGCAAGTCCAGAAATTTTAAAGTCAATGAAAAGACCCGCAAATGCAGAAAATAACCTAGAGAGAATTGTTGGGTGGCGAAAGATTTGTCCCGATATAGTCATAAGAAGTACCTTCATAGTGGGCTTTCCAGGCGAGACTGATGAGCAATTTGAGAACCTTATTGAATTTTTAGAGCAAGCTAAATTAGATAGAGTGGGTTGTTTTATGTACTCTAACGTAGAAGGTGCAGTCGCAAATACTATTTCAGGCCAGGTAGAGAGTGATATAAAGCAAGCTAGGTTAGATCGATTAATGAATGTCCAAAAAAGAATTAGTCAAAAAAAATTATCAGAGAAAGTGGGATCTATTCAGACCGTTATAGTTGACGAAATAAGTAAAGATTTTGCAGTAGCTAGGTCATACGCTAACGCCCCAGAAATTGATGGTGTAATATTTCTTGAAAATCCCAGTGGTTTAGAAGCTGGTGATATGCTCGATGTTAAAATAAAATCATCTGAAGATTATGATCTTTATGCTGGCCCCAAATAATAGGAATTTTTTGTGAAAGAAGTAATAACTCGTTTTGCCCCAAGCCCAACCGGTAACCTCCATATTGGAGGTGTTAGAACGGCCTTGTTTTCATGGGCGTATGCCCAGCGGCATAAAGGTCGATTTATCATAAGAATTGAAGATACTGATTTAGAGCGTTCTTCGCCTGAGGCAATCAATGTCATTAAAGAGGGAATGGAATGGTTAAGTATTAACAATGATGGACCTATTTACTATCAAACTAAACGATTGGAGAGATATAAAGAGGTAATAAATGAGTTACTTCAAAGAGGAAATGCATATTATTGTTATGCGTCCAAAGATGAGTTAGATGAGTTAAGAGAACAGCAAAAGCGAGAAGGGAAAAAACCAAAATATGACGGTAGATGGCGACCTGAATCTAATAAAAATTTACCAAAAAAACCCGAGGATATAAAACCGGTAGTGAGATTTAAGAATCCAAAGGAGGGGAGTATATCCTGGCAAGATTTGGTTAAGGGTGAAATATCAATTAAAAACGAAGAATTAGATGACTTTATTATTGCTCGCTCTGACGGTTCACCTACATATAATTTTTGTGTTGTAGTAGATGACTGGGATATGAAAATTAGCCATGTCATAAGAGGTGATGATCATATTAACAATACGCCAAGACAAATTAATCTTTATAAAGCTCTAAATGCTGAAGTACCAGCATTTGCCCATTTATCTATGATTCTTGGAAGTGATGGGCAAAAACTATCTAAACGTCATGGTGCTATAAATGTAATGCAATTCAAGGATATGGGTTATGTGCCAGAGGCAATAAAAAATTACTTAGCTAGGCTAGGATGGAGCCATGGTGACGATGAAATATTCTCCATGGGTGAATTTACCTCGCATTTTGATTTTGAGCATGTAGTTTCCTCTGCTGCACAATTTGATGAAGAAAAACTTAATTGGTTAAATAATCATTATATTAAAAAAATGGATCTTGATGACCTTGCATCTTTATTAGATCTTGACTTAACTACTAACAAGTTAAATGGTGTCTTAATGTTATACAGAGACAGAGCAAAGACATTGAATGAGATAAGAGAGAATATTCAATTCTTTTTTGACATGCCAAAGATTCCCAAAGATCTGATAGAAAAATATATGAATAAGGAATCCATGGAGCTTATTGATAAATTTATCGATGAATTAAATCAACACTCATGGAGCGATGAAGAAGTAAATGATCAATTAAAAGCCTTTGTAAAAAAAGAAGGAATCAAATTCCCTGCTATTGCAATGCCATTAAGAGTTATTTTGGCAGGCACAGATCATACGCCTAGTATAGGGAGTATAATATCGATTTTAGGTAAAAATGAGGTGCACAAAAGACTGAATTCTTTTAAAAATCAATATGACTACTAAATCCACTCATTTACAAGAAACGTTTTTAGATCAACTATGTGAGGATAAAATTTCTGTATCAATTTATCTTTTAAATGGAATTAAACTTCAAGGCTTAATAGAATCTTACGATCAATATGTAATTGTGTTAACTGGTAGTGCCCCTCAGCTTATTTATAAACATTCGATATCGACTATTGTACCCACACAAAAATTAACATTAAAGGAATTAAAATAAGTTAATGTTTGATAGACCGGAGGTTGGAGAAAAAGCAATTTTGGTTAATATAAATTTTAATAATATTAATCACGAGGAAGATACAAACGAATTGATTCAGTTAGTCACAAGCGCTGGTTTTGATGTCGCTGAAATAATCCAAAGTAAAAAAAATCAACCCGATGCAAGATACTTCGTAGGTTCTGGTAAAGCCCAAGAATTAGTAACTATTAAAGAGAATACCAAGTCATCTACCATAGTCTTTAACCATGAATTAACCCCCTCCCAAGAGAGAAATATAGAAAAGCTTACCGGCTTGAGGGTTTATGACAGAACTGCACTCATCCTCTATATCTTTTCACAAAGAGCAAAAAGTTATGAAGGAAAATTGCAAGTCGAATTGGCTCATCTAGATCATTTATCTTCCAGGCTAACAAAGGGTTGGAGTCATCTTGAGAGACAAAAAGGAGGGATTGGTGTCAGGGGAGGACCCGGTGAGAAGCAAATAGAGCTTGATAGGCGAATGCTAGGTATACGAATAAAGCAACTGAAAGAAAAGTTAAAAAAGCTCGACAAGCAACGAGGGATGCAACGAAGGGCAAGACGACGATCAAATGTACTTACCGTTGCAATTGTTGGATATACCAATGCAGGGAAGTCTACCTTATTTAATTCCTTAACGCATGAAACTATCCTAGCCGAGGATAAACTTTTCGCAACACTTGATACTACATCCCGTAAGTTATTTATAGAACCGGGGCATAAAATTGTGATTTCAGATACTGTTGGGTTTATAAAAGACTTACCGACAACTTTAGTTGAATCATTTAAATCAACCCTTGAAGAGGCAACTGATGCAAATCTTTTGTTGCACGTAGTGGATATAAGTAATAATAATAAATCGGAACAAATAAACGAGGTTGAAAAAATTCTTAAAGAGATTAAGGCAAGTAATCTGCCTCAAATTCTAGTTCTTAATCAAATTGATAAAATACCCCTTAAAGCCATGTTTGACAGAGATGAGTATGGTAATATTACGAGAATTCAATTATCTGCAAAAACTGGGGATGGAATTGAATTTTTAAAGCTAGCAATAGTCGAATATGATCAAAGACAAATTAACCAAAGAAACGGACAATATGCTTAAATATTTATCGAAATTTGTAAAAAATCCAATAGCTGCCGGTCAAGACGGACCTCCTGACTTAGATGAGCTTTTCAAAGACTTAAAGAATAAAGTTGATAACATGTTTAATGTTAAAACTAAAAATAACAGTAACGGAGGTGGGTCAAATAACAAACCAACAAATATATCTGGAGATCCTTTACCGATTACTCCTATTTTAATCATTATTTTACTATTATGGCTTTCGACAGGCTTTTACATTGTAGATCAAGGACAAAGAGGCGTTATCCTAAGATTTGGAGAAAATACTGAGGTTACTCAACCTGGCCCTCGATGGCATATACCTTATCCAATTGAAATAGTTGAAAAAGTAAACCTTGAACAAGTTAGAACAATCGAAGTTGGTTATCGATCGTCGTCGACAACTGGAACTTCAACTTCTGAATTAAGAGAATCTCTTATGTTGACCGGAGATAAAAATATTATCGATCTTCAGTTTGCAGTGCAATATAATCTTAAGTCAGTTGAGGATTTTTTGTTTGAAAATAGATCTGCAGAGAGTGCTGTAAGGGGAGCAGCCGAAACCTCAATTCGAGAAGTTGTGGGTAAGAATCCAATGGATTTTGTTCTTTATGAGGGTCGTGAACAAATTGCGATTGATACCAAAACCTTAATGCAAAATATTCTTGATGAGTACAAAACTGGCATAAATATTACAAGTGTAACTATGCAAAATGCACAACCACCTGAACAGGTTCAGGCAGCTTTCGATGATGCAGTTAAAGCCCAACAAGATAAAGAAAGGCAAAAAACTGAGGGATTAGCTTATGCGAATGATATTATTCCAAAAGCAAAGGGTAGTGCCAAAAGATTAATAGAAGAGGCTAATGGATATAGAGAATCGATTGAAAAAGAGGCTTCTGGTAATGCAAGTCGATTCGATCAAATCTTAACGGAATTCAACAGAGCTCCAGAAGTTACAAGAAATAGACTCTTTTTAGAAGCTCAAGAAAGCATTATGTCTACAGTGTCAAAAATTATTATTGATCAAAAAGAATCAAATAGTCTTATGTACCTCCCGCTTGATAAGATTATTCAACAATCAAGTTCTAGCAGGTCCTCAGATACTGATTCAAATAGAGGCTCCAATTCACAAAATAATAGTAGATCGGCTTCAGATGTTATTAACTCAATTACAGAACAATCTCGCGGAAGTTTTAGTGGACGAGATAGAGGCGAAAGGTAAATAAATGAGAAATATACCGAAAATTTTTGTTGTATTAATTCTTTTATTAATATTAATTTCACTATCAACCTTTACTGTTGATCAAAGAGAGCATGCAGTAGTCTTTAGACTTGGTGAAATTGTCTCAGTGAAGGAAGAGCCTGGAATATATCTTAAGGCTCCATTAGTCGATAGCGTTAAGTTTTTTGATAAGCGTATATTAACTTTTGATTCCAGAAATCCTGATCGATTCATTACAAGTGAAAAAGAAAATGTACTAGTGGATTCTTTCATAAAATGGAAAATCATTGATCCATCTAAGTATTATGTGTCGGTAAATGGAGATGAAAGACAAGCTGAACGTCGTTTAGCTCAAACTGTCAACGATGGTTTGAGGGCTGAATTTGGTAAAAGAACCCTACTGGAAATTATATCCGGCGAACGCTCAGAGATCATGAATATTCTAAGAGAACAAGCTGATAAAGATTCAAGACAGATTGGTGTTGAAATTGTTGATGTAAGGCTTCGAAGAGTAGATCTTGCTGACGAGGTGAGTGATTCAGTTTACCAAAGAATGAGAGTTGAGAGACAGGAAGTTGCAAGTAAATTAAGGGCGCAAGGATTTGCTGAAAAAGAAGAAATTCAAGCAAATGCTGAAAAACAAGAACGTATTATCATTACTGAGGCTTTTGAAGAGGCACAAAAAATTAAAGGACGTGGTGATGCCAAAGCTGCAAGAATTTATGCTGATACCTTTTCAAAAAATCAAGAGTTTTATGACTTTTACAGAAGCTTAGAGGCCTATAAAAAAAGTTTTAATAATAAAGGCGATATCATGGTACTGGATGCAGACTCTGACTTCTTTAAATACCTTAGAAATTCTGAAAAAAAATAATTGCCTGATGTTTTAATATTTGCTGTTGGTTTAATGTTTATTTTAGAGGGGATTATCCCATTAATTTTTCCTAAAATTTGGAAAGAAACCTTCAGGAAAATTACAAAATTTAATGATGGTCAAATTCGTTTTTTCGGGTTTTTTTCTATGTTTTTAGGCATAATGTTAATTTTAATAGCAAACTAAAAAAGTTATGTCACAATGGCGACTCCCAGACAACTTAGAAGATCTTCTTCCAGCTAAAGCCTCAAAGCTTGAATCAATTAGAAGGGTTTTAATTGATTTATTTGAAAGTTATGGCTATCAGTTTATTATGCCATCTCTTCTTGAGTATGAAGATTCACTCAGGGCACATGGTAAAGATTTAGATCTCGATACCTTCAAAGTTGTAGATCAATTATCTGGAAGAATGATGGGTATGAGCTCAGATCTTACTACACAGGCTTCTCGTGTAGATGCATATCTAGTTGATCAAAACAATGAAGAAAATAAGCTATGTTATGCAGGGCAAGTGCTGCGTACTAATGCAGGATCAGGTTCATCAAGAGAATTATTTCAAATTGGACTAGAGTATTTTGGTAGCGAAAAATTAAACGCTGATATTGAAGTACAAACTATTTTAATAAAGTCATTACAGCAACTGAATATTAATAAAATAAGTATGGATATCAATGATCTTTCCATATATCGATCCATAATCAAAAAAATAGATTTAACATTATCTGAAACAGACGATTTATCAAAAGCTATTATGTTAAAAGATATTTCTTCAGCAAAAGATATCTTAAAAAGATTCGGTAAAAATAAAGATATTGATCAATTAATTGCCTTATTTAATATTTATGGTGATAGCAAAGTGCTTGATGAATTAGAAAAACTAGATAAAGATAATTCCTTCTTTGCTGAGTCAGTCAAAAATTTAAAAATAATTAGTGAGAAAATTAAACAGCTTAATGCTGATGTTACTTTTGATTTTTCTGAAATTAGAGGTTACCAATATCACAAGGGTATAATTTTTAATGCTTATGCAGAAGGGTTTACTTCTGCTGTGGCTCAAGGTGGAAGATACGATAATTTGAATGAGTTACTCGGTATTAAAAGACCAGCTACAGGTTTTTCCTTAGACTTAAGATACCTGATTAATAATTTATAAATAACAAAAAGATAAATAATGCAAAATAATGTTGTTGTAATTGGAACTCAATGGGGCGACGAGGGCAAGGGAAAAATTGTAGACTGGTTGACAGATCAGGCCGATGCCGTAGTTAGATTCCAAGGTGGTCATAACGCAGGGCATACCTTGGTAATAGGTCAAGGAAATAACCAAAAAGAATTTAAGTTAAATTTAGTTCCCTCCGGAATTATTAGAGAGAATACCCAATGTTTTATTGGGAATGGCGTCGTGCTTGATATCAACCATTTAAAAAATGAAATTCAAATGCTCGAGCAAGATGGAATAAGTGTTAGTGATAGATTGTTTATAAGTCCTGGTTGCCCTTTAATTCTTGATTGTCATATCAAATTAGATCAGGCTAGAGAGCAAAAAAGAGCTAAGGATAAAAAGATAGGTACAACTGGAAAGGGTATTGGCCCTGCCTACGAGGATAAAGTCTCACGGAGAGCACTTAAAGTTTATGACTTGTTTGACATTGAGACATTGAAAGAAAAGTTAGAAGATTTATTAACATATCATAACTTTGTTCTTACAAATTACTTAAATAATGACCCTATTAATTTTGATGATCAATGGAATTCACTGCTGTTACAAGCAGACTTTATAAAACCATATATTTGCGATGTCTCAAAAAAACTACACGAATTAAATGACTCTGGAAAAAGACTATTATTTGAAGGTGCTCAAGGTGCTTTATTGGATATTGATCATGGAACCTATCCATATGTAACTTCATCAAATTGTGTGTCGGGTCAAGCATCATCGGGCAGTGGAGTTGGTCCCAATATGCTTAATTATATATTAGGTATTACTAAGGCCTACACTACCAGAGTAGGGGGTGGACCATTTCCCAGTGAGCTCAATATTGATGATGAGAAAAGTCCTGGATATCAAATGTCTCATAAGGGAAAAGAGTTTGGAACCGTCACTCAACGTAAAAGAAGGTGTGGATGGTTTGACGCTGCGGCATTAAAAAGATCTGCCATGATAAATGGATTATCTGGGCTGTGCATTACGAAGCTCGATGTATTGGATGGTATCGATAAATTATACATATGCACCGGTTATCAAATTGACGGCAAAAAGTTTGATTTACTTCCCCTAGGTGCTGATCAGGTGGATAGTTGTAAACCGCTTCTAATTGAAATGCCAGGTTGGAAGGAAAGTACATTTGGAGTAAATGATTGGGAGAGACTCCCTGAGAACGCAAGAAATTATCTATTAAAACTTGAGGAGCTATGTAATGTTCCCCTGCACATTATTTCAACAGGTCCTGAACGAGATGAGACAATCATGCTTCAGCACCCATTTGAGGTGTCTTAAATTACCAGTATTATTATTTAATGTCATATGATTAAGGTAGATAAAATCATATCAGCAACTTGGATTTATACTGGTGAAGATCAAGATAAGGTCCTTTTTGATCATTCAATAGTTGTGAGTGATCAAAAAATTCGAGATATACAACCAACCATAAAAGCACATGAAATGTATGAAGCTGAAGAGACATATCAACTTTCAGATCATATTCTGCTACCGGGGCTTATTAATGCACATACTCACAGTGCTATGTCCCTTCTCAAGGGGTATGCGGATGATTTGCAGTTAGAGACATGGTTGAATGATTATATTTGGCCAGCCGAATCTAAATTCGTAAATTATGATTTTGTACGTGTTGGATCAGAGCTTGCTATTGCAGAAATGATTAAAGGTGGAACTACAACGTTTAATGACATGTATTTTTTCCCTGAGGCTACAGCGGAAGCATCAAAGAATCTTGGTATTAGGGCTAATATTGGTCTAGTTGTAATGGAATTTCCATCAAATTATGCAAATGACCCACAGGAGTATTTAAATAAAGGTTTTGAGTTTAGGGATCACTGGCGAGATAATAAGCTTATTAGCACTTCTATTGCTCCTCATGCTCCATACTCTGTTTCAAACAGCACCTTTGAATTAATAAATACCTATGCCGAGCAATTAAATCTAACAATCCATACACATCTTCATGAAACGAGAAATGAAATTGAAGAAAGTATAAAGCAATTTAGCTCAACTCCAATAGAGCGATTAAGTGAGCTTGGTCTACTGGGACCAAAACTTATGGCTGCCCATTGTGTTCATTTAAGTGAAAATGATATGTATCAATTGAAAAGCAATGGGGTGTCAGTTCTTTGCAATATTTCATCTAATATGAAGCTTGGTAGTGGCTTTGTCGATGTATATCAATTAATAAACAACAATATAAATATTGCTATAGGGACTGACAGTTCAGCAAGTAATAATAGATTAGATATGTTTTCCGAGATGCGATCAATGGCATTAAATAATAAAGCTCTCACCATGAAAAGTGAATTCTTAAAACCTTCAGAGGTCTTAAAAATGGCAACTATTAATGGGGCTAAAGCTTTGGGATTAGACCATATAATTGGGTCAATTGTTAAGAATAAGTATGCTGATATTATTGCTGTAAATTTAGATAGAATTGATACTCAGCCATGTTATGACCCATTGGCGAGTTTAGTTTATTGTGCAGATAGATCATCTGTTGAATATGTGTGGATAAATGGAGATACTAAACTTAAAGAAAGGGTATTAGTTAATATTGATGAAATTGAAATATTACAAAAAGTAAAGTCATGGAAAAACAAAATAAACCAAACATAGATCAACTAGAAATAGATAAATTTAATGCTCTTGCTCACAAATGGTGGGATAGTACAAGTGAATTTAAGCCATTACATGATATTAATCCCCTTCGCATAGAATATATTAAGTCTAAAATTAATTTGAGTGGAAAACATATTTTGGATGTTGGTTGTGGCGGAGGCATTCTTTCGGAGGCTTTAGCGAGAGAGGGTGGTAAAGTAACTGGTATAGATCAAGGTGAAAAAGTTATAAAGATTGCACAGCTTCATAATAAAGAATCTAAATTAGATATTTCTTATAAACAATTGAATATAGAAGAATTTTGTAAGAAAAATAAACAAAAATTTGATGTTATCACTTGTCTAGAAATGCTTGAGCATGTACCAGATCCTTCATCAGTTATCGCTGCTTGCGCAAGTTTGCTTAAACCTAACGGAAAGATTTTTTTTTCAACGCTTAATAGAAATCCAAAATCTTTTCTTTTTGCAATTATAGGGGCTGAATATATTTTAAATCTCCTCCCAAAAGGGACTCACGCCTATGAAAAATTTATTAAACCATCCGAATTGCAAGAATGGTGCTTAAATAATAACTTAAATCTTTTGGATATTATTGGCATGTCATACAATCCGGTATTAAAGAGCTATAAATTAACAAAAGATTGCTCAGTAAATTACCTTGTCGAAGTTGGTCTTTGATTTGTACAAGGCTTTTTTATTCGATTTCGACGGAACATTTGCAGATACTGCACCGGATTTAATAGCATCAGCAAATTACATATATACTAAATATGACAAACCCTCTATTTCTTATGAGGAAGGCAGAGCCATTGCTTCTGATGGCACCAAAGCTTTTTTAAATTTAAGATTTGATATAAGTCAAGATAATTTAGAGGTAATAACACTTGAATTTCTTGATTATTATCGTAAAAATTTACTCCAAAAGACTGTTTTATTTGATGGAATTTACAGCTTAATTGATTTGCTTATTAAAGAAAAAATAAAGTGGGGTGTTGCAACCAATAAGCCAAGAGAATTTACGGAAAAGATTTTGTCTCATTATGGGCTTCTAAATAAGATAGACATTTTGCTCTGTGGGGATGATGGATATCCCACCAAACCTGCCCCTGATATGCTTCTTAAAGCATGCCAAACATTAGCCTTAGATCCTCCAGATATTGCATATATTGGTGATGCTAAAAGAGATATTGTCGCAGCGAATTCAGCTAAAATGATATCTATACTTGCATGCTATGGATATTTAAAAAAAGAAGATAATATAGAGAGTTGGGGGGCACAGAGGATTATACATTCACCCAACGAGTTATCTGCTTTAATATAAATGAACGTAATAAACAAAAAAAGGTCATAACATTATGAGAAAATTTTTATATTTACTGTTTTTTATTCCAACAATCAGCTTTGGGGCATGTATGGACTTTTATAATCAAAATTTAAAGACTCTACAGGGTGAGAGCTTTGATTTGTGTGAACACCAGGACAAACCGATAATTTTTGTAAATACCGCAAGTAAATGTGGATTTACTTCCCAATTTGAAGGTTTAGAGTCACTTTATAAAAAACACAACAACAAATTAACTATAGTTGGTTTTCCATCGAATGATTTTAATCAAGAATTTAGTAGTGACAAAGAAATACAAGACTTCTGTAAATTAACCTATGCAGTTGAATTTCCTATGATGAGTAAGTCTAGCGTGATTGGAAAGAATGCAAACCCTGTCTATCAATATCTATACGAAAAGACAGGTAAAGCTCCTATGTGGAATTTCTACAAATATTTAGTAATGCCAGGTGTATCCGACATACACGTTTTTTCCAGTATTACTCAACCAAATTCAGACAAAATATTAGGTTTACTTGAACCATATATTGCAGATTAATTCTTCATGTTTTGAATAATTATTGCTGATAATTCTTCTACAGATCTTGAGGTTGAATCTGCAGAAGGGATACCCATAGTATTCATTAATGCCTCAGCTAATCCAATTTCTTCACGACAGTTAGCTAGTGATGCATAATGACTTTCTGGTCTTCGTTCACTCCTTAATGAATGAAGTCGCTCCGGCTTAATAGTAAGACCAAAGATTTTATCTAGATATCCATCTAAAATAGGCGGAAGCGTTCCTCTTTCGAAATCCTCAGGAATAAGTGGGTAATTCGCTGCCTTAATCCCAAATTGCATGGCTAAATAAATGCTTGTAGGAGTTTTACCTGATCTTGAAACACCTACTAAAATAACCTGAGCCTGATTTAATCCACTATGTGTCATTCCATCATCATGGCCAAGTGCAAAATTTATTGCTTCCATACGATTACCATAATTTGATCCAGTAATACTATGCGATACTCCTGGTCTAGTTAATGGCATTTCACTTATTTCTTTACCTAATGGAGATAGAAAAGATTCAAACAAATCAACATAGTATGCATCAACTTGTTTAAGTTCATTTCTCAGTTCACTATCCCCAATAGTCATAATAACAACAGGCCTCACGCCACTTAACAATTTTGCATTGGCTATTCTTTTTTGGGCATCCTCAACCTTTGCTGAGTTATTCGTATAGGGAATACGAATTTGTTCAAATTCTGTTTCGGGAAAATGCGCTAACAGACCTCCAAGAGAACCAGCAGTAATTCCTGTTCCATCAGAAATAAAGAAAGCTACCCTTTTATTTTTGGTCATTTCACTTTTTTTTACTTAATTGTTTCCATGTGCTAACTACTGTATCAGGATTTAGTGATAAAGAGGTAATACCTTGTTTAACTAACCACTCAGCAAAGTCTGGATGGTCTGAAGGTCCCTGACCACATATACCAACATATTTATTTGCTTTTTTTGCTGAGGAAATAGCCATTTCAATAAGTTTGATAACAGTAGGATCTCTTTCGTCAAAACCATCAGCTAGAATTCCTGAATCTCGATCCATTCCAAGCGAAAGTTGAGTAAGGTCATTTGACCCAATTGAAAAACCATCGAAGTATTTCATAAAATCATCAGCAATAATTGCATTAGAGGGTATCTCACACATCATTATAATCTTGAGATTATTTTCACCACGTTTTAAGCCATTTTTTTCCATAATACTTATAACAGATTTACCTTCCTTTAAAGTTCTTACAAAAGGTATCATCAGTTGAACATTACTAAGCCCCAAGGTATTACGCACTTTAAGCATGGCTTCGCACTCTAGGGCAAAGCATTCTTGAAATTCTTCTGATATGTATCTGGCAGCACCTCTAAATCCAATCATCGGATTTTCTTCATCAGGCTCGTATATATCTCCTGCAACTAATTTTTTATACTCATTTGATTTGAAGTCAGAGGTTCTTACAATTACAGGGTTTGGATAAAATGCTGCTGCTATAGTAGCAACTCCTTCAGCTACCTTATCAATATAAAATTGTTTTGGATTTTCATATCCCCGGGAACGATAGTCTATGGTTTTCTTAATTTCGGAAGGCATTGCATCATAGTTAATTATTGCTTTGGGGTGGATACCTATCATATTGTTAATAACAAATTCTAGTCTAGCCAGTCCCACTCCATGATTTGGTATTTGTCCAAAGGTAAATGCCATATCAGGATTACCAACATTCATCATAATTTTAACTGGTGGCTCATTTAATTTTCCATCTTCTTGAGTAGCCACCTCATATTTAAGTTTACCTTGATATACAATACCTGTCTCACCCTCTGAGCATGAGACAGTAACCTCATCATCATCATTTAATAACTCAGTTGCATTTACACTTCCAACAATTGCTGGGATACCAAGCTCTCTTGCTATAATTGCAGCATGACAAGTCCTTCCACCACGATTTGTTACAAGAGCTGACGCTCTCTTCATGACAGGCTCCCAATTTGGATCAGTCATATCAGCAACTAAAATATCTCCTGGCTGAACTGTGTGCATTTCTGCTGGATCATTGACAACCCTTACAGGTCCTTGCCCTATTTTTTGAGTAACTGCACGACCAGCAACAATTGCTTTTCCGGTTTCAATAAGCTTATATGTTTCAGTAATATTTTTGGTTTGAGATTTAACAGTTTCAGGACGTGCTTGAAGTATATAAATCTTTCCATCAATACCATTTTTCCCCCACTCAATATCCATTGGACATTCATAGTGAGACTCGATGGTCATAGCGTATTTGGCCAGCTCAATAATATCATTATCATTAATACTAAATTTATTAGCTTCTATCTCGTCAACGTCAATCGTTTGTGTGCTCAAACCAGCTTTTGTATCTTGACTAAAAATCATTTTGATTTTTTTGGATCCAATTGATTTTCTTACTATGGAAGGATTACCTTTTTCTAATAATGGTTTATGAACATAAAACTCATCAGGATTAACAGATCCTTGAACAACCGTCTCACCGAGTCCGTATGAGGAGGTAATAAATACTACATCTTTAAAGCCTGATTCTGTATCTATAGTAAACATTACTCCAGCACAACCAATATCGCTTCTAACCATCTGTTGGACTCCAGCAGAGATTGCAACATCGCTATGAATAAATCCTTTATGTACTCGATATGAAATTGCTCGATCATTATAAAGAGATGCATAAACCTCTTTAATAGCCTGCTTAATATTATCTATACCTTGGATATTAAGGAAACTTTCTTGTTGCCCAGCAAAAGATGCATCTGGAAGATCTTCTGCAGTAGCCGATGATCTTACTGCAAAAGTTGTTCTATCTGCAGATTTAGAAGCCAAGGCTTTGTACTCAAAATCTATTGCTTGTTCAAGAGCCTTTGGAAACGGTGTTTTTGAAATCCAATCACGAATTTTTTTTCCACTTTGAGCAAGAGATGTTAGGTCATCTATGTCAAGACCTGAGAGTTCAGCTTCAATTTTTTTTCCTAAATTGTTATGTAAAAGAAATTCTTTAAATGCATTAGCAGTAGTGGCAAAGCCAGTTGGGACTCTTACTCCTTTTGCTTGTAATTGAGATATCATTTCACCTAATGAAGCATTTTTCCCACCCACAGAGCTTACATCGATATTTCTTAGTTTTTCAAAGGGAACTGCATAGTCAGACATTTGTATTAAATCCTTATTTGTAAATGTTAAAAAATCTTAAACGACTAGATTTTATAATTTAAACATTAGTAAAACGTAATTCTGCCAAATATGCACAACATTGTCATTAAAGTTGCAGAAATTAAACAAAACAATGAATTCAAGGAAAATTGATAGAAAACTTAAATAAAATTGGAGATATGAATTTAATGTTGTTAAAATAATCGTCTTGAATTAATTAAATTAATAATACAATACATTAAACGTTAAACGGAGAATTTTATGGCTACACTTCTAGACCAGTTAAAAGAAATAACAACTATTGTTGCTGATACCGGAGAGGTGGAAGCTATTAAAACCCTCAAGCCAGTTGATGCCACAACGAATCCATCATTATTACTAAAGGCTAGTGCATTACCTCAATGCGAACCCATGATAGAAGAGGCGATTTCATACGCAAAATCACAAAGCTCAGATAAAAACCAGCAGATTGAAGATGCCGCAGATAAGCTCGCTGTTTTAGTTGGTTTAGAGATCTTAAAACATATTCCAGGACGAATCTCTACTGAGGTTGATGCAAGTCTTTCTTTTAATATCGATAAAATGGTAGCTAAAGGTAAAAAATTGATTGCACTCTATAATGAGGCAGGCGTGGCCAATGATAGAGTCTTAATTAAACTTGCTTCTACTTGGGAGGGAATTAAAGCTGGAGAGATTCTTGAGAAAGAGGGTATTAATTGTAACTTAACTTTGCTTTTTAGTTTTGCTCAGGCTCGTGCATGCGCTGAAGCAGGAGTTTTCTTAATATCACCTTTTGTTGGTCGTATCTTAGACTGGTATAAGGTTAAAACAGGAGAGGACTATACCTCAGAGACTGATCCCGGTGTAGTGTCGGTTAGAAATATATACTCTTGGTATAAGGATCATGGCTTTAATACAGTTGTAATGGGTGCGTCATTCAGAAATATCGGCGAAATTACCGCTCTTGCGGGTTGTGATAGATTAACCATTGGCCCTTCTTTAATAGAGGAATTAGGAAAAACTGAAGGAGATTTACCTCAGTTCCTTAAAGATAATGGTTCTTCTAAGGAAAAACCTGCAAAATTAGAGGAAGATCAGTTTAGATTTGATCACAATGAAGATGCAATGGCTACAGAAAAATTAGCAGAGGGTATTAGAAATTTTGTTATCGATCAAAATAAATTAGAAGATGCGTTAGGCGCTAAACTTTAATTTATTGAAGTAACTGAAAGATTGACAATAAATCATTCAGTCTATATTATCAGCGGTCTGCACTTAATAAAGTGTCCATTTTTATTTGGGACATTTTACGTAGACTATTTATAAATAAGTTTTGGAGATTAAACCATGGCATTAACACAAATGGCATTAGATTCATTAGATTTTGACGCAACAGTTGCTCTAGCTGAGACAGTTGCTCCTCACGTAGATATTCTTGAAATTGGTACACCATGCATTAAGCATAACGGTATTAAACTTCTTGAAACATTAAAAGCTAAATTCCCTAACAACCTTATCCTTGTTGACTTAAAAACTATGGATGCAGGTGAGTATGAAGCAGAACCTTTTTACAAAGCTGGTGCTGACATTTGCACAGTTTTAGGTGCTTCTGGAATTGCAACAATTAAAGGTGTTATCGCTGCTGCTAAGAAATATGGCAAAGAGTGTCAAGTAGATATGATCAACGTTGATAACAAAGAAGCCTTAGCCAAAGAAGCAGTTGCTGCTGGCGCACAAATTATTGGTGTTCATACTGGTCTTGATGCGCAAGCTGCAGGGGCTACTCCTTTTGAGGACTTAGCTTCAATTGCTGCACTTAATACTGGTGCTAAAATTTCTGTTGCAGGCGGTGTTAAAGCGGCTACAGCTCAGCAAGTTAAAGATGCAGGCGCTGCAATTATTGTTGCTGGTGCTGCTATTTATGGTGCTGCTGATCCAGCTGCATCTGCTGCTGAAATTACAGCTATTGCTCACTAGTTAACAAAAGCTTTATCAGCAATATTAAAAAAAACCCGACTTAATGTTCGGGTTTTTTTTTGTTATGATTAAATTTTATTTAAAGGAACATATTTATGGATACGCAAAAATTAATATTAGACAGAATATCCAGTGTATTAAGTGCAACAGGGAAAGATCATGCTGAACATTTAAAAAAATTAATCGATAATTCGGGCCGTATTTTTGTAGGTGGCGCCGGAAGATCATTATTAGTCGCAAGATTCTTTGCTATGAGACTTGTTCATGCTGGCTATCAAGTTAATATGCCAGGAGAAATAGTTACTCCAGCAATTGTTTCTGGAGATTTGCTGATTGTTATATCAGGTTCAGGTGGAACAAAAACTCTTCTTCCAATGCTTGAAACAGCAAAATCTAAAGGAGCTAAAATTGCAGTCGTCTCAATGAAGTCATCCTCAGCAATGGCAGATATTGCTGACTATACAGTTCAAATAGGTCAAGATGATAGCTTTCCACTCACAAAAGGCTTACCAATGGGTACATCATTCGAGTTATCAACTTTAGTATATCTTGAAGCAATAATTGGTGAGATTGTTTTTGATAAAGATTTAACTGAAGAGGGTATGCGAGCAATTCACGCTAATTTAGAGTAAATATAAAGAAAAAATAAAAAAAAGGCACATTAGTGCCTTTTTTTATAAGCAAAGTCTTTTGTAAAGAACTTATTCCTAAGTTAATATTATCATTGATGCACATAATCAAAATTCCGTATTATTCAGATAGCTCAATTTATTTTGAAAAAATTCGTCATTTTACTTGGCCAATTTTTTTAGATAGCTCATACCAGTCAACAATGGGGATAAATAATTTAGTACATTATGATGTTCTTACGGCCAATCCTTTTCTTAAAATTATGCTTTTAGATAATAATGAAGTAGCTATTCATGATTTGATCCAAAAAAAAACTACTCAAAGCAAAAAAAATCCTTTAAAGATTTTAGAAGGAATAATGCAAAAGTATAAAATTCCTAAAAATGAATATCCATTTGTTGGGGGAGCTCTTGGGTATATTTCTTATGATATGAATGCCGATAATAATAAAAAAAAACTAATCCCGAGGATGCAATTTGGTATTTATGATTGGTCAATTATCATTGATCATCACAAGCAAAACGCCCTTATTGTTTCCAGTGAATTTACAGAAGATTCCATTCCATTTATTAAATTGCTTAGCAAAGCCTTTAATAATAAAAGTTCTGTAAAAAAAGATTTTTCAATTACAAGTAAAATTTATGAAAATACTGATAAAAAAAACTACAAAGAGAAGTTTGAAGCAGTCAAAGAATATTTAAAAAAAGGAGATTGTTATCAAGTTAATCTTTCTAAGAAATATATGGTTAAAACCTCAGGAGATCCTTGGGATTTTTATTGTAAATTTAGGCAGATAAATAAATCACCTTTTATGGCATATCTTCAATTTGATGGAAATACCTTACTTTCTGGATCACCTGAGAGATTTTTAAAATCTAATAATGGAAAGGTATCAACAAGACCAATTAAAGGAACATCTGCAAGGGGTAGTAATGATGCTGAGGATAAAAAAAATATTAATATTCTAAAAAACAGCTCAAAGGAGCAAGCAGAAAATTTGATGATTGTTGATTTACTGAGAAATGATCTTGGAGTTAATTGTAAAAGTGGAAGTATTAAAGTTGATGAGTTATTTGTAATAGAATCATATCCAAATGTTCATCATTTAGTAAGTTCCATTAGTGGATTATTAAAAGATAAATCATCTGTTTTTGATCTTTTTAATGATGCATTTCCTGGTGGATCAATAACTGGTGCACCCAAAAAAAGAGCTATGGAAATTATTAACGAACTTGAGAGTCATGCAAGAGATTTATACTGTGGGAGTATTGTTTACTTTAGCTTTGACGGTAAACTTGATAGTAATATTGCCATAAGAAGTATGATACATAATGATGATACTCTTCACTTTTATTCAGGTGGTGGATTAACAATTCAATCTTCAGTTGATGCCGAATATAAAGAGATCGAAGACAAAGTTAATAATATAAAGAAAACTATTTTATTTTTTAAAAGGAAAGATAATGCTTAATACGAAAGAAATAAACCAGTCTTTGTCAGATTTAGATGGTTGGACATTGGAAGGAACTAAAATACAAAAAACAATATCAGTCCAAAATTGGAAAGGAGTTATGATGCTAGCAAATACTATCGGGCATATAAGTGAGGTTGCATGGCACCACCCAGATTTGTTGCTATCTTATTCTAGCCTAACCATATATTTAACCAGCCATGATGTTGGTGGAGTAACCTCACGAGATATTACTTTGGCAAAAAAAATTGACGATATAATTAAATGGAATCCAAGAGGTGAGGACGGCCCATTAGAGGGAACACCTGATGAAGATCAACACAGATATCTCAAATAATTTTATCTTAAAAAACTCTTTTCTTAAAGACACCAAAGTTTAATAAAATAGTAGGAAGTATTAATAGATTAAGAATTGTTGAGGTAAATAAACCTCCAATAATGATGGTTGCCATAGGCCCTGTTATTTCATTTCCTGGCTCTCCTGTACCCATTGCAATAGGAAGTAATGCTAGTCCTGCTACAAGTGCAGTCATGAGAATAGATGGCAATCTCTCCTTAGCCCCTTTTATGCATGTTTCAAGATTCCATTTTAAATTTTCATTTTCAATTAAGTGTTGATAATGAGAGATCAGCATTATTGAATTTCTTAATGTAATTCCAAATAATGTTACAAAGCCTACTAGGGATCCTATTGAGAGCCAACCACCATAAAGTATTGCAGCAAGGACTCCACCAATTAAGGCAAAAGGTAAGTTAAGGATTGTAATGATAAGGTTAGGAAGAGATCCAAAAGCTATAATCAGCATCAAAAGAACAGCTGTACCTGCTAAAAAAGAGTGGGTTATTAACTCTTCTCGTGCCTTTGCATTTTCTTCTGCCGACCCAGTAATTTCATAAAAATTATTTTTGCTAAAATTAATTTCGCTAAGTTTTTGTTTTAATTCCTCACTGAATGCATCAAAGTCCCTATTAGATATATTAGCTGTAATAGTTTGAACACGCTTTCCATTTTCATGCAAAATCTTTGATCTACCATTTTCTTGAGTAATATCTGCAATGTCTGAAAGTGTGAAAATTTTATTATCATTTGACCGTATAGGTAATTTCTTAATTTTGGTAATATCATTTCGATAATCTTTCTCAAAAGTTATTACTACAGGTTTTTTGTAAATGCCTTCGTATACATAAGTTGCTGTAATTCCCTCGTAAGCAACCCTTATCGCATCGAGCACATCTTTATTCATAATGCCTAGCTGTGCAATTTTTTCAGGCTTTAGTCTTATTTTTACTTGAGGTGTTCCAGCTGGAGATTGAACTGTAATATCTATTGAGCCTTTAATCTCCTGAAGAACTCGAGCAATTTTTTGAACATCTTGATCTAAAGAGTCTAAATTATCTCCAAAGGTATTTATTACGACAGAAGCATTATATCCAGATATAGTTTCCTCAATTCTTTCAGTTAAAAATGTATTAATTGCAAAATTTACCCCAACAAACCCACCCTGTAAATCTTTACCAATATCTCCGTGAACAATTGAATTTATTTGTTCCAATATTTTATCTTGACTGGGACCATCAAGTGGGTCTAATTCAATTTCAAATTCACTATAGTGAGTACCAAATGTATCCGCACCCATAGGGGACCTTCCTACCCATTGAGCGACTGATTTAACCCCATCAATTTTTAGAATTTTATTTGTTACTAGATTTCCTATGCGTATCGATTCTTTTTCAGATGTGCCAGGATAGGCTGTCATATGCATAATATAGTGCCCTTCATGAAGAGGGGGTATAAATTGTGTTTTGAAGAACGGTAAAAAGGCTAAACCAATACTTATTAATAAAAATGACATGATGATCACACCACTTGATTTATCCTCAATAGCTCTTAATATTTTCTCATAGTATATTTTTATAGAAGCAATGATGGGTGAGTCATCACTTTTGATAATTGTATTACCTAGCATTAGATAACAAAGGGCCGGTGTTACAGTTAACGCAACAAATAGTGATGCTATGATTGATGAAATATAAGCAATACCTAATGGACCAAATAGCTTTCCTGTAACTCCAGATAGAGACAATAAAGGAAGAAAGACAAGCACGATAATAATGGTTGCAAAAACGACTGATTTTCTTACTTCCATCGATGCATTAAATACAACTTGATGAATAGGTAAAGGTTTAGTTAGTAATTTATTTTGTCGAAGTCTTCGAAATATATTTTCAACATCAATAATCGCATCATCCACTACCTCACCCAATACGATAGCTAGACCACTTAGTACCATTACATTTAAACCAAAACCGTAAAAGCTCATTACACAAATAGCAGATAAAAGTGAAATTGGTATTGCTACCGCAGATATGAATGCCGTTTTAAGGTTAAACAGAAAAAGATATAGAATAGTTATGACCATTATTGCGCCAACAATAATATCAAAACGTAATCTCTTGATTGAAGCGTCTATAAAGTTAGCTGGTTTAAATAAATCTGGAATAAGCTCAATTGACTCTTTTTTTAGAATCGGCTCTATACTTTCTAATGATTCCTCTAATTGTTTAGTTAGCTTATATGTATTAGAGCCCAATTGTCCTTGTATAGATAAATACACTCCATCCTTTTCATTTATTGATACTGCACTTATAGATGGTGCTTTTCCTTCCAAAACATTAGCGATATCCTCAACACGAATAATATCTCCTTTATTATTAATGATAGGTAGTTTCTAAGTTCAGATATTTTTTTTATTCTTGCCTCAGAATTAACTATTATTCTTTGATTATTATTTTCAATAAATCCACCACCAACTTGGCCTGATGATTTTTGTATTGCATTGATGACATCTTGAATGTTTACCTCATGTTTATATAGCTTATCTGGAATGACTTCAATTTGAAGCTGGGCAACTTCTCCACCAAATCTGTTGACATCTGCAACACCAGGAACTCCCATTAAATGGGGAATAATGATATTTTCAGCAAAAGTTCTTAGTTCTAAATTTGTTTTTTGACTTGAGGTGATGCCTATACCGAGCACACTTGATGCTGAGGATGTTAATGGCGCAATTAATGGTGTTATACCTTGCGGCATTGATCTTGATAAATTTGATAATTTCTCAGATATTGATTGCCTATTTTTAAATATGTCCGTACCTTCTTCAAAGATAACTGTAATAACTGATAATCCAGGTATCGACTGAGATCTGATTTGTTTAATACCAATCGTTCCCGCAATAGCTTTTTCTATTGGGTTAGAAATTAATGTCTCAACAAGATCTGAGGAAAAGCCAGGAGATTCCGTTTGGATAATTACTTGGGTAGGGGAGAATTCAGGAAAAACATTGAGTGGGCTTTCTTTGATTTGATAAATACCATAAGCAATGACTAGTAAAGATAAACCAACAATTACTCCCGGATATCTTATGGAGAATCTTATTAATTGGCCCATCATGGGCTAATCCTCATTTTCATTTTTGATCTGATATTTGAACTCTTCTGAGAGAAGTAATTGAGCGCCGTCAACTACGACCAGCTCATTATTCTTAAGATTATCCTCAAGAATGATCCAACCATTTTCTGTTTCCAATGGGTTGATAAGAGGTTTTCGTAAAAAGATATTTTCATCTCCATCTTTTTTTATAAAGACCCAAGGTTTACCACTAGTCCAAACTACTGATTCAGATGGGATAAATAATTTTTTTCTCTTCACTTGATTATTAATTTTTGTTATATCAGCTTTAATTTTCGAGCCTAATTTAATATCATTATTTTCTACTACATAGAAAAAACTTTTACCTTGTAAGGATATATTTGAGCTTGGTGCATCAGAAATAAAATTAGCCTTATATATATTTTTACTGTCATGAGGAAGAAATACGTTAATTGTTTTTGGCATCTCTGTTGCAAGTTTTGCAGAAGGAATTGTTATATTAATAAGGCGATATTTATTGTCAAACAGTTTTTTTGCAACTGTATTTTTCCCCAGCGCTATATGTTTGCCAAAGAATTCACCCCACTTGTGTTCCGTGTTAATAATAATATTATTTATATCATTCTCAATGATAGCTAAATCATTCTGGAGGATATCGATATCTCCCTCTTTTTCAAGAATCACATTATCTGAGATATTTTTATTATCCTTGTTGAGCGATATTAGTTTTTTTAAGATATCTAATTCACCCTCAAGTTTGTTTTCTAATTTTATTTTTTTTCGAAATTGATTTGCTAAGTTATTTTTTTTGGTAAATAGGTCGGTTAAATTTACCACTTCACCATAACTAAAAACATCTGAAATTTCTGAACTTATTATTAATGGTTGTGAAGTGATCCCACTATTTTTCACTACAGCTGAGGGGAGGCGAACGTAGGTCAAACCATCTATTAATTCAGTATAATCGATTATTATTTCCTCATCATCCTCCTCTTCATTTATATCACTATCTAAAAGTATTTTGTCACTTCCGATGAGAAATATAACCCATACTAAAGTAATGATCATGATGGATTGAATAATTATTAATAGCTTACTTTTCATTTACATCATCTTTTCGGTAAAAATTGGTTCCTGAACAATAAGTTCTGCATCAAGACCTTTTTTGATAACATCATAGAATGCCTTATGATAATTTTTTTCCACTTCATAAAACTTAATTATTTCTAATTCTAACTCTAATCGATCGAGAATCCCATTCTCAAAACGTTTATGAAGTTGTTTTTTTAGTTTATCTTTGGTATCCCGTATATTTTTATTATCTTCCTCTATTTGCAAGCTATGATCAAAGCTATGCAGCAATATTTCTACATCATTTATAATTTTT
>CACEEB010000012.1 GCA_902558495.1 uncultured OM43 clade bacterium | reverse complement strand
AAGTGCAAGCCATTAAGCACTAATATAATTGCTATAAGGGCTCCAAATTTATCTATGAAAAATATATCTGTAGATTATGTTTTTAAAAAATTAAAAGAAATATTATGAAAAAAACTATTCTTTGGTGGGGAAGATCTGATCCTAATTATTCACGGAATAGGATAATACGCAAACAACTAAAAAATTTAAATTATGAAATATTAGATTTTTATCCTTTAGTAAGTAGATTCGGTTATATCGAAGCTTTATTAAAAAAAATTAAAAGAACTGATTTTGTTTGGGTTCCTTGTTTTCGTCAAAGAGATATTTTAAGTGCTAGTAAGTGGTGCTTAAATAAGAACATAAAATTAATTATAGATCCACTAATAAGCTCTTGGGACAAACAAACTTATGAAAAGGAAAGAATATTAAATCAAAAACAATCAGATGCACTTAAAAAGAAAGAGTCTTCTCTATTTAATAAAGCCGATTTTGTCCTTGCTGATACAAATCTTCATGCTAATTTATTTCAAAAAAAATTATGTGTAGATAAAAATAAAATTTTTACTGTATATGTTGGAGCAGAGGAGAGTTTATTCAATAATCTTTCATCAAAAAATAATACTAAAAAAAAATTCGAAATTCTTTTTTATGGTAGCTTTTTACCCCTACATGGTTCAGAAATAATTATAAAAGCAGCAAAATCTTTTAAAAAAAATAATAACGTACATTGGACAATGCTTGGAGCTGGGCCAGATCTTCATAAATGTAAAGCTTTAGCAAAGGATTGCCCCAGCATATCCTTTGAAGAAAAAATTGAATATACAAAACTTGCTTCACGAATCAAAGAGGCTGACCTTCTTCTAGGTATATTTGGAAGTTCCAATAAAGCTGGAAATGTAATACCTAATAAAGTATTTCAATCTTTAGCTACTGGAAAAACCGTTATTACCAGAAAATCAAATGCATATCCAAAAGAATTATTGCATCTAAATAAAGGTATTATCTTTATTGAGCCAAACAATCCAAAAGCTCTTTATAGCGCTGTATTAAAAATTATCAAGGATAAAAGATTCTTAAGAAAGAGCAATGCTCAGGCCAGGATTATTTATGATACCTACTTTTCCGAAAAAATTATCAGGAAGCAACTAAAAAAAATACTACAATTATCACTTTAAGATGCTATTTCTTGGTAAGTTTTTAATGTTTTGCTTAACATATCATCAAGTAAAAATAAATTTGTGTCGCTTATTTCTGGTTTTTCTTTCAATATTTTTTTTGTTTTTTCATAAAGAGCTTCTTTATTATTAAGCTCAACTTGGCCCTCAGGGAAAACCATACTTAATTGCTCCCCTACTCCGCCATGATCATAGCCAATGAATGGAGTTTTTAATTTAATAGATTCTATAACAGTCCTTCCAAATGACTCAGGCTCGCGTGATAATGAAAACACAATATCTGAATAAGCTATGATGTTCTTTACATCATTTCTATAGCCTGTAAAGGTGATGTTTTCTTTTAAATTACTATCAATAACTTGGTTTTCTAAAGAATGTAAATATTTATTTGAGGATAACTTTGGATCCCCAATAATTAGGCCATGAATATTCATATTATCCTGCTTAAGCTTTGATATTAAATATATGAAATCCTCATGTCCTTTTCTACTTGTAATTCGGGATGGAAAACTTAGAATAATTTTATTATTTAAATAAGGAAATTCTTTTTCCCATAATTGTAGCCACTTCTTATTAAGCAAAGAATCTAAATTAAACTCTTTAGGGTCAACTCCCCGATAATTCAAAACGACATTTAATTTATTAAATTTATAATTTTTTGTTATAAATTTTTGAATAGATTTGGATACAACAAATACTCGCTCACCTTTAGTCATTATAGAACTATAAAAAGAGATAGAATTAAAACCATGAACCGTAGTTATAAAATGCGGTCTTTTATTTCTATTTATAAACTTTAATGCTAAAAATACAATCCAAGCAGGAAGTCTAGAGCGGGCATGAATAATATCGATTTTTTTATTTTTTATTAATTTAACAAGTTTAATAATATAGAAAAAGGTAATTAGGGATTTTCTGCCAATATCCCACTTAATATGTTTGCTGCCATCACATTCTAATTCATCAACCATCCTGCCGCCTCCAGAAATAACAATTGATTCATGACCTTTTAGGGAAATATATTTAGCAACTTCTAGAACTCCTTTCTCTACACCACCTGATATCAAATTAGGAAGTACCTGAACAATAGTTAATTTTCTTTGCATTTCAACTCTTAAACCATTTATTTAAAATAAAATTAGCACATCGTTTAGCTTCATTGTTAAATGATAAATTATTAGTTTTTTTTCTTTTGCCATCATATGCGCTTATAAGACCAGTATTTACCAATCTTGATATCTCATTAGAAATTTTTGAATCATTTTTATTTTTAAGTCTGATAGGAGTTATATTAGACCCTGAAGCTATTAATTCGTAAATCATTGATATTGAATCTTCAGTTACCCATGCAAATTTTGATAATTTTGCTTCCTCCATAAACCAATTCTTCTTTACCTTTTCATATTCATATATAGGAATATTTTTTTTTAAATTATCATCTAAGTGATCAATAAAATCTTTAGGAGTTCTTCTTGAAGTTGCTATCTTAAATCGAATTTTTGGGTGCTGAACAACGATGTTATTAATCTGATCTATTACAACCTGATTATCCCAATTGAAATGTTTGGATTTTCCTCCAAGCACTATTAATCCCTTACTCTTATTATGCTTCTTTTCATTTTCTATATTATTTATTGAGCCGTTAGTAAGAAAAATACCAGGCTTCTCAGGAAGACCATCGTGCTTTGGAATAAAACATAGATCAAACCATGAATGTGGAAGGCTTGGTTTCATTATTACCACGGTCTTACCACCATTTAAAATTTTTGAAAAAATCATGGATAAATGAGTTGCATGACCAGCACCTATTATTAAATCAGGTTTTTTAATTGAATCAAAATTAAAAAATCTTAAAAATTTTGATATAAATGGCTTTAAAAACATACCATCCATTTTAATAATTTCAATATCTGCAAGATTTTGTAAAGCTTGTACTAAGTACTCAGACTGTTTTTCGTGCCCCCTTTTCCCATCCATAATTAACCAAATATTTATCTTTGCTGATCTCATACGTCGACGGAAATTAGATCTGTTATGATTCTTGCCGATTGCGGTGCCATTGCAACTCCATACCTGTGATGTCCAAAATTTAAAAATAAATTATTATAATCCTTATGCTTTTCTGTAATTGGAATATTGTCTACAGTCCCAGGTCTAAAACCATGCCATGATTTTGCAATTTTTATTGTCTTTAATTCAGGTATGATTTTTTCAGCCTTTCTCTTTAAATTATCTATATTTTTAATATTTTCTTGTGAGTTAAAACCAACTTTTTCTAAAGTACTTCCAGCTATTAGGACTCCATCCCTTCTTGGAATTAGATAAAATCCATCCTCATATAATATGTTTTTCAACTTTAAACCAGTATTAGGATACTGAATCATTTGTCCTTTAATTGGAAAAACATTATCTCTATATTCTTCTAATATACTTGAAGTCCAAGCTCCTGAACTTAAAAGAAATGCTTCTGCCATAAAAACTTTACCGTCCGAAGTGGTACAACTCGTTATTTCACACTTGTTTGCGTCAAAACTTATAATTTTTTTATTCTCAATAATATTTATACCCAGAGTTTCCATATATTTTCTTAAAGCTTTCATTAAACGGGGGGGTCTTATTTGAAATATTTTTTTAAGGATAATTTTTCTTTTGCACGTAGCTTCATTAATAGAAGTTTCAATATTATTTTGTTTACACCATTTTTGTATTTCACCAATATTAAGTGGGTCAATAATAGTTAGGTCTGACTCCTGAAACTGCGGATCTATTCCTGTTTTCTGAATTAAATCTTTGGATAATTGCTCATAATAATTAGTTGAGCTTTTACATAAATCATAGACTTTTTTTAAATAATCCCATGGCATCAATGGAAATAAAATTCCACCTGAAGCCCATGATGAAGCATGTCCAATTTTAGATTGGTCAAAAACTGTTACATCAAATCCTTTTTTTTTAATTTCAATTGCGGATATACAACCAATAATCCCTCCTCCAATAACTGCAATTTTTCCATTACTCATGAAATTATTTTTCCAGAAGAAATATACTTTTCAAAATGATTAATATTTTGTTGCATGCCAAGAATAACTAGGATGTCTCCGTTATCAAGAATAATATCTGATCTAGGTTCAATATTTTCAAGCATATTAGGTCGTCTTAGATACTGTATCTGAATATTGAAATCCTCAAAACGAATATTCTCTAGTTTACTTCCCATTAAAAGTGGATTTCGCTTAACCTCAATTGAATGTAATTCTAATTGCTCTTCTCCACTAAAATCATCTGAAATATCTGTTGAACCTTTAAAGTAACCTCTAAACATTGCATAACGTTCAGACCTAAATGACCTAATTTTTTTTACTATTCTACCTAAAGGAATACCAAGAACCATTAGCGCATGAGATCCCAACATGAGACTACCTTCTAGTACCTCTGGAACAACTTCAGTAGCTCCCTCCTTTTGCAATAAAGCAATAGATGATTCATCAGCAGTTCTAACAATGACTGGTAAATCCAAATAAGTCTCGCGAACGACTGTCAAAACTTTTGATGAAGCGCGGTCATCAGCATAAGTTATTATTACTGCTTTACAATTTTTTATTCCGGCAGCATTAAGGACTACTCTCCTGCTAGCATCTCCATACATAACAAGTTCACCGGCGTTAGATGCATCATTAACTCTATTTAAATCCATATCAATCGCTATAAAAGGAATATGCTCCTCCTTCAGGAATCTTCCTAAGAATTGACCGCTTCGTCCATATCCACATAAGATGACATGGTCACTCAAATTGTGACCAATATCATTTATCTTATCTATATTTTTTTGGCTATTTTTTATATAACTTTTTGACAAGAATCGTGCTATTCGACCATTGTAAGGTATTACGAAAGGCGCACAAATCATTGATAATAAACAAACTGACAAAATAATTTGAAGAATATCACCGCCAATAATATTTTGCTCTTTAGCTAGGGCTAAAATAACAAAACTAAACTCTCCAGCTTGGCCTAAGATAATTCCTGTTCTTATTCCAACGCCAAATTCATATTTAAAGGCTTTTGTAAGTAATGCAATTAGAGTAGCTTTAAATAAGCTGTAACCAATAAAAATGGTGATAATAATCCATAAATATTCTATAAAAATATTTAGATTTAGCATCATACCGACACTAATAAAAAATAGCCCTAAAAGAATATCTCTAAATGATGCAATATCTGACTCAACCTGATATCGATATCGTGTCTCGGAAATTAGCATGCCAGCTAAAAAGGCTCCTAATGCATAAGATAATCCTGCAAGATGAGTAAGGTACGCAAAGAACATGGTAACCATCAATACATTTAAAACAAATAGCTCTCTTGATTTTTGTTGGGCCACCAAACCAAACCAAAAATTTATAATTGGTTTACCCAACCAAAATAAAATACTTAATAAAACAGCTATTTTTACAATAATAGGGATAAATAAAGTATTAATATCTATTGCTGATGAACTTAGTGCAGGTAACAATATCAGGATAGGTATGACTGCAATATCCTGAAATAATAAAATACCTATCGAAAGTCGTCCGTGGCGACTATTTAAATCTATACGTTCTATTAAAATTTTTGAAACAATTGCCGTAGATGACATAGTCAACGCACTACCAATTACAAAAGCCATTGCAAGATCTAACCCAAATAATCTTGATACAAAAAAAGTTGTAGCTAATGTTATAAGTACTTGGGCTCCACCCAACCCGAATAATATTCCTCTCATTGAATTTAACTTTGGGAGGCTAAATTCAAGTCCAATTGAAAACATAAGAAATACAATACCAAATTCTACAAAATGCCTTATTGAATCACTATCATATAAAATTCCTGCACCGCTGGGACCTAAAAGAATACCCACTGCAAAATAGGCAATAGTGGCAGACAGCTTAAAATATTTGAAGACTGTCAAAAAAACAACAGAACAAACCAATAGTAAAATAATTATTAATTCAATAGATTCCAGCATGTCTTTAAACTTAGAATAAGCGTAATAACTTTATTCTACTATTAAACCCTTTTATACTATCGTTTTAATATAAAATTTAATCATGACAATTAATCAAAAAAATATTATTGACAATGCCAAAAGAGTATTAAAAATAGAAGCAGATGAAATTTATAATACATTAAATAATATCAATGATAATTTTGCTATAGCAGTTAAACTCATTACTCAATGCAAGGGAAGAATAGTTGTTAGTGGCATGGGTAAATCTGGGCATATTGGAAGAAAAATATCTTCCACAATGTCAAGTACGGGAACTCCTGCCTTCTTTATGCACCCAGGTGAGGCAAGTCACGGTGATCTTGGAATGATAATGAAAGAGGATGTTGTAATATTTTTTTCTAACTCTGGAAAAAGTGAAGAGCTAATCTCTATCATTCCTAATATCAAAAGAATTGGCGCCAAAATTATTTCTGTAACAAATGATATAAATTCAGATTTAGCACTTCAAAGTGATATTAATATTAATATAGTTGTGGAAAAAGAGGCGTGTCCACTTGGGTTAGCTCCAACAGCTAGCTCTACAGTCGCACTCGCACTCGGCGATGCTCTCGCTATTTGTGTTTTAGAAGAAAAAGGATTCTCGGTGCAAGACTTTAAAAATTCACATCCGGGTGGTAATTTAGGGAAAAATAATTTAATTAGAATTAGAGATATTATGCTTAAAAACGCAGATGTTCCAAAAATTAATCATAAATCTAGTCTGGGCGATGCAATTATAGAAATATCAGATAAAAAGGTTGGTTTTACAGCTATTGTGGATGAAAAAAATACTATCGTAGGAATTTTTACTGATGGTGATCTAAGAAGAGCCTTATTAAAGCAGAAGGATATAAACTCTCCAATTTCGGAATGCATGTCTAAAAAACCTATTACGCTTAATGAAAATCAACTGGCTATTGAAGCAGTTAATATTATGGAAAAGTCAAAAATTAGTGGCTTTATAGTAAGAAATGATAAGAATAATCCAACCGGCATAGTTAATCTTCATGTTCTTCTTAAACAAAAAATAATTTAATATGGATAATAAATTATCATCAATTTTTGCTTTAATATTCATACTTTTTATCGCCTTAATATCTTTTTGGCTAAACCAAGAAGTTAAAAAAGAACTTTTAGAAGATGCAAAGAATTTAAATAATGCTGCAGATTTTTATTTAAGAAATTTTTCATCCAAACATATGAATGAAGCTGGAACTATCAAATATATTTTCACTGGTAAAGAAATGAAAAACTACAAACACTCTGAAAAAACATTGCTCCTTCAACCAAAATTTGTAAAGTATAAAGATAGTAAACCTATCTCAAATATATCAGGTGAATCTGGAGAAATAAAAAATCAAGGTGATGAAATAATTATAAAAGAAAATGTTATCTTGAATAGACTACCAAATAACTCAAAAAAATTAATGTCGCTATACACAAGTCAATTGAATATTGTTCCTACCGAGGATATAGTGTTTTCCAAAAAACCAGTGAAGATAATACAAGAGCCCAATATTGAAATTGATGGAATTGGAATGAAATATGACAGAAAAGAAAATACAATAAAATTATTAAGCAATGTTAAGGTTCATTATGAGAATACACAAAAATAATACTCATATAATAAAAATGATAAGATTTTTTTATATTTCATTATTTTTTCTATTTTCCACTAAAATTGCTTTTGCAGAAAAAGCTGATAGAGAAAAGCCTATTGAAATTGAATCCGATACCATGACTGTTGATGACACCAAAAATACAAGTACTTATCAAGGGGATGTCATACTCACTCAAGGAACTCTTATTATTAGAGCAGACAAATTAGTTGTTCGAGAGGATAACCAAGGATTCCAACACAGTACTTCGATTGGCAACCCAACAACATTTAAACAAAAAAGAGATGGGTTAGATGAGTATATTGAAGGCATAGGCCAGAGAATTGATTATGACGGTCATATGGATAAAGTACACATTTACAAAGATGCTACTGTAAAAAGAGGAAATGATATCGTAATGGGAGATTATATTGTTTATGATGCTAACGCAGAAATTGCACAAGCAATGTCTGATAGCTCAAAAAATGAAAATAACGATGGAACAGTTAAAAAAAGACGAACAAAAGCAATAATAAATCCAAAGAAAAATAATTAATAATATGCCTGAATTAAATATCCAAAATATAAGAAAACAATATAATAAAAATATTGTTGTTAAAGATATCTCGCTCAGCGTAAAAAGCGGTGAGGTTATTGGCTTGCTAGGGCCGAACGGTGCTGGTAAAACTACATCATTTTATATGATAGTAGGACTTGTATCTGCAGATCACGGCTCAATATCAATTGATAACAAAAATCTATCAAAAATGCCTATTCACAGCAGGTCTAAACTTGGTATATCATACTTACCCCAAGAACCATCTATTTTTAGAAAATTAACAGTTAGTGAAAATATTTTATCAATACTAGAATTGAGAAATATCCCTGAAGAAAGTCGAAAAAAAAAATTAGAATCATTGCTAAATGAATTAAACATTGAACATATAAAAAATAATCAAGCAGTAAGTCTTTCTGGTGGGGAGAGAAGGCGAGTTGAAATTGCCAGGTGCTTAGCTACTGACCCAAAATTTATTTTATTAGACGAACCTTTTGCTGGAATTGACCCTATAGCAGTGCTTGATATTCAAAAAATTATTACTCATCTTGCATCTTTAGGGATTGGTATCCTTATAACCGATCATAATGTTAGAGAAACCTTAGGAATATGTGATAGGGCATATATTGTCAACCAAGGAAAAATATTTGCTTCTGGAGCTCCAAATGAAATTGCCTCCAACCAAAATGTAAAAGATATTTATCTTGGCAAAAATTTTATTCTTTAAATGAAATTAAGCTATAACCTAAAACTCTCCCAGTCTTTAAAACTAACGCCGCTGCTCCAACAATCGTTAAAATTTCTTCAAGCTTCACAAGCTGAACTTGATCAATT
Organism: uncultured OM43 clade bacterium; assembly: GCA_902558495.1. Taxonomy (GTDB): domain Bacteria; phylum Pseudomonadota; class Gammaproteobacteria; order Burkholderiales; family Methylophilaceae; genus BACL14. The sequence goes on along the minus strand of CACEEB010000012.1, from coordinate 16,152 downwards.
AATCGAAGAATATATAAAGGATAATATTTTTTTAGAAAAAGAAAATTCTTATGATGCTAAAAAATCACATATAGAAGCTCAAGGTAATACGGATAGCTATTATGATATTTTTGAAAATCAATCACAAAATCAAAGCCTAAAGGATTATTTAGTTGAAAATATAGGGATTTTTTCCTTTTCAGAACGTGATCAACTTATTTTTTCTTTTTTAATAGATTCTATAAATGATGATGGTTATTTATCTGAGCCTATTGAAGTAATTGCCGAAAATATACCATGCTCTCCACCATCTCAAAGGAATGAATTAGAAAAATTATTAAAACTTATACAACAATTGTCACTTCCTGGTATTGGGGCCAGAGATTTATCTGAGTGTTTATTATTACAATTAAATATTATTAAAAATTCAAAATATTTAGCTATTTCTAAAAAAATAGTAAAAGAATATTTAAATCTTTTAGGGAATAAAAATTATGAAGAGTTAAAAAAATTAATAAATTGTTCTGGGGAAGATTTAGATGAAGCCATAAAGTTGATAAAACAACTCAATCCAAAACCAGGACAAATATTTAAAAAAATATTACCAAATGAGTATATAAAAAATGATATAAACATAAACTTTCAGAATAATAAGTGGGAGGTTTATCTTAATGAAGATGAGTTTAATAAAGTCAAATTAATAGAGGATTATGATGCTCTTATAACTGATAAAAGCGATAAAAATTATGCCAACCTTAAAGAAAAATTCCAAGAGGCCAAATGGTTAATTAAAAATCTTAACCAACGATCAATAACTCTTCTAAGAGTTTCGAGAGAAATAATGAAGCAACAAATAAAATTTTTAGAAAGTGGAGAATCTTTTATCACACCATTATCTCTTAAAGACGTTGCCTCAGAACTAGAACTTCATGAATCTACTATTTCAAGAGTTACTAATAATAAATTTATCCAAACCCCTCATGGTCTCTACGAACTTAAATATTTTTTTAGTGGAAAAATAAATAAAAATGAAGACAATTCAATGTCATCAAAAGCAATACTTACGAAGATTAAGTATATTATTGATAATGAAGACCATAAAAAACCATATTCTGATGAAAAAATTGTTTTGATTCTTAGTGAGGAAGGCATTAATATTGCTAGGAGGACTATTTCAAAATATAGAGGTATTTTAAAGATACTCCCTTCTAGCCAAAGAAAGATTTAATTTTAAGGATAAATAATGAATCTCAAAATTACATGTCATCATATCGATATTACTCCATCGATCGAAGAACATATTCGAAATAAATTTAACAAAATTACAAATCACTTCAGTAATGTTATTGATGTAAAGTTTACTTTAACTGTCGAAAAAAAAATGCATATTGCTGAGGCAACAATCCATTTACCAAAGTATGATATCCATGCTGAAGCCAGTAATGATGACATGTACCATGCAATAGAAATACTAATTAGTAAACTTGATAAACAAGTTATAAGATTTAAGGAAAAATCTTCAGACCATCACCAACGCGAATCTCGAAAAAGCAAAAAAGAGGATTTAATATAAATGGTTGGAATATTATTGGTAACTCATGGAGATATTGGTCTTGCTCTTTACAATAGTGCGATTCATATATTAGGCAAAGAGCCTAACAACATTGACTATATATCCATAAATTCAAATATTGATATTAACTCTTATGAAAAAACTATCCAAGAAAAATTAAATAGTCTAGATACCGGAAAAGGAGTTTTAGTTATGTCAGATATTTATGGAGCAACTCCTACAAATATTCTAAAAAAACTTATCTATCCTAAAAAGTATGAGGTAATAACTGGAATTAATCTCCCAATGCTTATGCAGGCATTAACAAGTAGAGCTTTAGCCCTAGATGATCTTATCAAAATATGTTTAAAGTATGGAAAAGAAAATATTTTTGATGTAAACAATGATGATAAAAACACAAATACAAATAATTAATAAACTTGGTTTACATGCTAGACCATCAAGTAAGCTCGCTGAGCTTTGTGGTCAATATTCATCAAATATATGGATTTTAAAAGATGATAATAAAATTAGTGCAAAAAATATGATGGATATTTTAATGCTTGCAGTACCCCATAAATCAAAAATAACTATTTTAGCTGAAGGAAATGATGAAAAAGAAGCAACAAATCAGATAAAGAAATTAATTAAGAGTCGTTTTGGGGAAGAAGAATGAGCACATTCAACGTTCACGGAATTTCTGTTTCTTCAGGTATAGCAATTGGAAAAGCTAATTTGGTGACAAATGCGTTGATGGAAGTTCATTATTATAAAATAAAAAAAGATACAATTAAAGATGAGATTAAGAGATTATCTCAAGCAATTAATACCGTTAAAAGTGATCTAGTAAATATTAAGAAAGAGTTGCAAAAAAAATCATCAAATAACTTTGAATCTTTCATTGATATTCATTTAATGATGCTTGAAGATAATAATTTTTCATTAAATCCCCAACAAATAATCAAAAAAGAACAATGTAATGCAGAATGGGCTATAAAAAGTCAACTTGATAATCTATTGTCAAAGTTTGATGATATTGATGACGCATATATTAAGGAAAGAAAGCTTGATGCTGCTCAAGTCGCAGAAAGAATTATCAAAGCCCTTCTTGGCCATCAAAAGCAAATATCTAAAACTCAAAATCCATCAAATATTTTAATAGCTCATGACATATCTCCAGCAGATGCCTTGCAATTTAAAAAAAATAGTTATGCTGCTTTCATTACTGAGCATGGAGGTACTAATTCTCATACGGCAATTCTTGCAAGAGGCTTAAATATTCCTTCTATAGTAGCGGTTAAGAATGCAAGAAAAATTATAAACAATAATGATACGGTCATTGTTGATGGGGACAACGGGATAGCTATTATAAATCCCAATAAACATATCTTAAAAGAATATGAGTATAAAAAAAATCAATGGATAATTGAGAAAAAAAAGTTAAAGAAAATAAAAAATATTCCGAGTAAAACTCTAGATAAAAAAGAAATTTCTTTAATGGCTAATATTGAGGACCTTAGTGATGTTAAGTCTGTACTTGATTGCAAAGCTGCTGGAATTGGCTTATTTAGAACAGAATTTTTATTTATGAACCGTAAACAGTTACCTGGTGAACAAGAACAATATGAAACTTATAGATCTATAGCTAAATCTATGAAAGGTAGAACTGTTGTTATCAGAACACTTGACTCAGGTGCTGATAAAACAACTGCTGCAGATAAGACTCAGGCAACAAACCCTGCATTAGGATTAAGAGCAATTAGATTGTGCTTATCTCAACCTCATTTATTCATTACTCAATTAAGGGCTATTTTAAAAGCATCAGCTTTTGGGAAAATTAGAATATTAATTCCCATGCTTTCATCTTTAGGGGAGCTAAAGCAAGTTAAATTATTAATAAAAAGAGCAAAAGAATCATTAGTTTTAGAGAAAATAAAATTTGATAATGAAATTCTTATTGGGGGTATGATTGAGATTCCTGCAGTAGCAATTAATGCTGAAGCTTTTGCAGCTGAATTGGATTTTTTATCAATAGGTACTAATGATTTAATTCAATATACACTTGCAATCGACAGAACAGATGATAGCGTATCTCATTTATACAATTCAATTCATCCAGCAATTTTAAAATTAATTTCAAATACAATTGATGCTGCTAAAAAATTCAATAAAGATGTTTCTGTATGCGGAGAGATGGCTGGTGATCCAAAACTTACCAAATTATTTATTGGTATGGGTCTAACTAATTTCTCGATGCACCCATCAAGCATATTAACTGTTAAGAAACAAATATTAGAATCAGATGCAACCAAACTTAGATCAATGTCGAATAAAGTTTTAAAACAAAATGATTCTGAAAAAATAGAAACTTTACTTAACAAAATTAATCTGTAACTAGATACCTATGGAGGCCTAAAAAATTAATAATCCATTACTAAATAACAGTAAATTTCCTGAGTTTTCTAAAATAGATGCAAAACACGTAAGTAATGCTATTGATAAGATACTTCAATCAAATAAATTAGTTATCAAGGATATTGAAAAAAATAGCACCAAAGCAAACTGGAACAACTTTGTAGAGCCCCTCGAAAAAATAGATGAGAAGCTCAGTAGAGTATGGTCGCAGATATCACATATTAATTCAGTAATGAACTCCGAATCATTAAGAAAAGAATACAACAAGAACTTAATTAAAATTACTAATTATTATTCCGAATTAGCCCAAAACTTAAAAATATTTAAAGGCTATCAATATCTAAAAGAAAAAGAGCGCAATGTTGGATTAAATACTATTCAAAAAAAAATAGTTAATGATGAATTAAAAGGCTTTGAATTAGGTGGTATAGGGTTACCTAAAAACAAACGTGAATCATTTAAATTAATAAAGTCCAACCTATCCAAATTAAGCTCTCAATTCGAAGAAAATATACTCGATTCAATTAATGAGTTTTCCCTCTATACTGAATCAAAAATTGAAGTTGAAGGTGTGCCAGAAGAAGTGTTAAATAAAGCACGTATGCTTGCTAAAGAAAATAATAAAAAGGGATGGCTTTTCACTCTTGATGTTCCGAGTTACATTCCATTGATGCAATATGCAAAAAATAGGAAACTTAGAGAAGATATGTACCGAGCATATGCCACAAAGGCATCTGAATTATCTAATAAAAAATTAGATAACGGCCCTTGTATTAATGAAATTTTATTATTAAAACAAAAATTAGCCTCCTTATTATCATATGAAAATTATGCAGAAATGTCACTAGTCACCAAAATGGCTAATTCAAGTAATGAGGTAATTAAATTTTTAAATAAATTAGCAAAAAAAGCAAAGCCTCATGCTAAGAAAGATATGAAGGATTTAAATGAAATTGCAAAGAAATTTAAGATTGATAACATTGAAGCCTGGGATATCGCATACCTTTCAGAAATAATTAAAGAAAAGAAATTTAATTTTTCTGATCTTGAAATCAAAAACTACTTCCCCAAACCTAAAGTTTTAAATGGATTATTTAAGTTGGTGAATAAAATTTATGGGGTCAAGATTCTTAAAAAAAATGCCGATGTATGGCACAAAGATGTTGAGTTTTATGAAATTTATGATAACAATAATCAATCTATCGGTCATTTCTATCTTGATTTATATGCACGTAAAAATAAAAGGGGTGGTGCTTGGATGGATGATGCCAGAGCTCGGTTCAAGTTCGATGATATGCATTCAACCCCTATAGCATTCCTTACATGTAATTTTTCTGGCCCTTCAAGAGGAAAACCAGCTTACTTTACTCATGATGAAGTTATCACTTTATTTCATGAATTTGGTCATGGCCTTCATCACCTTCTTACTGAAATAGATAATTATAGTGTGTCTGGAATTAAAAATGTTGAATGGGATGCAGTTGAGCTTCCTAGTCAATTTATGGAAAATTTTTGTTGGGAATGGTCAGTTATAAGAGATATGACCGAACATGTTGATACAAAAAAAACTATGCCAAAAAGTCTTTTTAATAAAATGATTGCAGCAAAAAACTTCCAATCAGGAATGCAAACTCTAAGGCAAGTCGAATTTGCATTGTTTGATATTTTACTGCATAGCTCGAAGTATGATCCAAAAAGTAAAAACTTTTTAGATCTTCTTGAAAAGGTTAGAAATGATATTGCAGTAGTAAGGCCTCCCAAATGGAATAGATTTCCACATAGCTTTTCACATATTTTTGCGGGGGGTTATGCTGCAGGATATTATAGTTATAAATGGGCTGAAGTATTATCAGCAGATGTTTATAGTTTATTTGAGGAAAAAGGTGTTTTTTCTAGAACTATCGGTAAGAAGTTTCGTAGGGAAGTTTTAGCTAGAGGAGGCTCTAGATCTGCTTTAAAATCTTTTGTAGCATTTAGAGGTAGGAAGCCAAAAATTGATGCTTTATTGATCCATTCTGGCTTAAATTCTTAATGAAAGTTGTTACCTGGAATGTTAATTCTCTCAATGTTAGATTAGAGCATGTTATTGATTGGATCAAATCAAATAAGCCGGATATCCTATGTATTCAAGAAACAAAACAAACCAATGAAAAATTCTCTCATGATGCATTTTCATCTATAGGCTATGAGTCTTATCATAATGGGCAAAAAACTTATAATGGTGTAGCTATTATTAGTAATTTGCCTTTACAAAAAATCACTTATGATCTACCTAATTTTAACGATCCTCAAAAAAGAATCATTACTGGCCAATACCCATCAGAAAAACTTGGTTTAGTGCAAGTTGTAAGTGCTTACATCCCAAATGGACAATCATTAGATTCAGATAAATTTCATTATAAAATACAATGGTTAGATTCTTTTTGTGAATGGTCTAAAAATTTACTTAGTAAGAATGAACATGTAATCCTTACTGGGGATTTTAATATTGCTCCTAGTGATAAAGACTGTCATAACCCTGATGAATGGATCGGTAAAATATTGGTTTCACCCAAAGAAAGGGATTATTTTAATAAAATAATTAACAATGGTTTTATTGATAGTTTTAGGAATTTAAATCCAGATGATCAATTATATTCTTGGTGGGACTATCGAATGGCAGGTTATAGAAGAAATTTAGGTATGAGAATCGATCATATACTTTCAAGCAACTCCCTCAACAAGAATTTATTTAAATCTTACATTGATGAGGGACCAAGAAAGCTCGAGAGACCTTCAGATCATACCCCTGTCATAACTGAATTTAAGTAATTATTTATTATTCAATCCAAGCTGTTTTAATTTTCTATATAGGTGAGTTCTTTCAATTCCAGATATTTTCGCAATCTCTGAAGTTGAGGTACCTTGCTTGATATAAAAACTGAAATACTCCCTCTCAAATTCTTCCCTAGCCTTTCTTAGAGTTTTCCGATAAATATCATTATTTTGCATATTTTTAGTATTTTCTTGTTTTTTATTTTCAACACTACTTAAGAATTGATTAATATCTTCAGCATTTATAGTTTCTCCAGTAGTTTGACTTAAAAGAACTGATACACATTGATCTAAAAAATCAATATTAAGGAAATAAGAATTTAGCCTTAATAAATTTAATGCTGAAATATCAAAATACTTATAAGACATATTTAAATTTTGAGATATATAAAAATCCAAAAAAGCTTTTGCATAGTCTGGAATTAAGTCAGTATTTTTGGAAACTGGTAACGATATAAAATGTTTATTAAAAGGTTTTGCTCCCGTCAGAAATGATTTAAAAATATTTAATCTTTTATCGACAATTATGACTTTTATTTTATGTTCACTATAAACGTCAATAATATTTATTAATTCATCTTTACTGAAATTGGATAGCCTTTCATAATGATTTATGAGTAAGTTATTCATTCCTTTCGCTTGTATTTTTTTTATTAAAGTTATATCAAAATCACTATCCGCCTCTAATTTAAATAGATCATTTTCAAAAAGATATTCCAAAACAATATTTAAAAAATTACCTTGTGACCCTTCGATACAAATTAAATTTTCTTGTTTTATTGACTTTAGCTCACCTCTTAAGCTTTTTACACAAGCTTGCTCACTTAGCTCAATAAAGTCCCTATTTAATTTAGAAATATTTATTGAGGACTTCAAACTATTACTTATTGTTTTTAATAATTTTTGAAGTGCTATAGGTTTTTCTAGAAAATCAAGTGCCCCAATTTTTGTAGCTTCAATCGCAGTATCTATATTTCCATGGCCAGACATCATTACAACAGGACACTTTAAATTATTTGATTTTTTCCAATCTTTTAGTAACGAAATACCATCGCAATCTGGCATCCAAATATCTAATAAAATTAGGTCTAAACTTTCACTCTTTTGGATTTTATTTGCTTCCTCTGAGTTTTGAGCAACATAAACTTTATAGCCTTCATCAACTAATATTTCATTAAGTGACTCTCTAATATCAGCCTCATCATCAACAATTAAGATCTTAGCTTTTTTCATTTTTAATCAGGGGTAATTTGATTAGAACTGTTGTACCCACACCTTTATTATTTTTAATAGAAATAGTGCCATTATGTTCATCAATTATTTTTAATACAATAGCTAAACCAAGTCCTGTGCCATGAGATTTAGATGTTACATAAGGCTCAAAAATATTAGAAATAACATCTTTAGAAACACCTGTGCCATTATCTTTCACTATTAAATATAATTCATTTTTATGTTCTTCTATTCTTAAATTAATTAGTGGGTTATTGACGTTATTCATAGCATCTTTTGCATTATCTATTAAATTTACCAGAACTTGCCTAAGCTTATTTTCATCCCCATGAACAAATAGATTTTTTTGTGGTTGCTCATAATTTATTTCAATATCCACAGCTTCATATAAATCTTTCACATCATTTATTAATAAATCTATATTTATAAGAGTTTTTTCAATTTTTGCTGGCCGGGCATAATCTGAGAATTCATTTACCATAATCTTTAAGGCGTTAACTTGATTTATTATTGTATGAGTTGCTTTAGATAAAATATTTTTATCCACTTTATTTAATTTATTTTTTAGTTTGTGTTCAACCCTTTCAGCTGATAATTGAATGGGGGTCAAAGGATTTTTGATTTCATGAGCAAGTCTTCTTGCCACTTCAGACCACGCCTGATGCCTTTGACCTTCAGTCACCTCAGTTATATCATCAAATAACAATATATAGTTTAAATCTCCGTCTTGTTTTATAGAATTCATTTGTACTCTAATTATTTTTTCTTTATCGTTAGTTTTAATTTTAAATTCCTGACTGAATCCCTTTATAGTATTCTTCCCCTTCACATGTGAATAAATATAATCAACGATTGGTTTGTAAATCTTATTATTTTTTGACAATACTTCACCTAGAATTTTATTTATAACTTTAGCTCTTCCTAATTGAAGAGTTTTAAGGCCAGCAGGATTATGAAGCCTAATTCTCATACCTTGATCGATTACAATAACCCCCGAAGATAGATTTGTAAGAATTGTATCCAAAAACATTCTAGATAGCTCAAGTCTATGTTGGTTGTTTTCGGCATTTTGAGTTGCAGAATCTAATTGCTTTGTCATGCTATTGAAGGATGTTACCAAAAGACCTAGCTCATCTTTTTTTCCTTGTTCTGGAATTGTTTTTTTGAAATTACCCTTAGATATTTCTTTAGTGGCAGCAGCTAATTGCGATAAGGGCTCTGAAAATCTTCTACTTATTACAAAAGAAATAGATACTGCAGATAATATAGCTAACATTAATACCAAAGTTAAAGTTAAGGTATAAATAATATTTAGAGATTTTCTGCTATATGCTAATCTTTTGTAGTCGTCATAAACAGACTCTACAGAAAGGGCAAGATTAGTAATTTCACTTGGTATTAACTGCTTTATCTCCAAAAAAGTATTTCTTAATTCAATTTCTTGGTTTGAGATAATAGGTAAATATGCTCTTAGTAAAATCCTTTCGTTTACTTCCTCAATAACACCATAAAATTCGTTAGTTGATCTTTCAATATCTTCGTATTTTGGTATTACTGGAATTTGTGAGTCATTTGCACTTGATAAAGCAAGGATATTTAGTTGATTATCATAGATTACGACCTCTTCAAGATTAAACTTCTCCCGCATATCCCTTAAAACCATACCTTGCTCATTGGTTGCGGTATTTCCAATTGTATATGCAATACTTCTTCCTTTTAATTCAATATCTCTCATTAAGATATTTAATGTTTTTTGTCCTAAACTTAAGCCACCCTCCAAGGCTGACTCAACTTTTACATCAAACCATGAATTAATAGATTTTGTTAAAAAATTAACTGAAACTAAATAAACAATAGATACTGGAATTATCACCATTAAAGCAAAGGAAATTACTAATCTTAGAGTTAATTTACTTCCAACAATTTCCTTTTTTATACTATTTAAAAGCCTAAAAATCTGAATAGCAATTAGTAGAACTAGTGCAGCGATAAAAAGAATATTAAATATAAATAGTAATCTGAATGTTTCTGTTGATAATAAATCTGTATTACCTAATGATTTTGCAAGCAATATCAGAAGGGTGATTCCTATGAGAGATATTATTGAAATTAGGTATCTCAATTATTCACCTCAATATACCTTGTTATTTCTTTTGATTGAAAGTCCCATATTTTATCTTTGATATTGATTTGCAATGGTTTTGGGAGATGGTTTTTGTTTAATTGTATCCTTAAACTAGCCAATAAGTTTTTTTCTTTTTCATTTACATTTCCTGCATACCATTTTTTAATGGTTTTAAGGTGTTTCAGAGCTGCTTGAAGATCTTTAAAAAATACTTTCTCCCCATTAATATCGATAACCTCAAATTTTTCAAGCAAATTTCTATATTTAATTTTATACCTGCTTTTTTTAACTAGGATTATGTCATCAAACCAATAAGGGATATCTCTAGTAAGGATAAAATTAATGTCAAATACCAGCACGATTCCATTTTTTAGACCATCTATCATTTTAGATGTTAAATAAAGTTCCTGATCAAAATCAACAAATATGTCTTTGCCATCCTGAGTTATGGATAAATTATTCACAATAATATTTTTTACTGCTGCTATTGAAGACAAAGAATAAAAGACGCTCCCTACTAAAAAAATAATTACAATGCTATTTTTTTTCAAGAATTTCATAATACAGCCCATCATGATATTTTGTAGGGACTAGTTGATTTTTTAAATGTTGAACATTTTTTGGAAATTTTAATTCCCCCCTTTTTACATCCTGCCTATTATCACAGAACTTTGATATAACCTCCTCATTCTCCTCTTTAAAAATAGAACAGGTTACATATAAGAGTTTACCTTGAGGTTTTAATAATGGCCAAGCATTGTTAAGCAAATCTAATTGTATATATGCAAATTTTCTCAAATCACTTAGTCTTCTTAACCACTTCATATCAACATGTCTTCTCACAATACCTGATGCTGAGCAAGGTACATCAAGTAAGATACGATCAAATTGCTTTTTATTCCACCATTTATTTTTATTATCAAGTGGTTGCGTAATAACAGTCGCCTCTAATTTTAATCTTTTTAAATTTTCTATAATTTTCCTAGCTCTATGAGTACTTTTTTCCAAAGCAATCAAATTAATATTTGAGTTTTCAAGCATACTTGTAGTTTTCCCCCCAGGTGCAGCACAAGCATCTAATACTAAATAGTTATTTTTTAAATCTAATAGAGCTGATGCTAATTGAGCACCAAAATCTTGAACAGAAAATAATCCATTATCAAAGCCCGGTATTTCTTTGACATTATTTGCATCCTTTAAAATTAAAGCTTCATTAGCAAGTGTAATAAAAGAAATTTCATTTTCTTTCAGCAGCTCTTTATATTCCTTCGTAATAATTTTTCGTTTATTTATCCTAATTGTCATTGGAGGATGGCCATTTCCAATATTTAAAATATTCTCCCAATCACTCTTATATTGTTTTTTTACCTTTTGTATCCACCAAATTGGATAATTAAATTGACCCTCCTCTTGCTCCAAAAATCTTTTTGTTAAAACATCTTTATTTCTTAAAAAATTTCTAAGGACAGCATTAACAAAATTACTTTTTCTTAAATCAATTTTTTTTGTCGCTTTAACCGCTTGGTCTACAATCGTGAAATCATTATGTGGCTCGTGTGATAACTGAAATAAAGCTACATGAATGAGCGACTCGACTAATCTATTTTCTATTTTTTTTCTTACTAGACTTTTAATTAAATATTTTGATTGCCCCATATATCTCAGGGCTCCATAAGTTATGGCTTTAGTTTGAGATTTATGTTCAAGTCCCTTTACGTTCTCAAAAACATTTTTGAATGCTATATCTAAATTAGTCCCTCCTAATATCTTATCAATAATAATAGCTGCATATCTTTGGGACTCATGCATCACTTGCAAGTATCTCCATTGACTAAGCTGTATCTTGTAATAAAATCTTTACCACTAATTTTATTTGCTCCTTCAATTTGAACTTCATATAGTTCTAAGGCACCATGGTTTAAAATTAAAATTAATTTTTTATCAATAGATATCAAATCTCCTGGCGAAAAATTTCTAACAGGTAATAAATTTATTGGGATAGCATCCCATATTTTTAAAATTTTGCTTCTAAATATATACGTGATTCCCGGATAGGGGTTAAATGCCTTTATCTTTCTAACCAATTTATCAGGGCTATCATCAAGATTTAATTTTCCTTCTATTTTATTTATTTTATTCGCGTAAGTTACTTTAGTTTCATCTTGAGGAGTAAATTTTATTTCATTGCCTTTAGCTATATCTTCTAATACCTCAGCCATTAGTTCTGCACCCTTTAATGACATTAGATCGGTCATCTCACCTGCAGTAGATTGATCTAATAAATCTACACTAATTTTTCTTATCATGGGCCCGGCGTCAAGCTTGCTTACAACCTTCATGATAGTTACGCCAATTTTATTATCCCCACTTTCAATAGCTCTATGAATTGGAGCTGCTCCTCTCCATCTGGGTAACAAAGAGGCATGCACGTTAAGGCACCCTTTATGAAATAAATTTAATATTTTTTCAGGGATTATTAGTCCATATGCTGCTACAACTAAGATATCTGCTTTCAGATCTTTTATAGCATTGAAAACTTCAAGACTTTTTAATGATTGGGGTTGCATAATTGGTAACCCTAATTTATTAGCAGCATTTTTAACATGACTAGGTATTTTCTTCATACCTCTGCCAGCCTTCCTGTCTGGCTGTGTTAAAACACAGATAATTTCAAATGATGCATTACTAATTATTTCAAGAGTCGGTACCGCAAATTTTGGAGTTCCCGCAAAAACAATTTTAAGTTTTTTATTCATTATTTATTAATTTCTTTTTTTGTACTTTGATTAATTTAGATTTGATTCTATTCCTTTTAAGGGTAGATAAATAATCAACAAAAACTTTCCCATCTAAATGGTCTACTTCATGTTGAATACAAACTGATAACAACCCTTCTGCTTCAAACTCAAAATGTTTTCCATCCTGATCTAAAGCCTTGACTTTTATCTTTTCAAATCTCTCTACTTTTTCAAATACGTGAGGTACAGATAGGCACCCTTCTTGATATTCTTGACTCCCTGTTCTTTCAAGAATATCTGGATTGATCAATACAATCAGGTTATTTTTTTCCTCTGAAATATCAATCACTATGATTCTTTCATGAAAATCTACTTGAGTAGCAGCTAATCCTATGCCATTACACTCATACATTGTACGGGTCATATTTTTAATTAAGTCTAGATGCTCCTTATTTATTTCCTCGACAGGTTTTGCAATTTTATATAGTCTTGGATTAGGATATGTAAGTATTTTTAAAATGGTCATTATTTAATGTTGATTAATTGTTAGTAAGCTGATAAGTTAATTTTATATTGATTATTAAAGAACAATTCATCTTACTTACTAATTATACTGCTTCAAGGTATTATTTCTCTTTATTTAACCATGCTTCTTTTTACTAAATTTTATTTATCAATATATGACAAGGAGTCCTATGTTTGAATTATTAATTTATATGTTTGAAAATTATCTCAGCTCTAAGAATTATATTGATTACAACAATATTTCATTAGAGTTAAAAGCTGCTGGATTTGATAACGAAGATATAGAAGATGCATTTGATTGGTTCTCCCAATTAAAAGCAATGTCTGATAAAAATCCATCTGAAAAAAGATCATTTCAAAATGAAAATCTAAGAATTTTCACTGATAAAGAATATAAAAAAATATCAGCAGATGGACTTGGTTTTGTCCTATTCCTTGAGCAAGCGAAAGTTTTAACTCCCTCAGAACGAGAGATTATAATTGATCGTGCTATGGCCTTAAACCAAAATATTATTACAATCGATGAAATCAGATGGGTGGTAATGATGGCTCTGTGGAATAACGGAAAAGAGAATGACTATTTATTTGTTGAAGATGCTTTATATGCTAAGGATAGTTTAGTGATTCATTAATTTTGCAGATTATTAATAATTTTTGAGATTATTGCTGATTTATTTAATGTGTAAAAATGGATGCCTGGAACCTTGTATTGAACGAGTGTTTCACATAATTCAGAAATTATATCTACTCCATAACTCCTTAATGATTCGATATCATCATCATAATTTTCTAATCGCATCTTAAGCCACCGAGGAATTTCAGCACCACAGTTCCCTGCAAACCTTGATAATTGTTTAATATTATATATGGGCATAACGCCTGGAACTATTGGTACATTAATAGATTTCTTTTGGCAATCTTCTACAAACTTAAAATAAGCATCAACGTTAAAAAAGAATTGAGTTATTGCGCCATTAGCCCCTGCATTTATCTTTCTTTGTAAGCTATCAATATCATTTTTTACCGATAACGATTCAGGATGAAACTCCGGATAGGCTGCAACTTCAATTTGAAAAAAATCACCTGTCTCTTTACGAATAAATTCTACTAATTCATTTGCATATTTAAAATCACCATAGCTTACAACGCCTGATGGATTATCACCTCGTAAAGCTACTATTCTTTTAATATCTTTTGATTGATAATCATTAAGCAAAACTTTAATTTCTTCTTTAGTAGAAGAAATACAAGAAACATGAGGTACAGCTGCTGCCCCAGTACCCATAATATCCACGACAGTTTCAATTGTTTTTTCTTTTGTAGACCCACCTGCACCAAATGTCACTGAATAAAATTCAGGATTAAATGCATTTAACTTATCAACAGTCTGCAAAAGATTTTGAGAGCCTTCCTCCGTTCTTGGAGGAAAGAATTCAAAGCTAAATGGTGGAATTTGGGGCATAAATTTAATACCTATATTTCTCTGGCTTAAACGGCCCTGCCGCATCAACGCCTATGTAATTGGCTTGTTCATTTGTAAGTTGCGTAAGTTCTGCATTTAAGGTCTTCAACTGAAGTCGGGCTACTTTCTCATCTAAGTGTTTGGGCAATGTATAAACCCCTAATGAATAATCGCTAGTATTTTTAAATAATTCAATTTGGGCAATAACCTGATTTGCAAAAGATGAACTCATAACATAACTGGGGTGGCCCGTTGCACATCCTAGGTTAACTAATCTGCCTTTTGCTAACAAAATAATTTTCTTGCCATCAGGAAATGTTACATGATCAACTTGTGGCTTTATCTCATCCCATACACATTCTGATAAGGATGCTACATCAATCTCATTATCAAAATGTCCTATATTGCAAACGATGGCTTCATTTTTCATTTTGCTCATGTGTTTATAATTTATGACATTCAGATTTCCAGTAGCAGTAACAAAAACATCTGCATGTTCACATGCGTAATCCATTGTGACCACTCTATACCCTTCCATTGCTGCTTGAAGCGCACAAATAGGATCAACTTCAGTCACCCACACTTGCGCTGATAAAGCTCTCAAAGCTTGTGCTGAACCTTTGCCAACATCACCGTAACCTGCAACAACTGCCACTTTACCAGCAACCATAACATCGGTTGCACGTTTAATGGCATCGACCAATGATTCTCTACAACCATATAGATTGTCAAATTTTGATTTGGTTACTGAATCATTTACATTTATAGCAGGAAAAACTAATTCACCATCCCGATGCATTTGATAAAGACGATGAACACCTGTGGTAGTTTCCTCTGTAACCCCTTTTATATGCTTAATCCGATCAGAGTACCATGATTTATGAGTTGATAGCTTTTTCTTAATAGCTGCAAACAAAGCTAGTTCCTCTTCTGTAGCCGGATTATCCAATACTTTAATATCTTTTTCAGCCTTGATACCAATATGAAGTAATAGGGTTGCATCACCGCCATCATCTAAAATCATATTAGAAAATTTACCATCCTCCCATTCAAATATTCTATGAGTGAATTCCCAATATTCATCCAATGATTCTCCCTTAAAAGCGAAAACTGGAGTCCCTCCTTTTGCAATGGCTGCCGCAGCATGATCTTGTGTTGAATAAATATTACATGAGGCCCATCTAACTTCTGCACCCAGCTCAATTAGAGTCTCTATTAAAACAGCTGTTTGAATAGTCATATGTAAAGAGCCAGTAATCAAAGCTCCTTTAAGAGGTTTGGTTTTTGCATATTCGTCCCTAATTGCCAT